>CACPJJ010000043.1 GCA_902634305.1 uncultured Pelagibacteraceae bacterium | reverse complement strand
TCTACCTTCGTTTGATGGTAAGACACCTTCTGCAATTAAAAACGAACTTGCTCTCAAATGATCTGCGATTACTCTAAAACTAGAAACATTTTTTTGATCAGGTTTAATTTTAACTGCTTCAGAAATTGAATTTATTAATTTTTTAAAATGATCTGTTTCATAATTATCATGTGTTCCTTGAAGCAAAGCTGCAATTCTCTCTAGCCCCATTCCTGTATCAACTGAAGGTTTTGGTAAATTTATTCTTTTTTCTTTAGAAATTTGTTCAAACTGCATAAATACCAAATTCCAAATTTCGATGTATCTATCGCCATCTTGATCTTTTGTTCCAGGTAGCCCGCCTTTTAGATGGTCGCCATGATCATAAAATATTTCTGAACAAGGGCCACAAGGTCCTGTTTCACCCATCGACCAAAAATTATCAGATGTTGCAATCTTTATAATTTTATCTTCTCCCAGTCCTGTTACTTTTTTCCAAAGATTAAGTGCTTCTTCATCTTCGTTAAAAACTGTGAAATAAAGCCTATTTTTGTCTAAACCAAAGTCTTTGGTAACTAAATTCCAAGCTAGTTCTATTGCTCTTTCTTTAAAATAATCTCCAAATGAAAAATTTCCAAGCATCTCAAAAAATGTATGGTGTCTTGGCGTATATCCAACATTTTCAAGATCATTATGTTTTCCTCCAGCTCTTACGCACTTTTGGGATGTGGTTGCTGTTTTATAATCTCTTTTTTCTAACCCCGTAAAAACATTTTTAAATTGAACCATTCCTGAATTTGCAAACATTAATGTTGGGTCGTTATTAGGAACTAAGTTACTAGAGTCCACAATTTTATGACCATTCTTCTCAAAATATTTGAGAAAAGTACTTCTTATTTCATTAAGTGTTTTGTCTGCCATATTTCTAAAATACAGCTTTTTTATATGATGTCTATATATCTATAGGGAAAAAAGGCGCCCAAAAGAGCGCCTTTTAATAACTAAAAGTTATATGCTAATTTTTTTTCGTAGGTACTTCCTCTGGAGATTCTGCTTTTTCTTTCTCAATCGGATTACCTTCAATTTTTTTAGAAATAAGACCAGCTTTTTCTCTTATTGCCATTTCTATTTCTGCTGCAGCCTTAGGATTTTGTTCAAGGAATAATTTTGCATTTTCTTTTCCTTGGCCAATTTTTTCGCCCTTGTAAGCATACCAAGCACCTGATTTTTCAACTATCTCTGCTTTTGCCCCAAGATCAATCAGTTCTCCAGTTTTACTTATTCCTTTTCCATACATTAGGTCAAATTCAACTACCTTAAATGGTGGCGCAACTTTATTTTTAACAACTTTTACTCTAGTTGCGTTTCCAATAATTTCATCTTTATCTTTGATGGCACCTATTCTTCTTATATCCATTCTAACTGATGAATAAAATTTCAGTGCATTTCCTCCAGAGGTTGTTTCTGGACTTCCAAACATTACACCAATTTTCATTCTAATTTGGTTAATGAAAATAACCATTGTATTTGTTCGAGAAACAGATCCAGTTAATTTCCTTAATGCCTGACTCATTAATCTTGATTGAAGGCCTACATGATGATCTCCCATCTCTCCTTCAATTTCAGCTCTTGGTGTTAATGCTGCAACAGAATCAACCACAATAACTGACATTGATCCTGATTTAATTAAAGTATCAGTAATTTCTAAAGCTTGTTCACCAGTATCTGGTTGAGAAATTAATAATTCTTCAGTATTAACGCCTAATTTTTTTGCATAAACTGGATCTAATGCATGCTCTGCATCAACAAATCCACAAATACCACCAGCTTTCTGTGCTTCAGCTATAACTTGTAAAGCTAGTGTTGTTTTTCCAGATGACTCTGGCCCATAAATTTCAACAATTCTTCCTTTTGGCAATCCTCCAATACCAAGCGCAAGGTCTAAACTTAGAGATCCTGTTGAAACAGACTCTACATCCATAGCTTTTTGTTGGCCCAACTTCATTACAGAACCTTTTCCAAAGTTATCTGTAATTTGGCTAATTGCTGCTTCTAGAGCTTTATTTTTTTCTTTGTTTTCCAATTCCTTATCTTTAGTGGATTTCACCACTTTTAAGTTATTTTTAGTCATTTT
>CACPJJ010000042.1 GCA_902634305.1 uncultured Pelagibacteraceae bacterium | reverse complement strand
ATCTTTATGATTTTATATTTAAACAATTAGAACTTAGTATTAGAGAAATTGGTTATGGAGATGCATCAATAAACAAAAAAATGAAAGAATATGTAAATGTTATGTATTCAATAATTGATAAAGTTGAATTATGGGAAAAACTTGATTTAACTTCAAAAACTAAATTATTTTCCGATTTTATTGAGGTTAACAAAAATCCTTCATTTTTTGTAAATTATTTTGATAAATACTTAGATTATTTATCAAAAAACTCTTTTAATTATTTTACAAAAGATGTAATAAGTCTTAAATTCTAATTATGGCTGTACCAAAACGTAAAACAACAAGATCTAGAGCAGGGAAGAGAAGGTCTCACATTAAGTTCTCATCAAAGAATATTATTGAGGATAAAAAATCAGGCGAATACCGCTTATCCCACCATATAGATCTTAAAACAGGTTATTATAAAGGGCGACAAGTTTTAGACCCTAAAGAATAATTTTTAATGAAAAAAATGATTTCAATTGCAGTAGATGCAATGGGTGGTGATAATGCACCATTAAAAATTATTGATGGAATTGAGCTTCACAACAAAAAAAGTAAAAATGTATTTTATAAAATATTTGGAAATAAAAATATTATTGAACCTATAATTGAAAAAAAAACAATAGATAAAAATAATGTAGAAATTATTCATACTGAAAAGAAAATAAAAGGTGAAGATAGCGCATTTGCTGCTGCAAAAAGAGGAAAAGATACAAGCATGTGGTTAGCTATTGAAAGTGTAAAAGATAAATCTTCAGATATAGTAATTTCAGCTGGCAATACGGGTGCTCTATTAGTAATTGCCAAATTAAATTTAAAAATGATTGAAAATATTGATAAGCCTGCCTTGTCAGGATTATGGCCAAGTAAAAAAGGTATGAGTGTTGTTTTAGATCTAGGTGCAAACATTGAATGTAACGATAAAAATTTAATAGACTTTGCAATTATGGGTTCGTCATTATTTCAATCTTTGTTCCCAGAAGAAAAAGCCAAAGTTGCTTTATTAAATATTGGTTCAGAAGAAATTAAAGGCAATGAGGTTATCAAAGAAACATATCAAAAATTAAATCAAATAAGCAATGAGGATTTTGAATTTAAGGGATTTATCGAAGGAAGTAATATAATGAACGGTGATGTAAATGTAGTGGTTGCTGATGGTTTCACAGGCAATGTAGCTTTAAAAACTGCTGAGGGTACAGCAAATTTTATAACCAGCGAATTAAAAATTGCAATGAAAAGTTCATTATTTGGAATACTAGGATCATTAATTTCAGCAAATAGTTTAAAAAAGTTCAAAAAAAAATTAGATCCAAGACTTTATAATGGTGCGATTTTGTTAGGCTTAGATTCCCCAGTTATTAAAAGTCATGGTGGAACAGATTATATTGGATTTTCGAATTCACTATCCGTATGTGAAAGAATCGTTAAAAATAACTTAATAGATAAAATAAAAAATAGTATAAACTGATACATGAGAATTAACCTCACAAAAAAAGATATTGTTAATTCTATATATATGCAAATTGGTTATTCAAAAAAAATTTCTGAAAACCTTTTAGAAGATTTTTTCGAAATTATTTTTCATAATTTAAAAAAAAATAATAAGGTAAAAATTGCAAAATTTGGAACTTTTCATGTAAGATTTAAAAAAAGTAGAATTGGCAGAAATCCAAAGACTAATGAAAAAAAAATTATTTCAGAGAGAAAGGTTATTTTATTTAAGCCATCAAAGGAATTAAAGAAATTAATTAATGAAAGAAATTAAACAAAAATTTGATGATGCATATAAATCTATAGGTGAAGTTGCACAAGACCTTAATCTTATAAATCCCAAAACAGGTAAATTAAATACACATACTATTAGATTTTGGGAAAAAGAGTTCAAAGAAATTAAACCAAAGATTTTTGCGGGCAAAAGAAGATATTATGATCAAAAAACTATAAAAATTATAAAAAAAATAAGGTATTTACTGAAAGAAAAAGGTTTAACAATTAACGGAGTTAAGAAATTTTTAATAAATGAAAGATCTTTTAATCTTGACGAAACTTCCAATAGAACTATAAACACACCAAAAAATAAATTAAAAACTAAACTTGAAAAAATTTCAAATTTAGTTAAAGAAATAAAAAGATTAGGTTGATATGGCAAAAAAAACACATGTAAAAGTAAGATTGGTTCCAGAATCTAAACCTGATAGCCCATATTTCTATTATGTAAAAAAACCTGCTGGTGGTGAAAAGGCAAAGG
>CACPJJ010000041.1 GCA_902634305.1 uncultured Pelagibacteraceae bacterium | reverse complement strand
AATATTTAAACTAGGTAATCAAAAAATTATTAAAAACAATGTTGTAGTATTAGAATTAAATAATAAAGGAATACTAAGTTCAAAGAAAATTTATGATTTAAATAATATGAATAAATATGAATTTTCAAAAAATACTACTGAAAAGAACTATGAAAAGGATTCATATATATACGGGGTCCTTACAAGTCTAAGAGAAAAAATAAATGCTCCTTCTAAAAGAAAAAGAGCTTCAGATTAGAAATTAGCCTGCAATTACAGCTAGGAGTAATAACGCAACAATATTTGTAATTTTTATCATTGGGTTAACTGCTGGTCCGGCTGTGTCTTTGTATGGATCACCAACTGTATCTCCTGTTACAGCAGCTTTATGAGCTTCTGAACCTTTACCACCAAAGTTTCCATCTTCGATATATTTTTTTGCATTATCCCAAGCACCACCACCAGCTGTCATTGAAATAGCTACAAATAATCCTGTAATAATTACACCCAATAGCATTGCACCAACTGATGATAAGGCTGCAACTTGACCACCTATAGGTAAAATAAATAAATACAAAACAATTGGTGATAAAACAGGCAATAATGAAGGTACTATCATTTCCTTTATTGCTGCTTTAGTTAATAAATCAACTAATTTTCCATAATCTGGTTTAGATTTTCTCTTCATAATTCCTGGTATTTTTTTAAATTGTCTTCTAACCTCTACAACAACAGCACCTCCAGCTCTCCCTACAGCTTGCATGCCCATTGATCCAAATAAATAAGGAAGCATGCCTCCAACTAATAATCCAACTACAACGAAAGGATTTGATAAATCAAAAGTTACAACAATTCCTTCTAATTTTGATCCGGATACTTTTGAAAAATGTTTAATATCTTCTGTATATGCTGCAAACAAAACAAGCGCTCCTAAACCAGCGGATCCAATTGCGTATCCTTTAGTTACAGCTTTTGTTGTATTACCAACCGCATCTAGAGCATCTGTAGTTTTTCTAACATTTTTTGGTAAATTAGACATTTCTGCAATTCCACCAGCGTTATCAGTAACTGGGCCATAAGCATCTAGAGCGACTACCATCCCTGCTAAAGCAAGCATTGTTGTTACTGCAATTGCTATACCAAAAAGTCCAGCTATATAATTTGTTAATAATATTCCACCAACAATAATTAATGCTGGTATTGCTGTAGCCTCCATTGAAACTGCCAAACCTTGAATTACATTTGTACCATGGCCTGTAGTAGATGATGATGCAACACTTTTAACAGGCCTATAATTTGTTCCAGTATAATATTCTGTAACCCATATCAGTAAACCAGTTATAACTAATCCTATTATTCCACAAATGTACAAACTCATTCCAGTAAAAGATTTGTTAGAAATTGTGTAAGTATTTTCTAATCCTAAAACATAATCTGTAATTGGATATAAAATTATTAATGATGTTATAGCTGTAACAATAAAACCTTTATATAAAGCAGCCATAATATTTTTTGATTTACCCAACTTAACAAAAAAAGTACCGATAATTGATGTTAATATACAGGCACCACCGATTGATAATGGATAAACCATCATATTAAGATCGCCATGAAAAAATATTGAGGATAAAACCATGGTAGCAACTATTGTTACAGCATAAGTTTCAAATAAATCAGCCGCCATACCAGCGCAATCTCCTACATTATCTCCTACGTTATCTGCTATAACAGCTGGATTTCTTGGGTCATCTTCTGGAATTCCAGCCTCTACTTTTCCAACTAAATCTGCACCAACATCAGCACCTTTCGTAAAAATACCGCCACCAAGTCTTGCAAATATTGAGATTAGTGAAGCACCAAAGCCTAATGCTACCAAAGCATTCACAATTTCTCTTTCTTCAACACCATAGGATAATAACAAGTAGTAATATACTGCAATTGATAAAAGTGCCAAACCTGCAACCAACATTCCTGTTACAGCACCAGATTTAAATGCAATTGAAAGTCCTTGAGACAAACCTTTTCTTGATGCCTCTGCAGTTCTAACATTTGCTTGAACTGATACAAGCATCCCAACATAACCAGCAATTCCAGATAATGCAGCGCCAATTAAATAGCCTAATCCAACTAAAATACTAAATGAAAAACTAATTATTATTAGTACAACAACACCAACGATCGCAATTGTTTTGTATTGTCTATTTAAATAAGCTTTTGCTCCTACTTGAATTGCAGAAGCTATTTCCTGCATCTTACTATTACCTACACTAGAACTTAAAATATTTTTTCCTGTAA
>CACPJJ010000040.1 GCA_902634305.1 uncultured Pelagibacteraceae bacterium | reverse complement strand
TTGCATTGCATGGTGGAGATTATAGAAGTGACCCAGCCACAACAGCTGTAGCAGTGCCAATATATAGAACAACTTCATATCAATTTAATGATACGGGACATGCTGCAAATTTATTTGCACTAAAAGAGTTTGGAAATATTTATACACGAATAATGAATCCAACTAACGATGTTTTAGAAAAAAGAGTTGCGGCACTTGAAGGTGGTTTGGCTGCATTAACTGTTGGATCAGGTCAAGCTGCATCAACATTTGCTATTATGAATGTATGTCAATCTGGAGATAATTTTATTAGCTCTACAGATCTATATGGTGGAACTGTTAACTTATTCACACATACATTAAAAAAATTAGGTATCGAATGTAGATATGCAGATCCATCCGATCCCAAAAATTTTGAAAAACTTATAGATGAAAAAACAAGATGTTTTTATGCAGAAACATTACCAAATCCATATCTTAGAGTATTTCCAATAAAAGAAGTTTCAGATATTGGTAGAAAGCATAATATACCATTGATAATGGATAACACGGCATCGCCAGTTATTTGTAAACCACTAGAACATGGAGCTGCAGTTGTTGTTCATTCTTTAACTAAATTTATTGGTGGACATGGTACTGTAATAGGCGGTTGTTTAGTTGATGGTGGAAATTTTGACTGGACAGCAGATCCTAAAAGACAACCACTGTTTAACGAACCAGACATGAGTTATGGTGGGGCCAAATGGGGGGAAGTTGTGCCTCAGCTAACTGGAGCAAACGTATCTTTTGCTGTTAGAGCTAGAGTATGCCTTTTAAGAGACTTAGGTGCGCCATTAGCACCGGACAATGCATGGGGCATTATACAAGGTTTAGAAACTGCACCATTAAGAATGAAACAACATTGTTCAAATGCAGAAAAAGCTGTTGATTTTCTAAAAAAACATAAAAATGTCGATAGAGTAATTTATCCTACCCTTCATGAGGGTGAGATAGCGGCTAGATCAAAAAAATACTTTAAAGGTGGAAATGGTGCCTTGGTAGGTATTGAAGTTAAAGGAGGCGTTGAAGCAGGTAAAAAATTTATTGAATCACTAAAAATGTTTTACCATGTAGCAAATATTGGCGACGCTAGAAGTTTAGCAATACATCCAGCTACAACAACACATAGTCAATTAACAGAAGAAGAGCTATTAGCAGCTGGAGTAACACCTGGTTACGTGAGATTATCTATTGGTATTGAGCATCCTGATGATATTATTGCGGATTTAGATCAAGCTTTAAATCAATCAGGAAAGCCTAATTTGAAAGCGGTTGGTTAGAATTTAAGTATAAAAAGTAAACTGAAGAGCTAACTAATAATATTGAACTTATTTGGTGCATAGATGCAACATATATCTGTGCACCATAAATTAATGTTAATATTCCTAAAAAAATTTGAATAATTAAAAACAAACCAACAATATTAATTGCTGAATAAAGATTTTTTAGTTTTTCTCTATAAATTTTAATTAACAAAAATAAATAAAATATCAGTATTAGATATGCTAAATTTCTATGCATAAATTGGACAAGCGATGGATCGCTAAATGCAGATAATTTAAAAATATTTTTAAAATTATTGTCATCTGGAAAGTAAGTTGAACCCATTAAAGGCCAAGAATTATATATTTGACCTGCGTCCATACCAGATACAAAAGCGCCTATTACAATTTGACAAAATATAATAAATAGAAAAGTTAGTGGTAAAAAATATTTTAATTTATTATTAATATTTATTTTTAATCTTAAAGTAAAATAATTCCATAATATTAGAGATATTATTAAAAAAGCAATTATTAAATGTACTGATAAACGAAAGTGACTAACGTCAACTCTGTCCACTAGGCCACTTGATACCATGTACCAACCAATTAAACCCTGAAAACATATTAAAAAAAAGATAAAATATAAGTTGCTTAATTTTTTAAACCCAAGTTTTATTGTAAAAAATATTAATGGTAATAAGAAAGAAATACCTATAATTCTTCCTAGAAATCTATGTGCCCATTCCCACCAAAAAATCACTTTAAATTCATCTAAAGACATAGAATAATTTTGTTCCTTGAATTCAGGAATTTTTTTATATAAATCAAAATAGTTATTCCAATCAGAATTATTCAAGGGTGGGAGAAATCCAGAAAAAAGTTGCCATTCTGTAATTGACAAACCTGAATCGGTAAGTCTGGTTAGTCCACCTACTACGATCATAATAGAAATAATGAAAAACATAGATGCTAACCAAAAAGAAATATAATTTTTTATCGTATTATTTTCTATATACATATTTAA
>CACPJJ010000039.1 GCA_902634305.1 uncultured Pelagibacteraceae bacterium | reverse complement strand
GTTCTTCCAGAAAAGAAATTTTCTGCAATAAAAGATACAAATATAAATATTAAAATTACACCAAGGAAAGCAATAGTTTTCCATTTATGCTCTCTAATATTCTTAAAAAAGAAGTTTTCCTCGTCCTCACTGTCTTGCCCTTTTTCTTCTTCTTTGGGCATTTTAGTAAATATATTTTGTTTTAATTCTTCGTTAATCCATCTTACTGAAAAATGGTACCATCCCCAAAGTATTAACCCCGTTACTGCTAAAGAGTACGCAACAATATTCATCCAATCGGCTCCATCAAACCAACCAAGAACAGCAGTACCAATACCACACAAGACTGCAAATAATAAACCTAGTCCTTTAAAAAAAAGAAAAGCAGATCTTTTCATATTATTTTACCTCTTCCCATTGGCTTAATTTATTGTCTCTAGCTATTTTCTCTCTGTATATTGTCATGAATTGCCATACTAAAGGAGTAAGTGGTATCCCAATTATAAATACGGCTATAATTTTGTAAAACGAGTAGCCTACAGAATAAAATATTCCTGACCATAATAGACTTGCGAAGATAACAATGTACATATATGGAGCAAATCTTTTGTAACTAGCTTTTTGTCCCATGTTTAAAAATAAAAAATATTGTACTAAAAAAACTGCCAAAATACTAAACGCTACTTGTGAATAGCCTGAATTTACTGTCTCATAGAAAAATCTTTTTGTAGCTTCGTATTTAATTTGAGATAAATCACCAATATTTAACTCACTTATAATTCTTGGTTGATAAATTGTTGTATCACTTGGGATAAAAGTATTTCCTCCTATAAAATATGTAGAAATTATTGCTAGTACACCAAAACCAAATATATAAACATTAGTTAGATTTTTTATTCTTGAATGAGCAAATGGAGCTGTAATAACAAACAAGAGTAGAACTACTAATATTACACCATATCCTTGAATACCAAAAAAGCTACTATCTGAACTTTCTACTAAATTGTTATAAGATACCCCTTTCAATACAATTAAAGATAATGCTGCTAGGAAAAAAAGCATTGCAGTAGATTTTGTTCTGGCATTAAATTGGGGCAGCATTGTAATGACTAAAAGTGAAGCAAGCAATACCACTCCAGCTAAATAAACTATACTGTATGTAGTTCCAGAAATAAGAACACCATCCGAAATATTAGTTAAATAATTTATTTTTTCTAAACTAAAATATTGAGGTGCAGAAGTTTCAATACTACTTGACTGATTAGATTGTAAAGTTATTAATTCTGTTTCTTTTAATAAGTCTTTTTCTTTATCTTCTGGATCAAATATTAAACCTGCAACTATTATAACAACAACAACTGCAAAAGTGATTGTTGAAGGACTCCTATGAACAGCTAATAAATAAAGTAACAAAGCAACACCAGCTATTCCTAGAATTACATAAAAAACAATTGTCCCTGGTGTTTCTGTAAATTGAACTACACCATGTCCCGCAAGAGATCCACCTTTTGCTGTACCTGTGCCGGTCGTTGTTCCTTCTTCTCCTTCTTCAACAATTATATTTCCTGTTGCATCAACTTTTCTTATTTTTTTTCCTCTTCTGTCTTCATCCTTTTGTTCCTCAACTACTTTTTCAACAACTATTGGTTGGTCATAAACTTGATGAATTACAACGAATAATCCAGCAAATGCCATAAGAATAAAAAAGACCATTACAGACAAGCCCCTTGTTACCCTTGTAACGTAAGGAAGAATTAAACTAACTAACAAAGCAATAACTAAAACTGCTCCATAAGATAAATCAGATACAAAGCTTTGAAGTCTTTCAAATTTAAAAGTAACCAAGATATAATTTATAAGATATAAATTTAAGGCACCTAAAATTGCACCAAAGGCACCTCCACGACCTCCAGCAAGACTTGCTCCTCCTAAAACTAGAGCCGTTATACCTAACAATGTATATTTGGTTCCTTGCAAAGGATCTCCAGAACCAACAAGAGCAGTAAAACATATTGCAGATAAAGCTGCAAAAATTCCCGCTATCATATGAGCAACTATTCTTACTAGATTAATTTTAACTCCACTTGTAAAAGCAGCTCTCTCATCTGCACCCATTAATTTTAGATGACCCCAGAATGCAGTATGAGTAATTATGTAAAACAATATTGTTGCTAAAATCATTAGAAGGAATATTTCATTAAAAATTGTAAAACCTTCTCCCCAAGGAATAAGCCAATCAGGCGCTATTCCCCCTGGTCTTGGCAAAATTACAATATTTATTCCAGCAAAAGCTAAATATCCTGCTAGCGAAACAATAATTGGAGATACTCTTACAAAACAAACAATCAAAGCATAAAACAGTTGCCAAATTAAACCCATTGCAATCGCATAAACAAACCATCCAATAGGTGTCTGTAAAAAACCTGCGGCATACAATTGAATACTACTTACATTTATAAAACCCATAAACGGACCAATGGATAAATCAACCCCACCTCTTCCTGCCATTGCTATAAATGTTAATGCATAAGTTGTTAAAATTAATGGAGCTGTAAGCATTATTGCACTTCCTATTCCAGATTGAGAAATAATTATTGGACTTCTAATTAATGCAAAAATTAATAAAGAAA
>CACPJJ010000038.1 GCA_902634305.1 uncultured Pelagibacteraceae bacterium | reverse complement strand
CAATGTTGGAGGTTTACCAAAAAAAATGAAACTTAAACTAGTAGAGCCATTAAAATATTTATTTAAAGATGAAGTTAGAAAATTAGGCTTAGAGTTAAAATTAAAAAAAGAAATTGTTTTAAGACACCCATTTCCTGGACCTGGACTTGCCATAAGAATTCCAGGCGTTATAACAAATAAAAAAATAAAAATTCTTCAGGAAGCTGATTTTATTTATATTGAAGAATTAAAAAAACATAATTTATACAATAAAATTTGGCAAGCCTACGCAGCTTTATTGCCAGTTAAAACTGTTGGAGTTATGGGAGATAACAGAACTTACGAATATATATGTTTGCTTAGAGCAATTACATCAGAAGATGGTATGACTGCTGATTTTTATAATTTTAATAAAAAATTTATGCAAACTGTAACAAACAAAATAATTAATAATGTAGAGGGTATAAATAGAGTAGTTTATGACATAACATCAAAACCACCAAGTACTATTGAACTAGAATGATTTCTAAAATAAAAAAAATATTAAATAAAAAAAATAAATCTAAGATTATATGTTTAACAGCATATTCAAAAAATTTTGCTGAAGCCATTGATCCATATTCAGATATAATATTAGTAGGTGATTCTTTAGGCTCAGTTCTTTATAATTATAACTCTACAAGAGAAGTAACTTTAAATAAAATGATAGATCATGCTAAAAGTGCCAGATTGGGAATCAAAAATAGTTTAATGATTGTCGATATGCCATACAGAACATACACAAATAAAAGAATGGCTCTAAAAAATGCAAAAATAATTATGAAAAAAACTAAATGTGATGGTGTTAAACTTGAGGGAGGTTTATCAATCTCAAGAATTATAGAGCATTTAATAAAGAATAAAATTCCTGTTATGGGACATTTGGGAATTTTACCTCAAAAAGAAAAAGGAAAATTTAAATCCAAAGGTAAAAATCCTAGACAGAAAAAAAAAATGTTAAATGACGCTAAGATGTTGCAAAATATAGGAGTATTTTCTATTGTTTTAGAATGTGTAGAAAAAACACTTTCAAAAGAAATTACAAATATATTGAAAATTCCAACTATTGGCATCGGCTCATCATATCACTGTGATGGACAGGTTTTAGTTTTAGATGATTTAATTGGATTAAATGAAACAAAAATAAAGTTTGTTAAAAAATTTGGAGATATTAAAAAAGATATTCAACTAGCTGTTAAGAGATTTCGAAAAGACGTATTAAACAAAAAATATCCCAGAAAAAAACATTCTTATTAAAAGTATTTTAAAAAATTTTTATTTATTTCTAGTATTCCAAAATCAGCAAGACCACCAATTATTAATTGTATTGCAATTAACAAAATAAAGCCAAGGCCAATATAGGCTATCCAAATATGTTTTTGTATATAATTTGCTAGATATGTTGCCAATGCACCTGTTAATACAACAGATAAAACAAGACCAAATATCATAAATTCAAAATATCCCTTCGCTGCACCCACAACACCTATTACGTTATCAAAACTAATAGTTATATCTGCAAGCAAAACTTTGTAAACACTTTCAATAAAGGAAGGTTCCTTAGATTTCTTTGTAGGAGACTTAATTTTTTTTATTTCAAATAAATCTTTTCTAAGATCGTTAACTATCCATATTAAAAGCAAACCTCCAAGAATTTTTATAAAATAAAATTTAAATAAATATGTAGCGAATAACGCAAATATGATTTTAAATATAAGAGCTCCTGCTACACCCCAATATATTATTTTTTTTCGATTTTTTGGAACAAAGTTGGCTGCAATTAAACCAATAATTATAGCATTATCAGCTGCTAAGATTATATCGATAAATATAATTTGGGTTAATATTATTGCTTGTTCAATCAATTTATAATTATAATATTAAAAAATTTAAATAATTCAAATCTATTTATTCTTTAAATAATAATCCAAAGTACAAACTTTAGGTTCGTTAGTAGATATTATTAAAAATCCTCCAGCTATTGCTAGGTTTTTTAAAAATGCCATTAGTTGTATCTGATCACCAAAGTCACTATGAAAGATTATTGTAACTACAATAGTAAATATAAACATGGCAAATGCAGAAATTTTAGTTTTGTAGCCTATAATTAGCAGGATTGGAAAAATCATTTCAAATAATAAAGCTGGATAAAATAAGATTTCAGGGACACCATAATCCTCCATATAAAAAATAGTCTCCTCTTTTAACGAGAATTTTTTAAGTGCTTCGAAGATAAAAAGTGAGGAAATAAAAATTCTTCCAAAAGCTTCAACAATATGCATGAAAATTCATCTATTAATTAATATTTAGATTTTTTTGTACCATCAATAATTTCTTTCAACTCATTATATTCTTCACAATTACAGTCTTTTAAGATTGTTAATCTTTCTTTTGCAAGGTCCACTCTATTAGTAGCAACATATAGCTCGCCCAGATATTCATTAATACCTATATGACCTGGTTCGATGGCCAAACCTTCAAGATAATACTTTTCACCTTTTTTAAAATCTCCAAGTTTTCTGGTCGTAAATCCCAAGTAATTTAAAATATCAGCATTATTTGGTTTTTTTTTATTAGATTTTAATAATAATTTGAGAGCTTTTTCATATCTTTTATTTGCTTTATCAATTTTACCTTTTTTTTCATATTTTTTTGCAAACTTAATTAATTCTACAGCTTTATCATAATTCGATGTAGTAGTTTTTGTATT
>CACPJJ010000037.1 GCA_902634305.1 uncultured Pelagibacteraceae bacterium | reverse complement strand
ATCGAGAGAAATAAAATTACAAAAGAAAATTTAGGTTTTTCAGATCAAATAAAAAAGCATGTTAATAATTCAAATAGACCGATAATCATCTTTCCTCAAGCTACTCGTTTAGATGTATTAGATAGATCACCATTTAAAAAAGGTGTTAAAAGAATTTATGAAGAATTAAATATTTTCTGCCAACCTGTGGCACTTAATTCTGGAAGTATATGGCCAAAAAATGGGAGATTAAGTTCTAATAAAACATTAACAGTTTCTATTTTAGATCCTATTAACCCTGGTATGGATCCGGATGAATTCATTAAGTTACTTCAAAAAAATATTTACGAAGAGGTAGATAAAATTAACTAACCTTTCATTGGCATTACAACAAAAATACTATCAAAATCTCCTGGATCTTTAATTAATGCTGGCGAACCACTATCTTTAAAATAAATCTCTATACTATCTCCATCTAATTGGGAAGCTACGTCAATTAAATATCTTGAATTAAAGCTTATATCTAAATCATAGTCAAATTTAACACTTAAACTTTCTTCTCCATCTCCACTATTTGTATTATTAACTGAAAGATTTAGAATATTTTCTTTTAATCCAAACTTCACTCCATCTTTCTTATCCAGAGAAACCGAGGCAACTCTATCGACAGAATCTAGAAAAGTTTTTAAGTCAACTTGTAATTTTTTTTGATTTTCTTTAGGTATAACTTGAACATAATTTGGAAATTTTCCATCAATTAATTTTGAAATTAAAATACTATTATTTAATTCAAATTTTATTTTTGACTTTATATTAGAAATTTTTACATCCCCTTCATAATCTTCAAGTAAAGAGCAGAGTTGAAAAACTGTTTTTTTAGGAAGAATTATTGGTTCAAAATCCATTTTTTCATTTAATCTTGCTTTAGAAATAGACATTCTATGACTATCTGTTGCAGCTGCTGTCAAAAAATATTTATCTTCATTTTGTGTTTGATGAAAAAAAATGCCACTTAAATAATGTCTTGTTTCATCATTTGAAACTGAAAATTTACACTTATTTAACAATTTAAGTAATTTTTTTGAATTAATAGAAAATTCATTTTTATCAAAATTTTCATCGGTTAAAGGAAATTCTGATGCACTTATACAATTTAAGTTGAAATTCGATTTATCTGACTCTAGATGAATTTTATTCCCCTCAACGTTTGAAAAATTAATTTTTTTTCCAGAAGAAAACTTTCTTACAATATCATACATAATAGATGAGGAAGTTGTTGTTTTACCTTCTTCTAGTATTTCTACATTTAATATTTTATGGATAAAGATTAGATCTAAGTCAGTAGCTGTTATAGTTAATGCTGAATTAGAAGCATCGAGTAATACATTTGATAATATTTGCAAAGTGCTTCTTTTTTCAATAATACCTTGACAATAATTTAATGATTTTTGAAGATCTTGTTGATTTAAACTAAATTTCATTTGCTTTGTTATATAGAATTTTATTCTTTAAATTATCAATATTAGAATTCAATTCTTTGTCTTCCTGTCTTAATCTTTCAATTGTTTTAACAGAGTGAATAACTGTTGTATGGTCTCTATTTGAGAACGATCTTCCAATTTCAGGCAAAGATTTTGAGGTAAGAAGCTTAGCTAAATATATTGCTGTTTGTCTTGGTCTAACTAAATATCTTGATCTCCTTGCTGATAACATTTCATTTTTACTTATTTTAAAAAATTGACAAACAATGGTTTGTATTAAATCAATAGTTACCTTATTTTCTGATAAATTTAATAGATCTTTTAAAATTGTTTTTGTTTCGGCCAAAGAAGGTAATTTATTATATATTCTTGAAAAAGAAATTATTCTATTTAATGCACCAACTAATTCTCTAACGCTTGTACTAATTTCTGAACTTATAAATTTTTGAATTTCCTCTGGAAGATTTAATGAAATTGAATTATTTAATTTAAAATCGTCTAGCTTGGCTTTAACAATTTTATATCTTAGTTCGTAATCTGGATTTTGAATATCAACAACTAAACCTCCAGCAAATCTAGATTTAATTCTTTCTTGAATTCGAGATAATTTATTTGGCGCTCTATCGGATGAAACGATTATTTGTGAACCTTTATCAATAAGTGCATTAAAAGTATGAAAAAATTCTTCCTGCATAGCTTCTTTGCCATTCATAAATTGAATATCATCTATTAATAAGACGTCTGTATTTCTAAAATAATCCTTAAATTTTACCATTTCATTAGATTTAATTGATTTCACAAAGTGGTACATAAATCTTTCTGCAGATATAAACATTACTTTTTGTTGAGGTTTAAGTTTTAAACCAATTGCATTTAGTAGATGCGTTTTACCCATACCCACTCCACCATAAAGATATAAAGGATTATAGTGAGAAATTTCTTCTGAAACTTTTTTTGATGCCTCAAAAGCTAATTTGTTACTTTGACCAATTATAAAATTTTCAAAATTTTTGTTTGGGTCAATCCTATTATACTGAAATAATGAATCTTTAATAAATGAAACATTTTTGATATCATTTTTTTCGTCTATTTTGTTTTTTACATCAATTATTTCTTTTCTTTGTTCATTAATTACAAATTCTATTCTATTAATTTCTTTCTTATGAATTTTAACAATTTGCAAAATTTGATCTAAATATCTTGATGTAATCCAATCTCTAATGAATCTTGTTGATACTGAAATTAATATATAATTGTTAAATTCTTCAATAAAATCAATTTTTTTTAACCAGGATTCATATATATCACTTCCCAATTTTTCTCTCATATCGAGTTGGATTTTTTTCCATTCTAATTTTTTTAATGAAAAGTTGTCTTGTTTTTTGTTTAAAATATTTTTCATGGAAGAAACCCAATTAAAACCTATCTATAGTTAATGCAATAAGTTTATTTACATTCTTTAAAAAAAATAAAATCTGCACTTGTAAAATTTTAAATTGAAATTGAC
>CACPJJ010000036.1 GCA_902634305.1 uncultured Pelagibacteraceae bacterium | reverse complement strand
TGCAATTTTTTTTATAAAATGAAAATAATCATCATCTTGATTAAGTACAACTTTTCCACCTTCGGTTATATTATTAATGATCTCAGATTTTGCCTTTGCAATTCCTTCAAGGCTATTAAAATTTTTAATGTGAGCATATGATATATTTGTAATTATCCCAAAATCTGGTCTTATTATTTTTGTCAAATAATCAATTTCACCCGCTTTATCCATTCCGGCTTCAAGAACTGCAAATTTATCATTTTTTCTTACATTAAATAAACTTAGTGGAACGCCATATTTGTTATTAAAGGAATTATTTGATTTTGTAGTTGGCGCCAATTTATTTAAACAGAATGCTAATAAATCTTTTAAAGACGTTTTTCCTGAGCTGCCAGTAATTGAAATAAATTTTGCATTTGAAATTTTTCTCACATCTTTAGATGCGTTAATTAAAACTCTAAGTGTATTATTTGTTTTAATTTTTTTTAATTTATTTAATTTTCCAAATTTATTTACTATTGCTAAAGAAGCACCTTTTTTAATTGCTTCATCTACATAATTATTACCATCATTTTTAGGGCCTTTAATTGCAAAAAAAATATCATTTTTTTTAATATTTTTTGAATTTATTGATGCCTTGTTAATTTTCAAATTTTTACTTACCAAGTTTAAATTGCATTGTTCATGCAAGATGTTTGCTTTCCAATTTTTAAATAAATTTTTGTTCTTTGAGTTAATTCCTTTTAAAATACATTTTTTATCTGAAAAAAATTTTTTTTTTCCTTCATATTCTTGATAGATTTCATGACCTTTGCCTGCAACTAGCAATATATCTCCAGATTTTAAACTTTCTATTGCAGCGTTAATTGCTTTTTCTCTCGATTCAATTTCAACTAATTTTGATCTAGATATTTTTTTTTTTATTTGATTTCTTATTTTTTTTGGATTTTCATATCTCGGGTTATCATCTGTTAAAAATATCTTATCACAATAATTATTTGCAATTTTGCCCATGATAGATCTTTTATTTTTGTCTCTATCTCCTCCACATCCAAAAACAATTCTTATAGAACTGTGACTGAACTGTTCTTTTATACTTTCCAAAGTATGCTTTAATGCATCGGGCGTGTGTGCATAGTCTAGAATCACTTTTGAGTTATTTTTGATATTACCAATATTCTCTAATCTTCCTTCAACAGCCTTTATTTCGCTCATTAACTCAATTATTTTGCTAAATTTAATTTTACTTTTACTTGCTGCTAAAGCTGCAAATAGAAGGTTTCTAACTTGAATTTTTCCAATTAAATTTGTGGTAAATGAGTATTTTTGTTTATTAAATTCAATTTCAATTTTTTGTAAATTTCCTAGATACTCATGTTTCTTTATTAATAAATTAGAATTTTTTTTTCCAATAGTTAGTGATTTTAGATTTTTCTGTATACAGATTTTTTTAAGTATTTTCGATTGAGAAATATCATTATCATATATTATATTTGCACCTTTTTTTGTAAGTTTATTGAACAATATTAATTTTGAATTTAAATAATCTTTATAAGTTTTATGATAATCTAAATGATCACGAGATAAATTTGTAAAAATTGTTGTATCAAATCTTAGTCCATTTAATCTATATTGTTTAAGACCATGGCTTGATGCTTCTAAAATAATATTTTTTATTTTTTTTCTTTTTAATTGTGAGAGCGTTTTGTGAATAGTGATAGAGTCTAATGTTGTGTTATTCGTTAACTTATTATTTTTATTGGTTTTTATACCAAGAGTTCCAATTGCAGCAACCTTTAATTTTTTATTATTAAGTATTTGAAAATAGAAATTTGCTATTGAAGACTTACCATTTGTTCCTGTAACAGCAACTAAGTTAGCCGGAATATCTTTGTAATATTTTAAAGCAATTTCTGGAACTAGTTTCCTAACATTTTTATTATTTATAAATAAAATATTTTCTTTTTTTCCTTGAAAATTTAAATCAGATACAATTGTTTTTGCGCCATTTTTAATCGCACTATTAATAAATTTATTTCCATTTTTTTTTACCCCTCTTATTGAAAAAAAAATATCACCTTGTTTACATTTTCTGCTATCTAAACTTAAATTATTAAATTTGTGTAAATAATATTTTTTAGGTAAATTCTTGAATAATTTTCCAATGTACATTTGATAAATTTAAAATCTTAATATTTTGTGGCTAAAATAGGTCCAATATTTTCCATAATTTGACCTGTTACCTCAACTGTAGTCCAGCCAGAAGTATTAAATGGAGTGCCTTTATATTTAATATTTGAACCATCCCTATAATGGTAAATATAATCTTTATTTGTTTTTGGCTCATCCAACATTACCGCTAATACAAATTTTGGATTAGATGTAGGAAATATAGATACAAAGGTGTTTATTTTTTTTTTTGAATAATTTCCAGCTATACTTTTTTGAGCAGTGCCAGTTTTTCCCCCAATTTCATATCCATTGACATTTGCCAAAGAAGCGGTCCCTTCTTTTGTTGTTACAATCTTCCTCAAAATAGGCAAAATTTTTTTAGATACTCCATCATTTAAAATTTTTTTTTTATCATTTAAATTTCTAGTTTTTATAATTGTAGTTGGATTAATTTTATAACCACCATTAGTAATTATTGCATAAGCTTTAGCTAACTGAAGTAGCGTTGTTGTAATACCATGACCAAAAGAGGCGGTTGCAAGTGGACATTTTCCCCAATTAAATTTAATTGGTTTTCCAACTTCTTCAATGTCAAAATTAATCTCATCTAAGACACCAATTTTTGATAAGAATAATTTAAATTTTTCTTCTCCCACTTTTTGACCGATTCTGACTGAACCTATGTTTCCTGATCGAACCAAAATTTGTTCAGCTGTCAAATTTGAAGGTATCTTATCGTCATATTCTCTTATTGGAAATCCCGCACAAGTTAAAGATTTTGGTAAATCAACAAATTCCGTTTGTGGTTCAATAATCTTTTCATCAAAAGCTGCTGCTAATGTAA
>CACPJJ010000035.1 GCA_902634305.1 uncultured Pelagibacteraceae bacterium | reverse complement strand
CACTATCATTTTTAAGAGTGCTGCTTAGCATTTCATCAATATCAGAGTATATATTTTCCTTTTTTTCCTCTTGTTCCTTATAAAATTTACCTGTTCCAAAAATAGTTGAATCGACATTTGCAGTATCAATAAGACCCGCAGTTCCCAGCTCATCTATCGTTGGGAGATCTGACAAATTTTGTAAATTAAAATGACTTAAAAATTCTTCTGTTGTTCCATATTGAATTGGTTTCCCTGGAACATCCTTTCTTCCTTGAGACTTAACCCAATTCAACTCCATTAAAATCTCAAGTGTATTTGTTCCAAAAGCAACACCTCTTATTTCTTCAATTTCAGCTCTTGTAACTGGCTGATGATAAACAATAATAGATAAAGTTTCTATAGCAGCTTTAGATAATTTTTTTTCTACAGTTTTTTGCTCAGACATTAATTCAGATAAGTTTTCTGAAGTTCTAAAAGACCATTTTTTAGAAATACATACTAAATTAATTCCTCTATTTTTATAAACATTCTGCAACTTATTAAGAATATTTGGGACATTAATTTTTTTGGGAAGTTTAGATTCTATTGTATCTATATCTAAAGGTTCTGCTGCAGCAAATAAAATAGCTTCAACCTCTTTTTCACCATCACTTAAAGAGGAAGGAAAATTTACTATATTATTTTTTTTTAATTTTTTCATTTATTTTCCTTTATAAAAATATCTTCAAATAAATTATTTTGCTTTATAGATATATTGCCCTCTTTAGCTAGTTCTAAAGAACCTGCAAATATTCCTGCCTTACCAGATCTTTTAAAATTTTTATTTTTAGAAAAATTTAAGGGCATTAATTCATCAATATTTTTCCATTCATTTAATTTCCCAAAAAATTCTTTAATTCTTTTAATTCCTTCTTCAGTAGTAAAAACAGGAAGTCTTGGTATATTCATTCTTTGAAATTCTCTCGACATGATTATTGATGAATAAGATTTTAAGATTTCAAACATAGTAAGTGAATACTTTGAACTATAAATAGATTTAATTTTTCCTCTAATTCCTCTCATAAAAATATCTTTACCTAATCTTTTTCTCTTTAACATTTGATCGGATAGCAATCTAATTAGCTCAAGTTTTTTTAATTGAAGTTTAAGTTTTTCAGCTACTTCTAAAGCTTTAAATTCTTCTTCATCAGACTCGGGTAATAAAAGCTTAGATTTTAAATAAGTTAGCCAAGTAGCCATTAACAAATATTCTGAAGCTATTTCTAAGTTTATTCTTTCTTTCGATTTAATAAAATCAAGAAATTGGTCTACTAATGTAGTAATAGAAATTTTTTCAAGGTCAACTTTTTGAGATTTTGCTAAATCTAATAGCAACTCTAACGGACCACTAAAATTATTAAGATTTACATTAAATGAAAGAGAATCGTTCATAAAATCTATTATCTAATTATATTTAATAATTGCGATGTTTTTTTTATAACAAAGCTGCTTAATAATGGAGAGTTTTTAGCTACTATTAACATTTCATTATACTTCCCATTACAGTGTAATACTAAATCACACCCAGCCTTAAAAGCCTGGGTTGTATTCGTTGACATGGAAAATTTTAGTGCTTTCATTGATATATCATCAGTCATAATTAAGTTTTTATATCCAATTTTTTTTCTTATTACGTTGATGACTTTTTTTGAATGGGTGGCTGTTTTAGTTTTATCTATAGAGCTAAAAATTATATGTGCCGTCATCGCTAATAAAGATTTCTGATTTTTAAAAGGATAAAAATCTATTTTGTTTAAATAATTTATTTTTCGATTAACTATTGGTAATTTTGAGTGACTATCAACGTTGGACAATCCATGACCTGGAATATGTTTAATTACAGTAGCTATCCGATTTTTATGAAATTTACTAATACAGATCTTACCTAATTTAGATACCAAGTATGGATTCGAGGCAAAAGACCTACTTCCTATTACCTTATGGGTTATTTTTCTTCTAACATCTAGAACGGGTACATTATTTATATTAATACCCAGTAAATTTAGCAAGTATGAAATTTGTTTTACATATACATCATAGTAAATATAGAACTTTTTTTTATTACTTTTATAAAGTTTACTAAAATATTCTGATGAAAAAATTGAATTATCAATAAATTTTCCTAATCTTGATACACGACCCGCTTCTTCATCAATCAAGATGGGATAATTATTATCATTTAACAATTTTTTAATATGGGATGTTAACTTTTGTGTTTGTGAAATAGATTTAATATTTCGTGAAAATAATATAACTCCCCAAGGTTTATATTTTTTTAAAAAATATACTTCTTTCTTATTTAATGAAGTACCTTTAATACCTGTAATAAAACATCTTCTCTTACTAATCATTTTAACAAATTCCAAAAATAATACTTTTTTTTATCTTGATTATTATCATTTTCAACATACTTGATAATATCAGACGTATCACCCTCTAATATTTTTAAAGTACTTGAAAAAGTATTTATTTTTTCATCTATTAAATTTAAAGATCTATAAGATTTTTTAATATATTCATCAGAAAAATAATATCTAATAACAAAAAAAATAAAAAAAAATATTGTTATTATATAAAAAACATACTTCAGTTCTCTAATCATTACATTTTCTCTGGAGTATTGACGCCTAAAATTTTCATCCCTAATTTAATAACTATTGAGACAGTCTTTAAAAAAGCAATTTTATCATCAGAAATTTTATTATTTTTATCAATAAATCTTTTATTTACATCATCTTTCCCTTTATTCCAATATGAATGAAATTCTGAAGACAACTCGTATAAAAATACAGGTATTCTATGAGGTTCCAATTTATTAGAAGCAGTCTCTAAACATCTTGGCCATTCAGAAACCTTTTTTAAAATTTTAATTTCATCATTTGTATAATTATAATTTTGGTTTTTAATTTTTAAGTCATCATTAATACTCAAATTAATATTTCTAAAAACAGAGCATATTCTTGCATAGCAATATTGAACATAATAAAGTGGGTTATCTTTAGATTTTTCTTTTACTTTAGAAAAATCAAA
>CACPJJ010000034.1 GCA_902634305.1 uncultured Pelagibacteraceae bacterium | reverse complement strand
AATCAAGTTAATTTAAAAGTAATTCCAGCATTAGCATCTGCTTGTACTGTAGTATTAAAACCTTCTGAGATTGCACCACTGTCATCAATGTTACTTGCAGAAATGATAGATGAGGTAAAATTTCCTCCTGGAGTTTTTAATTTAGTTAATGGAGATGGAGAAATAACTGGAGATGCATTAACAAGCCATCCTGATGTAAACATGATATCGTTTACTGGTTCTACTAGAGCTGGTGCACTAATTTCTCAAAATGCAGCAAAAGATTTTAAAAGAATAAGTTTAGAGCTTGGTGGAAAAGGTGCAAATATAATTTTTAAAGATGCTGACTCTGAAGCTGTAGCAAGAGGAGTTCTAAGATGTTTTAGAAACTCGGGTCAATCATGTAATGCGCCGACAAGAATGCTTGTTGAAAAATCAATTTATAATGAAACTGTAGAAAAGGTAAAAGAGTTAGCAAATAATACTAAAGTAGATTTACCAGAAAAGGAAGGCGACCATATAGGACCAGTAGTTTCAGAAGTACAATATAATAAAATTCAAAATTTAATTCAAAAAGGAATAGACGAAGGAGCAAAGTTAATTGCTGGTGGAACAGGAAAACCCAAAGGTTTTGAAAAAGGATATTATGTAAAACCAACAGTTTTTGCTGACGTGAATAATCAAATGGAAATTGCAAGAACTGAAATTTTTGGTCCAGTGTTATCTATAATTCCTTTTGAAAATGAAGAAGAGGCTATTTCAATAGCTAACGATACTCCTTATGGTCTAACAAATTATATTCAAACCCAAGATAAAGAAAAAGTTAAAAGAGTTGCAAGAAAACTTAGATCAGGAATGGTAGATGTAAATGGCGTTGGTATAGCAGTTGCCTCTCCTTTTGGTGGTTATAAACATTCTGGAATTGGACGAGAAGCTGGAACAGAAGGTCTGATAGAGTTTTTGGAAGTAAAAACAGTTGGTGGTTGGAATTAAATTTTCAAATTTAAGTTAATCGATCAAATTGGGTTTTATAAATCATAAAATTGGCGGTTTTTAACTCACCCGTAATAAACGCTTGAAATTAGTATCATAAAATTTACCGTACCTATTAGAAAACATGGAAGGAGGAAGATATGAGTAGATCTTCTAAATTATATAATAAAGATTTAGCTCCAACTCCAAGTTCGGAGAAAAAATGGGGATGGTTCGAAATCTTTAACGTATGGGCTAACGATGTTCAGAGTTTATTTGGATATACTTTGGCGGCATCATTATTTATAGCTTCTGGCTTAAATGGCTGGGCTGTATTTCTTGCATTAATACTTGCAGGATTTTTTATAATGTGGCTTGTTAACCTATCAGGAAAACCAAGTGTTAAACATGGTATTCCATATCCAGTATTTGCGCGTGTAAGTATGGGTGTATTTGGTGCAAACTTTCCAGCAATGGCAAGGGGTCTTGTTGCTATGTTCTGGTATGGTGCTCAAACTTATGCAGCTTCAACAGCAGTAGCACTTTTAATTACGGGTTTAACAGGAATACAGGGCGAACCTGTATTACTTGGAATGTCAGGAGTAATGTGGATATCATTTATTTTTGTTTCACTTTTCCAAGTTTATCTGTTTTGGCAGGGAATTGATCTTGTTAGAAGATTTTTAAACTTTGCTGGACCAGCAGTCTATATTGTGATGATTGTTTTAATGATAGCAATTTGGGCTAAAGCTGGTGGCGGATTATTATCAGAAGTTGGAGAAATATTTTCAGGTGGTGAACGTTCAGGTGGA
Source organism: uncultured Pelagibacteraceae bacterium (assembly GCA_902634305.1). Lineage (GTDB taxonomy): Bacteria > Pseudomonadota > Alphaproteobacteria > Pelagibacterales > Pelagibacteraceae > Pelagibacter. Next base: position 1,675 of record CACPJJ010000034.1, on the reverse strand, counting down.
TTTGAAGGCTTAGGTTCATTTGGAGCTTTCCTAGCTGTATTCTCAATTATGGTAGGATATTTCGCTGCTGTAGTTATTAACTTTGGTGACTTTGCTAGATTTGTTAAAAATGAAGATGAAATGAAAAAAGGTAACCTATGGGGATTAGTAGGAAACGTAATTTTCTTTTCTTTCATAACTTTAATGATCACTGGTGGTACAATTGCAATATTTGGAGAGTACATTGCTCAACCAACAGAAATGGTTGCTAAAGTAGATAATTTACTTTTAACATTAATTGCAGCTTTTGCATTTTTTGCGGCGACAGTTGGTATAAATATGGTAGCTAATTTTATACCTCCAGCGTATGACCTTGCAAACTTAATGCCAGATAAAATAAATTTCAGAACAGGTGGTTTAATCACTGCTATTTTTGGATTTGTAATTGGTGGTATGTGGGTTGCTGTTATTACACAAATGGGAATGTTTCCATTTGTAAATACGTTAGGAGCAATTTTAGCGCCAGTATTTGGAATAATGATTGTTGATTATTATGTAATCAAAAATCAAAAACTTGATGTAGATGATTTATTTTCCGACAAAGCAAGTGGAAAATATCATTACAACGGTGGATTCAATGGAAAAGCAATGTTAGCTTGGGTAATCTCAGGTTATGTTGCAGTTGGATCTGTTTGGCCAAATATATTATTTGCAGGTTTAGATGATTTCTTCGCTAATTTAGGTGGCGGAGGAGGATATGCATGGATGATCGGAGCAGCTTTAGGTGCTATCATTCATATGGCAATATCTGGAAGAGGCAAATAAACAGTTTAAATTTAAAAGCTCGCCGAGTGTTGTGCGCGGCGGGCTTTAATATTTCAAAGTAATATTTTCTTTATCTAAATTTTCAATAACTAAATTGTTACCTGATCCTTTTCTATCAACTACTAGAAAATTCATATCTTCAGTAGATATTAATGGGAAATGCCAAGTTCCAGGATTGTAATTTACTCCTATTCCAGGCGGTATAATAAAAGCTTCAATTTTATTTAAATCTAGCTTTTCTTCTTTAGGAGCGACAAATACTAAAAAAGTAGTTTCTTTCATTGGTATGAATGCTTGACTTCCTAAAGGATGTTTTTCCATCATATTAATTTTCATTGGGAAGTTTCTTTTTAAAGCAGAAAAAATGCTAATTGTAGTTTCACCATTATCACTGGAAGTATTTAAATTAGCTATACCATCATATCTTTTTGCATATCCATTGTTTATTTCTAAAGGCTTTATATCTTTAGTTGAAATCATATCTCCATATTTAGCAAAGTTTTCTTTTGTAATTGGAATAGGTTTTATTATTTTTTCAGTCATTCAGCTTTTCCAAAGGCTCTTATTCTAGAAATTCCACCATCAGGGAAAATATTAATTCTAATATAATTTATTTTTTTATTTTTCATTATTTTATTATTAAAGTTATGTTTTTTATGTGCATAGAGTTTAATTTTGTTAAGAAGATAGGCCCATCTTTTTGATTTATTAACAATGTTTTTTTCTGAAATTTTATTAGGAATATAAGCTGCTTGTACTGAACATTTGTCTGGATAATTTCCTTTAAAATGATGAGTATCTAATTGAATTTTATTAATTTTTCCTGGTGATGAACATTTTATTATTATCCAGTCATAATTTTTTCCTCTAC
>CACPJJ010000033.1 GCA_902634305.1 uncultured Pelagibacteraceae bacterium | reverse complement strand
TATTATATATTTACTTAAATAAAACTATTTATATTTAAGTTCTCTTCTAAAGATATAAATTCCTGAGGATATAATTATGAACAATCCTAAGAAAGTCCATAAGTCTGGGAAGTCATTAAAAACATAATAACCTAATATTATGTTCGTAATAATCTCAAAGTATCCAAAAGGAGCTAATTTAGAAGCATCAGCATATCTTAACGAATAAATTAATAAAATATGTCCTAAACATGCAAAAATACCCATTATAGCAAGCCATAACCACTGTACATTTGTTGGATTAACCCAAACTATTGGTACAAAGAATGTTGATATAGTGGCCCCTACTATACCAGTGAACAAAAGTGTTAATAATGGATTATCTGTTGAGTGAAGTTTTCTAGTGATTATTAAATAAACCCCATAAAGGCAACCCGTTCCTAATGCGGCTACTGTTGCTAAATTAAATTCTATAAAACCTGGCCTAATAACAACTAAACTTCCAATAAATCCAACTATAACAGCTGTCCACCTTTTTATTCCAACTTTTTCTCCTAATAAAATTGGGGATAATGCTGTTGTTACTAGAGGAGCAACAAAGGCAAGTGTTAAAGCTTTAGCCATAGATATTATTGAAATTGAATAAAAAAAACAAATATTAGCAGAAAAAAGGGTTAATCCTCTTAAAATTTGTAATTTAGGATTTTCAGAAAATGTTAGGTTTTTTCTAAAAAAAATAAACATAAATGGAAATGTCCAAAAAACGGTAAAAAAATATCTAGCCCAAGTAATTTGAAAAAAAGATAATTCAGCAGACAAATATTTTGCAATAGTATCCATAAAAGGCAAAATTGCCCATGCTGACAAATTGAGAATAATAGCTCTCATTAAATAAAATATTTAAGTGCGAAAAAAACAACAATAGGGACTGTAATTAGAGACATTAAAGTCGATACAACAATCATGCTAGAAATATTATCAACTGTTTCTTTTGGTGAATACATATCTGCAATTAAATAAGTTAAAATTGCACTTGGCATTGATGATTGAATTAATAATGCACCTGCAGCAAAGCCAGATAAATTAAAAATTTTTATCAAAGCGAGACCTATTAAAGGTCCTATTATAACTCTTCCGACTGATGAAATTAAAGCATTTTTAAAAGAAAAAATTTTAAGTTGTGTTAAAGAAATTCCTAATGACATTAACACTAAAACAATCATTGTATACCCCAAAAGCATTACGGTATTTAAAACAACTTTGGGCATATCAAGCTCAAAGTATAAAAAAATAACTGCAAGTAAAACTGCATAAGATGTTGGACTTTTTAAAATAAGACTAATATCAAATTTTTTACTAGCCAAAAATATATTTAAAGTAAAATGCAAAAGAACAACAACAGAAGATATTGCTGCAGCAACTCCCATGCCTAATGTTCCATAAGCAAAAAGACAAATAGGAATACCCATATTACCAGTATTCGGAAGAATAAATGGAGGCAATTCTCTCACATAGTCCTTTTTCATTAATATTAAAAAAATAATACCAATAATAGAGAAACAAATTATAGCTATTAATGAATAAAGAAAATACTCAGCAAAAATACTATAAGTTACACCTGATGAAGTAATCGCAAAAATAAATAAAGCTGGAGCTCCAAAATTTGATGAATAATCAGTTATAAATGTGGTATCTAAATTTGGTTTTTTCTTCCCAATAAAATATCCAACTCCAATTATAAAAAATACTGGAAACAATACCTCAAATAACTTGATATATATTTCCATTTAGAAAAGTCTTATTCTTGTAGGAATTTTTAATATATTTTTATTTGTCTTAAATAATTTAAGGCATCTATTTGCATCTAATTCGTTTGTTTTATGAGTAATAATTATTATAGATGCTTTTTTACTTTTATGATCTGGAATTTGAATAAGTCTTTCAACAGAAATATTTCTTTTAGCAAATGATTGGGTGATTTGAGAAAGAACACCAGGTTTATCATTTACCTCAAATCTAAAATAAAGAGAATTTGAATACTTATTTAAATCGTAAGAGCTAATGGATTTACGTTTTTTACTAGAAACTCCAAATGGAAACTTTATATTACCACGTAAAATTGAGAGGAAATCTGACATGAGTGCTGATGAAGTTGCACCTGGACCAGCACCCTCCCCCTGTAAAACACTTTCACCAACGGGACTGCCTTCCAAAATAACAGCATTCATAACTCCAGAAACATTAGCTATATAAGAATTTTTTTTAACAAGACATGGATGAACTCTTTCAAAAAGTTTATTATTAATTAATTCTGTAATTCCTAATAATTTAATTCTAAAATTTAACTGGTCAGCAATATCAATATCTTTAGATTCAATATTTTCTATTCCTTCCATTAAACATTTTTGTTTTGATATATTTTTGTTAAAAGACAATGATGACAATATTCTAATTTTAGCTAGAGCGTCATATCCATTTAGATCTAACTTAGGATTGCCAGGTTCAGCATATCCTAACTTTTGTGCACGTGTCAGAACATTTAAAAATGTTTCTTTGGTTGCTTCCATTTCTGACAAAATATAATTACACGTACCATTTAATATTCCATAGACTTTATTAATTTTGTTAGTTGCCAAACCTTCCTTTATAGTTCTCAATATTGGTATGCCCCCGGCTACAGACGCCTCAAATTCTAAATTAACTTTATTTTTTTCAGCTAACTTGGATAAATAATCTCCATGTTTAGATATCAAAGCTTTATTTGGAGTTATTACGTGAATTTTATTTTTTAATGCTGTTTCTACTATTTTTTTTGAAATTCCATCAGATAAACCTACACATTCAAAAATAATATCAATTTTTTTTTGTTTAAATATTTCTAATGGATTTTTATAAAATAATTTTTTATTAATCTTAAACAATCTCTTTTTATTTGGATTTTTTGCTGAAATTGCCACAATATCGATTTTTTTTCCTGTCTTCAGTTCTATGTCTTTTTTTTTTTTATTTAACTCATTCATTAAATAATTTCCTATTTGACCTAAACCAACTAATGCAACATTTATTTTTTTCATTTTAATTTTTCATATCTGGAAATTTTTGATTTTTACCATAAGTAATAATTAAAGACTTGTACTCTTCATAAGATAAATTATTTTTCATGTCATTAAATTTTGCGTGAGCTATTTCGGCGCTTTTTACATTATCTTTTTTACTTTCGTTATAAGAGGTACACGAAAAAGTAATAAAGAATAATAAAATTATATAAATTATATTTTTCATACTAAACCCTTTTTTTCATTATAACCAAAATAATAATTTAAATTTTGAACTGCCTGTCCTGCACCTCCTTTTATCAGATTATCTATTGCTGACAAAATTATTATTCTATTTTTATACTTTGATTTACACACTGATATATAACAATAGTTTGTATTAATTACATCGTTTGTACTCAAGAGTGAGTTAATTGGAAGAATCTTAACAAAATGATCTTTTTTATAAAATTGATTTAATTTGGCATGAACTTTTTTTAAACTAATTCCTGATTTTAAATCTAAATAAATTGTACTTAAAATCCCTCTAAACATTGGACTTAAATGAGGTGTAAAAGTAAATTTAATTTTCTTTTTAGAAAAATAATTTAATTCTTGATGAATTTCAGGGTTATGTCTATGAAAACCCACT
>CACPJJ010000032.1 GCA_902634305.1 uncultured Pelagibacteraceae bacterium | reverse complement strand
AAGCAGCTAAAAAATTTGGTGTTCCAGATAGCCAAATGTTATTAGTTGAAGGTGAAGTTGGTATATTAGCTGCAATGAAAGCAGGTAGAGCTGATGCTGCTGTTCAAACTTTCTTTGGTGCAAAAGAGCATGAGGAAAAAACAGGTGGTGCATTTGAAGTTACTGATCCTAAGTTAATGCCCAAAGAAACTGTAAACGTAGTAGGTATTGGTTTTAGAAAAAGTGACGAGGAGTTCAGACAAGCTTTTAATGCTGCTTTAGCAAAAGTTATGGCTAATCCAGCTACAATGTTAGAGAGAGCTGGTAAGTATGGGTATGACAAAGCTCAATTACCTCCTCCTGATATGACTACTGAGTGGGCTTGCTCAACTAAATAGTACTAAAATACATTTATTTAATCAGGCGGCCAAAAAAGGTCGCCTGATTTTTTTCAATTTAATTAAAGGTTTTTTAGTGAGTTATTTTGCATTTTTAGCCGAACACGGACCTACACTTTTGCTAGGTACAGTTACTACAATTAAAGTTTTAGTTTGCTCAGCTATTCTTTATGTAATTATATCGATGATATTTGGTTTAATGCGTTTATCAAAAAATCCTGCAATCCAAGGAATAGCTACTGTATATATTGAATTTTTTAGAGGAACATCTTTGTTAGTTCAATTGTTTTGGGTTTATTATGTATTACCTTTTTTTGGTCTTTCATTAGAAGCTTTTGTTGCAGGCGTAGTTGCTTTGGGAATGAATTTTGGAGCATATGGTGCAGAAATAGTAAGAGCAGGAATACTTGCAGTACCGAAAGGTCAATGGGAAGCAGCTCATGCACTTAATTTTAGTCCCGCAAAAAGAATTAAAAGAATTATTATTCCACAAATATTTCCAATTATTTTGCCTCCTGCTGCAAATTTAACAGTAGAACTTTTAAAAGCTACTGCTCTTGTAGCTCTTGTTACAGTTGTTGATTTAACTTTTGAAGCAAAACAAATTAATTCTATTACTTGGCTTTCTGCACAATGTTTTGGTACCGCCTTACTAATTTATTATATTATGGCAAGGTTTGCACTTGTTCCTTTTTTAAGATGGTTAGAAGTAGTAGCAGCAAGAAAGGTTGGAAGGTAAAAGGTATAACATATGGAAATGGGATTTAGATGGGATTTTGCTTATGAAATTTTACCACAAATGTTATGGGCAACTTTAAACACTATAATTGCAGCAGGAGTAGGGTATACAATAGCTTTAATTGTTGGATTATTTTTTTTACTTGGCCAAAGAACTCCTTCTAAGATTGTAAATGTAATTAATAGAGAATTAGTAGAATTTATCCGTTCAACACCACTTTTAATACAATTATTTTTTGTTTACTTTGTACTACCTCAATTTGGCATAAAATTATCAGCATGGTTATGTGGAATGATTACAATCGGATTACATTTTGGAACTTATCTATCAGAAGTTTATCGTGGCGCACTAGAAGGTGTATCCAAAACTCAATGGGAAGCATGTAGAGCTTTAAATTTCTCAACTATTTACACATACAGAAGGATTGTTTTGCCTCAAGCTTTTCCAATAGCAATACCAGGAATGGGAAATTATTTAGTGGGTATTTTTAAAGATACTCCTCTTCTATCAACAATAGGTGTTGCAGAGTTATTTCATGCAGCAACAGCTGTAGGAGGATATAATTATAGATATTTGGAACCTTATACAATGGTTGGTATAATATTTTTAACACTTTCTATTCCAGCCGCTATGTGGGTTAGAAACTTAGAAAAAAGAGTTAATTTAGCTCAAGGAAAAGTAAAGCAATAATGAACAAAAATTCTGAAGAAATAATAGTTAAATTTGATGAAGTTACAAAACAATACGGAGATCTTGTAGTTTTAGATAAGCTAAATTTAAATATTAAAAAAAATGAAATGGTTTCAATTATTGGTCCTTCCGGTTCAGGAAAAACAACTGTTCTAAGAGTATTGATGACTTTAGAAAAAATTAATGGTGGAGTTATTCATTTGGATGGAGAGCCACTTACTCATATGGATACAAACGGCAAGTTAGTAGAAGCTAACGAAAAATATTTGAGAGATAGACGTTCAAAAATTGGTATGGTATTTCAACAATTCAATTTATTTCCACACATGACAGCACTTCAAAACTGTATAGAGGCTCCAGTAGAGGTTTTAGGAATGAAAAAAGAAGAAGCAGAAGAAAGAGCGCTTGAGCTTTTAGAATTAGTAGGATTAACTGACAAAAAAGATCAACATCCTTCAAGATTATCTGGGGGCCAGCAACAACGTGTTGCTATTGCAAGGGCTTTAGCAATGAGACCAAAAGTAATGCTATTAGACGAAATAACTTCAGCTTTAGATCCAGAAGTGGTTGGAGAAGTTTTAAATGTTATAAGATCATTAAATAAGGAACATAGTTTGACTATGATTATGGTTACACACCAAATGGGATTTGCAAGAGAAATTTCTGACAGAGTATGTTTTTTCAATGAAGGAAAAATTTTTGAACAAGGTCCACCAGAACAATTATTTGGAGACCCTAAAAATGAAAGAACAAAACAATTTTTGCATGCTGTACTTGATGCGAATTAAAAACTATGTATAAATTTTAAATAAATATACTTTGAAAAAAAATAAAGAAACAATACAACCAGTTAGTGGAACAAAGGTTCCTAGATTTGCAGGACCTTCAACTTTTGCAAGATTACCAGAATTAAGAGACGTAGACAAATGTGATATAGCAATAGTGGGAATACCATTTGATGCTGGAACTAGCTATAGACCTGGAGCAAGATTCGGTCCACAAAGTATAAGACAAGCCTCACGACATTTAAGAACAAATTATCATCCAAACTATGACAGCGAACCTTTTGTTGAACAACAAGTTGCTGATGCTGGTGATATAACTTGCAATCCTTTTAATATTAATGAAGCAATTAAACAAATAGAAGTTGGAGCAACAGATTTATTAAATAAAGTAGGTGGAATAATTAGCATGGGTGGGGACCATACAATTGCATTTCCACTTCTAAAAGCAGTAAACAAAATTAATAAAGGCCCAGTAGCATTAGTTCATTTTGATGCGCATTTAGATACCTGGGACACATATTTTGGAGCTCCATTTACTCACGGAACTCCTTTTAGGAGAGCTAGAGAGGAAAATTTATTTTTAGATGATGCTTCAATGCACGTTGGTATAAGAGGCCCTTTATATAGCAGAGATGACCTTAAAAATGATGAAAGTTTTGGATTTAAAATAATTCACTGCGATGAATTCCAAAGTCAAGGTACTGATAAAATTGCAGAAAGAATAAGAAATAGAGTGGGAAATAATCCATTATATTTGTCAATTGACATAGATGTTCTAGATCCTGCTTTTGCCCCTGGAACTGGTACTCCAGAAATTGCAGGAATGACTACAAGAGAAATGGTAAATGTTTTGAGAGGACTTTCAGGTCTAAATTTAATTTCAGCTGATGTAGTTGAAGTTTCTCCTGCATATGATCACGCTGAAGTAACATCTTTAGCTGCTGCGACCATTGTTTATGAATTAACAAATCTATTTGCAAAAAAAAAACTATAGGCTAGATTTCACAAATGTTAGATAGAAAAAACTTTTATATCGATGGAAAATGGGTCTCACCAAAAGAGCCAAGAAATCATAAAGTAATTGATCCATCAAATGAAGAAATTTGTGCAGAAATATCTCTTGGAGGAAAAAAAGATGTAGATAAAGCAGTTAGTGCTGCAAAAAAGGCTTTTGAAACTTGGGCTTTCTCAAAAAAAGAAGAAAGATTAGATTTATTAGAAAAATTATATGTAGTTTATAAAAAACGTTGGGCA
>CACPJJ010000031.1 GCA_902634305.1 uncultured Pelagibacteraceae bacterium | reverse complement strand
GATAAAAGTAAAAACGTATTGAACCAAGAAGATATTGTTGTTGCTATTGGTATTATAATAAAACCAATTTTATTAAAAAAATAAATACTTATAATTATATTTAGTAAAACAGAAAGTATTGAAAAATAAAAAGGAGTTTTTGTGTTGTGTCTTGCAAATAAAAAACTTGAAAATACTTTAATTAATGCAAATGCCGGTAAACCAATAGCAAAATAAAATAACGCATGTGATGAATTTTTAACACTATTTTGATCAAAAGATCCATAACCAAATAATGCTGAAGTAATTTCTTCAGATGCTATTAGTAATGCTGCTGTTGCTGGCAAACTCAAAAATAAACTTAACTCTAGGGATTTGTTTTGAATAAAATCAATTTTTATTTTTTCTCTACTATTTACGTATTTAGACAATTTTGGAAGAAGTACTGTACCAATTGCTATTCCAGCGATTGCTAGATTTATTTGGTAAATTCTATCAGCATAATAAAGGTAAGATACAGCATTTGCTTGAAAAGAAGCAATTATTGTTCCAACTAAAATATTTATTTGTGTAACTCCTGATGAAAAAACACTAGGAAATAATTTTTTAAAAAATAATTTAATTTTTTTATTTTTTTTAAATTTAAAAGAAATTTTTGGAATAAAATATTTTTTAACAAAAAAAATTAAAAATATTAATTGAACCAATCCAGCAACAGTAACAGCATATGATATATAATACACTAGCTTATCTGATAAAAATTTTCCAAATAATAAAACTGAAATTAAAATTATATTTAAAATAATTGGAGTTGCTGATGCGGCTGCAAACTTATTGTGAGAGTTTAGTATTGCTGAAAAAAATGATGATAAACTTACAAATAATAAAAATGGAAAAGTTATTCTGGTAAGATTAATTGCAATTTGTAACTTTTCTGAGTCTTCTGTAAAACCTGGTGCAATTAACGAAACAAACAATGGCATAAAAATTTCGATTATAAAAACAATCAAAAGCAATGCTAAAAAAAGTATATTAAAAATATTATTTGCAAATGAATTTGCACTTTTCTTGTTTTTATTTAATTCTGAAGAATAACTAGGAACAAATGCAGCATTAAAAGTTCCTTCAGAAAACAATCTTCTGAAAGTGTTGGGAAATCTAAAGGCTACAAAAAAAGCATCTGCAATCGGACCAGCTCCTAAGAATATTGCAATAAGTATATCTCTTAAATATCCTGATAATCTACTAATTAAAGTAAAGAAACTAAATGTACCAGTTGACTTAATTAGGTTCATAAATCATATTAGTCTTAAATTTGCTCCATTTGTATATCTAATTACATAAAATGAAAAAAAAGAAAATTAAACATTATTCAGATAAAGAAGCTTTAGAGTTTCATAATAGTAATAAATCTGGCAAGATTGAGATAATTCCTTCGAAGCCCATGACAACAAAAAGAGATTTAGCTTTAGCCTATTCTCCAGGTGTTGCGGCACCCGTAAAAGCAATATCAGAAAATCCAGATGCTGCATATGATTATACAAGCAAAGGAAATTTAGTAGCTGTAATAAGTAATGGTTCTGCAGTTTTGGGTATGGGTAATTTAGGTGCTTTGGCATCAAAACCAGTAATGGAAGGAAAGGCAGTATTGTTTAAAAGGTTTGCTGATATAGATTCTATTGATATTGAAATTGATTCATCAGATCCTAATGAAATTATAAAAAGTATTAAAAATATTGCAGGAAGTTTTGGTGGAATTAATTTAGAAGATATTGCAGCACCTGACTGTTTTGTTATTGAAGAAAAATTAAAAGAGATATTAGATATTCCAGTATTTCATGATGATCAGCATGGTACAGCAATAATAACTACTGCAGCACTAATTAATGCACTAAATATATCAAAAAAATCGATAAAAAAAATCAAAGTAGTTGTTAATGGAGCTGGTGCTTCAGCTATAGCTTGTACTAATTTGTTAAAAAAAACAGGCGTACCAGAAAAAAATATAATAATGCTCGATAGCAAGGGAGTACTGTACATAGGAAGAGATAATCTTAACCAATGGAAATCAGCTCATACGATAGAAACAAAAAAACGATCATTAAATGAAGCCATCGATGGTGCTGATGTTTTTTTAGGACTATCTTCTAAAAGTATTTTGTCAAAAGATATGGTAAAAAAAATGGCTAAAAATCCAATTATATTTGCATGTGCAAATCCTGATCCGGAAATAACTCCAGAGGAAGTAGAGGAAGTAAGAAAAGATGCAATAATCGCAACTGGAAGATCTGATTATCCTAACCAAGTTAATAATCTTATTGGATTTCCCTACATTTTTAGAGGAGCGCTAGATGTAAGAGCTAAAACAATTAATGAAGAAATGAAAGTTGCTGCTGCAAATGCAATAGCCTCGTTGGCTAGAGAAAGAGTACCAGATGAAGTTGTTGCTGCAATGGGAGGAGAAAGACCAACTTATGGCAAAGATTATATAATTCCATCTACATTTGATCCAAGATTAATAAATGTAATTCCAGTAGCAGTGGCTAAAGCTGCTATTAAAAGTGGAGTTGCAAGAAAAAAAATCGAAAACTTCGATGTCTATTCTGATCAATTAAAACAAAGATTGGACCCATCAGTAACAATCATGCAAGGAATAAACTCTCAAATTAAAAAAACACAAAAAAGAATTGTCTTTGCTGATGGAGAAGATGAAAATACATTAAAAGCTGCAATTTCATTTAAAAAAAGTGGTTTGGGTATTCCTATTTTAGTTGCTAAAGAAAAAGTTGTAAAAGAAAGACTTAAAGATATTGGATATGGAGAAAATTTTGATATTGAGATTGTAAACTCAACAATAAAAAACAAAAGAGAAAAATATGCTAAATATGTTTTTAAAAAGTTGCACAGAGAAAAAGGTTTATTAGAAAGAGATTGTGATAGATTGGTAAGAAACGATAGAGTAGTATGGGGATCATGTATGGTTTCATGTGGTGATGCTGATGCTATGGTAACAGGAAACACTAGACGATATGGTCAATCTTTGGATAAAGTACTTAAAGTTGTAGATTCCAGACCTGGCGAAATTATGTTTGGACTAAACATGGTAGTAAATAAAGGAAGAACTATATTTATTGGAGATACTTCAGTCCATGAATATCCAACTTCAGAACAAATGGCAGAAATTGCTATATCTGCTGCAAGAGTAGTTAGACTTTTTGGATTTAATCCTAAGGTGGCTTTCTTATCACATTCGACATTTGGACAACCAATAACAAGTAGAACAAAACATATAAGAGATGCTGTAGATATATTAAAAGGAAAAAATGTAGATTTTAAATTTGATGGAGATATGCAGCCAGATGTAGCTTTAAATGATGAATATAAAGAACTTTACCCATTTTCAGAGATAGTTGGAAATGCAAACGTATTAATTATGCCTGGACAGCATAGTGCCGCAATATCCTATAAAATAATGAAAACTTTAGGTGGTGCAAAAGTTATTGGACCATTATTGATTGGTCTTGGAGCAGCAATAGAAATAGCTCCACTAAGATCATCAACTTCAGATATTTTAAATCTTGCTTCTGTTGCAGCTTATTCTGCTGGAGTAATCGATTATAAAAAAAAAAATTAATTTTTTTGGATTCTTAAATCTTCAACCAATAGAATACTAGAAATTACTTCTTCAACATCAAGAATTTCTTTTGCCTCTTCTATAACTAAAGATTGTTCTTCTTTAGTTTCTGCGATTCCATAAATATAAATTTTTTTCTTATAAGTATCTATACTATAATTAGAAGATTTGATTTTTTTATTAAAAATTAAAGCTGATCTTAATTGTGATGTAATTAAAATGTCTTTCGCAGATTGTTTAAAGTTAAATTCTTCTTTTATTTTTAAATCATTTTTAACTGATCTTGCACCTTCTGTTTCCCAAGCTATTTTAGTAATTTTTAATTTTTCCTCTGGACTATCAACTTTCCCAGTAATAAATATTCTACCATCCAATACCTGAGTGCTTATACTTAAAAGATAGTTTTTATTAACTAATAATAATTTTGCATCTAAATTCTTGTCCATAATCCCATCATCAATTTGTGTACCCAATGTTCTTGGATCTAAAGCGACCGTGACACCTGTTCCAAATACGCCTTTGGATGAAGCTCCTACACAACCATTTAATAGGATAAGAATTAATAAAGTTTTGATAAATTTACTCTTCATTTTTTATATTTAAACAATAATTATAAATCTCTTTTTTTGATATTTTTCTTTCATC
>CACPJJ010000030.1 GCA_902634305.1 uncultured Pelagibacteraceae bacterium | reverse complement strand
TCTGGAAATAACTTTGTAAAACCACCTTCGGTACCAGGTGCTATCTCATTTTTTATTCTTATATTAGCAAATGTACCTCTCATCATAACCTCGTGATTTCCTCTTCTTGATCCATATGAATTATAATCTTTTGGTAAAATTTGATGTTCCATAAAATATTCACCTGTAGGACTTTCTTTTTGAATAGATCCTGCTGGCGATATATGGTCTGTTGTTACCATATCTCCTAAAATCAATAATGGTCTTGCATCTTTAATTTGTTTAAATCCCTCTGGTTCATCAGGCATATTATCAAAAAATGGTGGTCTTTTTACATAAGTTGATCCCTCATCCCAATTATAAATGCTACTTTTTTTAGTTTTAATATTTTGCCATTGAACCGGTCCTTCAGAAACATTGGCGTATCTTTCAACAAACATTTTTGCATTTAATGCTTCTCTTAAAGTCTCTTCTATTTCTTTATTTGAAGGCCAAATATCTTTTAAAAAAATATCTTTATTATTTTTATCTTTTCCTAAAGCATCTTTGTATAAATCTACTTCCATATGACCAGCTAAAGCGTAAGCAACAACAAGTGGGGGTGATGCTAAATAATTTGCTTTTATGTGTGGAGATATACGACCCTCAAAATTTCTATTACCAGACAAAACTGATACAGCATATATATTTTCTTTTACAATTGCTTCTACAATATTAGAAGGTAATGGACCTGAGTTTCCAATACATGTTGTACATCCATAACCAACTAAATTAAATCCTAATTCATCTAGGTATTTATTAAGACCTGCTTTTTCCAAATAATCAGTTACTACTTGAGATCCTGGTGCTAATGAAGTTTTTACCCAAGGTTTTGTTTTTAATCCTAATTCTACAGCTTTTTTTGCCAACAAACCTGCGCCGATTAAAACATTTGGATTAGAAGTATTTGTGCAAGATGTTATTGCAGCTATTAATATAGAGCCATCTTTAATTTCAAAATCAGTTCCATTAATTTTTGAAATATGTTTTTGTTTTCGTTCTGTAGTATTTTCAAATACTTTTTTAAATTCTGATGATGCTTCATTTAATAAAACTTTGTCTTGTGGTCTTTTTGGTCCAGATATTGTTGGAACAACTGAAGACATGTCTAGTGAAACTCTATCTGTAAATTCAATGTTTTCACTTGCCCACAAACCCTGTTCTTTTGCATATTTTTCTACAATATTAACTGTTTTTTGGTCTCTTCCTGAAAATCTTAGATATTTTAAAGTTTCATCATCAATCGGAAAAAATCCACAAGTAGCTCCATATTCTGGCGCCATGTTTGCAATAGTTGCTCTATCTGCAAGTGTTAAATTTTTTAATCCATCTCCGTAAAATTCTACAAATTTTCCTACAACACCTTTGTCTCTTAGAATTTTTACAACTGTTAAAACTAAATCTGTTGCTGTAGTACCTTCAGGTAATTTATTTTTTATTTCAAAACCTATAACTTCAGGGATTAACATTGAAATTGGCTGGCCAAGCATTCCTGCTTCAGCCTCTATTCCACCAACTCCCCAACCAAGTACAGATAATCCATTTACCATTGTGGTATGGCTATCTGTTCCAACTAAAGTATCGGGAAATAAATATTCATCTTCTTTATATTTTTCGCACCAAACAACTTTTGATAAATACTCTAAATTTACTTGATGACATATACCAGTGCCTGGTGGAACAATTCTAAAATTATTAAAAGCTTGTTGTCCCCACTTTAAAAAGGAATATCTTTCACCATTTCTTTTAAATTCTATATCAACATTCTTTTCAAATGAATTAGGTTTTGCAGACTGATCAACCTGTACCGAATGATCTATGACTAAATCAACTGTAGAAAGTGGATTGATAGTATTTGGGTCTTTATTTTTCTCTTTAACAGCTTCTCGCATTGCTGCCAAATCTGCTACTGCAGGTATTCCAGTGTAATCTTGCAATAAAACTCTTGCAGGTCTGAAAGCTATTTCAGTATTTGATTTTTTTTCTTTTAACCATTTTTGAACTGCTTCTATTTGATCTTTGGTAACTGACAAATCATTTTCAAATCTAAGTAGATTTTCTAATAAAACTTTTAATGATTTTGGTAAATTTGAAATTCCTTTTAAACCATTTTTTTCAGCCTCTAATAAAGAAAAATATTTATAATCTTTATTATTTATCTTTATTGATTTTAAAGATTTAAATGAATTTTTTTTTCCTGGTTTCATAATTTATATATAAAAACTTGCCACACATCCAACAAGTAGGATGGACATAGCATAATTAAACCTTTTAATGAATTCATTATTTGTCGCGAATTTTCTTAAAAATTTACCTAATATAGCCCAACTAGTTATACTTAAAAAAGCAGTGACTGAACAAACTACAATTACTGTGATTGAGGAACTAATATAATTTTCTTGTGATACAAATTTAGAAATAAGAGTAATCGCTGCCATTACTCCTTTTGGGTTTATAAATTGGAAAAAAAATGTTTCATAAAATTTAACAGGATTTTCTGTTTTTGATTGTGATTTCCCTTTTGAAAAAGAAATTTTATAAGCTAAATAAATTAAAAATATTGATCCTAGAATTCTAATAATTTCTTGCAAATAAGGATATTTTTGAAAAACTGAAATTAAAACAAATATTAATAAAACAACTAAAACAGTATAACCTAAACCTACTCCTAAAATTATTGGAAGCGTTTTTCTTACTCCAAAATTAAATGCTGAATAAGATGCTACAGCATTATTGGGACCAGGTGTAAAACCCATTGAGAATGAAATACCAATTAATAATAACAGTTCTGGATGCATTTAATTAAGCTATTGGAAGACCGTTATCAGCTTTTTGCGAAGGGTGAACCAAAGTAACCTTACCTTCTGAATCTACTGATCCTAGAATTAAAACTTGAGAAACTACTCCTGCTATATTTTTTTCAGGAAAATTACAAACAGCTATAACTTGTTTTCCTTTTAAATTTTCTTCATTATAATAATGTGTAATTTGGGCAGAAGATTGTTTAATTCCTATTTCTTTTCCAAAATCAACCTCCACAACTAATGAAGGTTTTCGAGCTTTTTCGTTTTTCTTTACAGATATAACCGTCCCCAATCTTATATCTACTTTATTAAAAATATCGTAGGTTATTTGTTCTTTCATTTTTTTAATATATAATTGATTATATTTATGAGTACAGAAAATAATAACAATGAACTTTACAATAATTCAATAAAAATTTTATCAGATCTCATATCATTTAAAACAATTTCTGGAGAAGATAACAATTCCTTAATCAATTATTGTGATAATATTTTAAAAAAACTAGGTGCAACATCGTTTAAAACATTTGATGATGAAAAAAAAAGAGTAAATCTTTTTGCAACATTAAAGGCAAAAAAACCCAATGGAAAAATTCCAATAATTTTATCAGGTCATACAGATGTAGTGCCTGTTTCTAAAGGTTGGTCTACAGATCCCTTCAAAGCTACAATTAAAGATGACAAATTATATGGTAGAGGTTCTTGTGATATGAAAGGTTTTATTGCATGTGCACTAGCCTTTGCACCAATTTTTTCAAAATCAAATTTAGATAGGGATATTAATTTTTCATTTACATTTGATGAAGAGACCGCATGTATAGGAGCTCCATTATTAATTAAAGAACTAAAAAAAAGAGGATTTAAAAAAGGAATATGTATTGTGGGTGAACCTACAAATATGAAAATCATTGATGCTCATAAAGGTGCTTATGAATATACAACATATTTTGAAGGTTTGGCTGGTCATAGTTCTCAACCTCATAAAGGTGTTAGCGCAGTAGAGTATGCGGCTAGATATGTAAATAAACTTATTGAACTAAGAGAAAAACTAAAAGATAGAGTTCCAAAAAATTCTATATTTGATCCTCCCTACTCTACTCTTTCTGTTGGAGGAATATTTGGAGGGATTGCACACAATGTAATCTCTGATAAGTGTAATGTTAAATGGGAAACAAGACCTGTAGTCAAAGATGATGCAGTATATTTAAACACAGAACTAGACAGATATGTTAATGAAATTCTTTTACCAGATATGAAAAAAGTTTATCCAAAGTCAAAAATTTCAAAAGAAATAATTGGTGAAATAATTGGATTTGATCGTGATGAAAAATCAGAAGCATGTGAGTTTGTTTCTAGCATAACAGGTGATAATTCAAGAGAAGTAGTTTCTTTTGGAACTGAAGCTGGTCTCTTCCAGGAAATAGGTATAAGTACAGCTGTATGTGGTCCGGGATCAATAGAGCAAGCACATAAAATAGATGAATTTATTAAATTAGAAGAAATTAATAAATGTTTAAATTTCTTGAATGGTGTTAAAGATAAATCAATACAAAATTAAATAAATGTCAAAAAAATATCCAAGAGACATGATAGGTTATGGATCAAAAGAACCAAAAGTGGTTTGGCCAAATAATGCAAGACTTGCTTTACAAATAGTTCTTAACTATGAAGAAGGCGCTGAAAATAACATTCTTCATGG
>CACPJJ010000029.1 GCA_902634305.1 uncultured Pelagibacteraceae bacterium | reverse complement strand
TATACCAGGTGTTGAAAAAGGAATAGAAACAATTGCTGACGGTGGAATATTAGCTGGTTTTCCAATGATAGACTATAAAGTAACAATATTAGATGGTTTGCACCACGATGTAGACTCAAGTGTTTTAGCTTTTGAATTAGCATCTCGTGCTTGTTTTAAAGAAGCATGTACAAGAGGAACATTAAAACTTTTAGAACCAATAATGAGAGTTGAGGTTGTTACACCCGAAGATTATATGGGAGATGTGATAGGAGATTTAAATAGTAGAAGAGGTCAAATTAATACTCAGGAACAACGTGGTAATGCTACAGTTATTACAGCTATGGTTCCTCTAGCAAATATGTTTGGTTATATTAATAATTTGAGATCAATGTCTCAAGGCAGAGCTCAATATTCTATGTTTTTTGATCATTATTCTAAGGTCCCACAAAATGTGCAAGACGATGTAACAAAAAAAATAGCAGGTTAAATTATGGAAAAACAAAATATTAGAATTAAATTAAGGGCATACGACAATAAAATTTTAGATCTATCTACTGAAGAAATAGTAAATACAGTAAAAAGAACTGGCGCTAATATTAAAGGCCCCATTCCTTTACCAACAAAAATTGAAAAATATACAGTTTTGAGATCTCCTCATATTGACAAAAAGAGTAGAGAACAATTCGAAACTAGAACACACAAAAGATTAATAGATATTATTGAACCAACACCACAAACAGTTGAAGCTTTAATGAAGTTAGACTTAGCTTCAGGAGTTGATGTGGAAATTAAAATTTAAATTATTATGAGTAATATTGCTTTAATAGGAAAAAAAATTGGAATGACTAGAGAGTTTTATAAAACTGGTCAATCAGTCCCTGTTACAGTTATTAAAATGGAAAAAGGAAGAGTTATAGAAGTAATAAATGAAGAAAAAAGAGGCTATAAAGCTGTACAAATAGGGTTTGGCAAAATTAAAAACTCTAAACTTTCTAAAGCGATGAAAGGTTATTTTGCAAAAAAAAATACTGAACCAAAGAAAAAACTAAAGGAATTTAGAGTTGAAAATTTAGATGATTATAAAGAAGGCAATGAATTGGGTTTAGAAATTTTTAAAGATGTAAAATTCGTAGATATAAGATCAACTACAATAGGAAAGGGATTTGCTGGTGCAATGAAAAGGCATAACTTTTCAGGTTTACGAGCTTCCCATGGTGTTTCCGTTTCCCACAGGGCACACGGATCTACTGGTCAAAATCAAGACCCAGGCAAGGTATTTAAAAATAAGAAAATGGCTGGTCATATGGGTAATAAATTAAGAACAATGCAAAATATCGAAGTTATAAAATCAGATAATGAAAATAATTTACTTTATTTAAAAGGATCAATAGTAACAATTAAAAAAGGTCAGAATATTGACCTAACATCAGGAATATAAAATGGCACTAAAGACATTTAAACCATACACAAAATCAACAAGAGGAACTATTTTAGTTGATAGGACTGAGTTGTGGAAAGGAAAACCACACAAACCCCTTACCTCAAACAACTACTCTTCTAAAGGACGAAATAATAATGGCAGAATAACTTCAAGAAACCATGGTGGTGGACATAAGCAGAGGTATAGACATATTGATTTCTATAGAAAAAAATTCAACATGAAGGGTGAAGTAGAAAGATTAGAATATGATCCAAATAGATCTTGCTACATAATGTTAGTCAAATTTGATGATGGTCAAAAATTCTACTATTTAGCTCCACAAAATATTAAAGCTGGAGATAAAGTTGAAAATGGTTCAAATGTGGAAATTAAAACAGGTAATTGCATGCCCTTAAAAGATATACCAGTTGGTATAAATGTTCATAACGTAGAATTAATACCAGGTGCAGGTGGAAAAATTGCTAGATCTGCTGGAACCTCAGTTACTATTTCGGGGATAGATGGAAATTATTCATTAATTAAAATGTCCTCAGGCGAAGTTAGAAAAATTGACTCTAGATCTATGGCAACGATTGGTGTTCTGTCTAACCCTGACCAGAAAAACATCAAAATTGGAAAAGCTGGAAGGTCGAGATGGCTTGGTAGAAGACCTCATACAAGAGGTGTTGTAAAAAACCCTGTTGATCACCCACATGGTGGAGGAGAAGGTAAATCAGCTGGTGGTAGGCATCCTGTATCACCTACAGGACAGTCAGCAAAAGGATTAAAAACTAGAGACAACAAAAGAACAGATAAGTTTATAGTTAGAAGAAGGAAAAAAAGGAAATAGTTATGGCTAGATCAGTTTGGAAAGGACCATTTGTTGAGGAAAGCTTGATAAAAAAAGTTGATAATCAAAAAAACAATCCAAATAAAAAACCAATTAAAACTTGGTCTAGAAAATCAACTATTATTCCAGATTTCATTGGAGTAAGTTTTTTAATTTATAATGGTAAAAAATTTATACCTATAACAGTTTCTGAAGATATGGTGGGACATAAATTAGGTGAATTCGCTCCTACAAGACAATTTGCTGGACACACACCTGCAGACAAAAAAGCTGCTAAAGAAGAATCCAGCACAACAAAGATCGATAAAAAATAATTATTATGACAAAAAAAAATAAAAAAAACCAAGAAACTAAAGACGTTAGATCAGTAAATAAAAATGTAAGATCTAGCACAAGAAAACTTAAACCTATTTTAAGATCAATTGTTGGAAAAAAAGTTGATGTTGCAATTAGAGATTTATTATTTTCTGACAAAAGGATTTCAAATGATGTTAAAAAAACTATTTCCTCAGCAGTATCAAATGCAGAAAACAATTTTCAATACGACATAGATAATTTGTTTATTAAGGAAGCTTATTGTGGAAAACAGATAGTTATGAAAAGATTTAGAGCAAGAGCGAAAGGAAGAGCATCACCAGTTATGAAGCCTTATTCTAATTTAACAATAATATTATCAGAAAAATTAAAAGAAAAACAAAAGGTTGCAAAAAAATAATATGGGACAAAAAGTAAATCCAGTTGGATTAAGATTAGGCATAAACAGAGGTTGGGACTCTGTATGGTATGCAAAGAAGAAAGACTTTGGTAACTATTTAATCGAAGACTTCAAAATAAGAGAATATATAAAAAAAAATGTAATAAACTCTGGTGTTTCTAAAGTAATGATAGAAAGAACATCTAAAAAATGTTTTGTTACGATTTATACTTCAAGACCTGGCTTTGTGATTGGAAAAAAAGGTAGCGATATAGAGAAAATTAAAGGCAAACTATCAGCTTTAACCACAAACGAAGTTATATTAAATATTAAGGAAGTTAAGAAGCCTGAAACAAACAGTTATTTGGTTGCAGAGAATATTGCTCAACAGCTGGTAAAAAGAATTTCTTACAGAAGAGCAATGAAGAGAGCTATGCAATCAGCGTTAAGATTAGGGGCCAAAGGGATTAAAGTTTCAATAAGTGGAAGACTTGGAGGAAATGAGATAGCAAGAACAGAGTGGTTAAGAGAAGGAAGTATACCGTCACACACCCTAAGAGCAGATATTGATTATGCTGAATCAGAAGCTTTAACAACTTATGGCATCATTGGAGTTAAAGTGTGGATTTATAAAGGAGAAATTTTTACAAGAGAATTTAGTCAGGAAACAAATAAAAAATAATTATGTTACAGCCAGTTAGATCAAAATATAGAAAAGCACATAAAGGGAGAATTCATGGTCATGCTTCAAGATGCAATTTAATGAATTATGGAGCTTTTGGTTTGAAAGCTATCGAACCTAATAGAGTAATAGGAAAACAAATAGAAGCTGCCAGGGTAGCATTAACTAGACACATGAAAAGACAAGGAAGAGTGTGGACAAGAATGTTTCCAAATATACCAGTTTCAAAAAAACCAACAGAGGTACGAATGGGAAAAGGAAAAGGTTCTCCTGAATTTTGGGCATGCAGAGTAAAACCAGGAAGAATATTATTTGAAGTTGATGGTGTTTCTGAAGAAGTAGCTAGAGAGGCACTTTATAAAGCTTCAGCAAAATTACCAATTAAATGTAAATTTGTTAAAAGAATATAATATGAAAAAAAAAGAAGTTAAAAAACTAACAAAAACTGAAATCTTAAAAAATTTAGAAAAATTGAAAAAAGACTTATTTAATTTTAGATTTCAAAAAGCAAACGGGCAAGTTAAAAGCCCAGCAAAAGTTAAAGATGCAAAAAAATCTATAGCAAGATTAAAAACAATGCTAGGAAAAGAGAAAAATGCCTAAAAAAATATTAAGTGGAATTGTAGTTAGTGATAAGCCTGATAAAACAATTACAGTAATAGTTGAAAGAAAATATCAGCATCCTATTTTTAAAAAAGTAATAAAGTCTAAAAAAAAATATAGCGTTCACGATAAAGACAACAAGTATAAAAACGGTGATAAAGTTTCAATAATAGAATGCAAACCTTATTCGAAAACAAAAAAATTTGAAGTTTTAGGAGAAATAAAATGATTCAAGTGCAGACCGAATTATTAGTAGCTGATAACACTGGAGCAAAGAGAATTGAATGTATTAAAGTTCTTGGAGGGTCTAAAAGAAGGTATGCTAGTATTGGCGATATAATAGTAGTTGCAGTTAAAGAAGCTATACCTAAAGGTAAAGTAAAAAAAGGATCTGTTCATAAAGCTGTAGTAGTGAGAGTAAAGAAAGGAATTCATAGAAATGATGGATCAAAAGTTAAGTTTGACAATAATGCAGCAGTATTGACAGATGATAAAGGAGAACCTATTGGAACAAGAATTTTTGGACCTGTTACAAGAGAGCTAAGAACAAGAGGGCAAATGAAAATCATATCACTTGCACCTGAGGTATTATAAATATGATTAAAAAAGGA
>CACPJJ010000028.1 GCA_902634305.1 uncultured Pelagibacteraceae bacterium | reverse complement strand
AGTCCACCTTGACCATAATTTAATACTTTTAAGTCGTGATCTATCTCACTAATATTATTATTAGTTATATTTAATAATTTTATTTTACCTGGTTTTTCAGTAATTAATAATTCAGTATCACTTATAAAAGTGGAGCCCCAAGGTTCTTCTAATGAAATAATTTTTTTTAGGTTAAATTCTTTAGCTTCAGCAATTGAAGTTAGAAAAAAAAATAAAAATATTAACCTTTTCCACGCCATGGAATTGTTTTATCTATTATTTTTCTAATTGTAACGTCGAATAATAGTCCCAGCATTCCCATTACGAATATAGTTATCCAAATAACTTCATATTGCATATATTTTCTTGCGACATTTTCCACAAATCCAATTCCTGAAGTACCAGCTAAAAATTCAGCAGCAACTAATGTTCCCCAACACATACCAACAGCAACCCTTACACCTGTTAATATTTCTGGCAATGAATTAGGAAATATAACTTCTCTTAATATTTGCCATCTAGAAGCACCTAATGAATGGGCAGCATGAATTTTTGAAAGTTGAGTTCCTGAAGCACCAGCCCTTGCTGAAATAATCATAATAGAAAATGAAACCATAAATAATAAAAATACTTTTCCTAAGTTATCAATTCCAAAAACAGTAATAACTAATGGAGCCCAAGCAAGAGGGGGAACCGGTCTGTATAATTCAACCAATGGATCAAAAAATCCTTTAGCAAATCTATTTAGACCCATAAACAGACCTAACGGAACACCCAAAATAATACCAAGTGTTAGTCCTAGAAATACTCTTAAAAATGAATCCCAAATATGTCCTGTTGGAACTGGAATTTTAAATGCTTTAAATTCGCCCGTTACAACATCTAATACTTTACTTTTAAAGTTAGGTTTTACTGTTCCGTCAGCACTATGAACTGGATATTTTCCTGGCATAAGATCTGCTATCCAATCAGGTAACATAAAGCCAACTATTCGGTTAACACCCATCATTTCATACCAAATCATTGGAATCATTTTAAATCCAACACTTGGTTTTAAAAGGTCACCAAAAATTCTAAATGTGTCCGAAGGTTTTGGTAGCCATCTTCCTGGGCCGTCTTCCGCACATGTTGGTCCACTTGCAACAATAGTTCCAGCAGGAAACAAAAACATATCTATATAAATTAAATTTCCTTGCTCGTTTTTTTGAACAACATCAAATTCCCTAATTGCTTTTTCCATTTCATCTAAGGCTTTAGGAGGAAAAACACTTTCATATTCAATTCTTTGTCCTAATTTTTTAATTTCCTTGATGAAAGTCATTTCTAATTCCTGACTATCTTCTAAACCATCTTTGTAACTTTTAATCTCTGTTCTAATTTCTTCTAACAATCTTAGATATTCTGGATTATGATTTCTTAGTGCAAAAAATTCATCACTAATTTTGTTTAATTCTTCAGCTGCAGTATGAAATTTTAATCCTCTTTTGCTTTCTGGAAGAGGAGGGACTTCCATTCCAGTTGCACCCCAACCCAGCTGTTTTTTTAAAGCTTCTATTCTTTTATTTTCTTCTTCTATACTTTTAATCGGAGGATAACTTACTTTCTGAAAGTCTTCAGTTAGCCAAGCAATTCTAGTCGTTAAATCCTTAATTTTAATTTTTGTTTCTGTTTCTAAAAGTTTTTCATCAGTTAACAAAGGTATAGTTTTTTTGGTTTTGTTAAGTAATTTAACAAATAATTCCTTATCTTTATCTTTTAAATCAGGTGAATTTTGAATAATTATTATTTTATTTTTTATATTAATATTCTCACGTTTAATTAGAGCAGTGCTTTTGTGACTTCTTTCTTCAATTGGAAAAAGATATTTTAAAGAAAGTAATGATTCATTAACTTTTGCAACTTGGCAAAGTTCATTAGCAGATTTTGGATAAAATGACTTAGCTATATCCCAAGAATAGTAAAGCCACGACAATAAAAGAAAACTAGATCCAACTATAACCCAGTGTACACCACCTTTGGCTCTTTCAGGATTTCCAAAAACAGCATCACTTTTTTCAGTTTTTACTAATCTTTGTCCATAAAGAATTGAACCAATAACAGCAAAAATAACTAAAAAAGTAATAATTCCAGTAATCATTTTAATTCTCTTTACCCATTATTTCTTCTTCCATATCCCAAATCATTGATAAAATTTCTTCTCTCTTGGATACAAAATCTTTGTTATTTTTTATTTCTCTTAAATCTTCATTTAAACCCATATTTGCAAATGGTAATTTATATTCTTTGTGTATTCTTCCGGGTCTAGGAGCCATAACGTAAACTCTTTCTCCTAACAGTAACGCTTCTTCAACTGAATGAGTGATTAAAATAATTGTTTTTCCTGTTTCTTTCCAAATTTTTAAAACAAGTGACTGCATTTTTTCTCTTGTTAAAGCATCTAAGGCGCCCAACGGTTCGTCCATTAATATTAGATCTGGATCATTTATTAAACATCTTGCAAGAGCAACTCTTTGCTGCATACCACCTGATAATTGATAAGTAGGAGTATTACCAAAACCTTTTAACCCAACTATATCAAGCCATTCTTCAACTTTTTGTGCAGTTTTAACTGGATCTTCTTTTTTCATTCGTAAACCAAAGTTTACGTTTTCTGCAACAGTTAACCATTCAAACAAAGCACCTTGTTGAAATACCATTCCTCTTTCTACTCCTGGTCCATCTATTTCTTTATCACCAAGAGTAATAATTCCAGAAGTTGGACGAAGAAAACCAGCAGCAATATTTAATAAAGTTGTTTTTCCACAACCTGAAGGACCAAGTACAGTTAATAGCTCACCTTTTTTTAAAGTAAAACTTATATCTTTTAGTGCATGAACAGTTTCTCCTTTTGGAGATTTGAAAATCATATTTACATTTTGAGAAACCAAATTGCTCATAATAATAGAACTTTATATTAGAATTTTTACAAAAAAAATAGGCACCAATTTATTCAATTGGCGCCTATTTAATATTCTATTCTTAACTCTTAATTACGGAAGAAAACTAGTGTCTACTACCGCTGCGTAATCTTTAAGAGCTGGATTTTCTGAAGTAGCAAACATGTTACCCATAACTTCTAGGTAAGTCATAAGTATACCACCTTTATTCATATACTTAGATTTCATAGTACCTGCATTAGGGAATTCAAAACCACCCATTTGCTTTTTAGTACCTGCAAGATCCATAGCCGCATCTTTAGCGATTACGTTCATGTCAGCTTTTCCATCATTGTATCTAGCGTTTGCTTCGTGAGTTACTTCAACAAAAGTTCTAACCATTCCTGGGTTCTCTTTTAGGAATTTGTTAGTTACTGAAGTAATATCAATACCAGCAATACCAGCATCTTGAGCTTCTTTAACAGTTAGTAATGAAGCACCTTTTTCTTTAGCTGCTTTGATAGATTTACCACCAAATAAACATGCCATTGCAACGTCACCGTTAACAAATGCTGCAGATCCATCTTCTGGGTTCATATCAACAACTTTCATTTTAGAAATATCAGCCCCTACAACTCTCATTGTTTCTTTAAAAACATAGTCAGCCATAGTTCCTAAAGGAACAGCAACTTTTTGACCATCTAATTTAGAAGAAGCATTTCCTTTATCGATACCTTTAGCAGCAACACATGTAGTTCCACCCATTCCGTATATAACTGCAATATCAACAAGCTTAATAGGCGCTTTAGCATTAACTGCGTTTACGAATGGTGTTAAACCTTGTGAGTAAGATATATCAATATCTCCAGACAACATAGCTTCTGTCATCTCACCACCAGTTGCAAAGTTAGTCCATTTTACAGGCACACCTAAAGCCTTATCAAAAGTTTTTTTAACTTTTGCTTCTTGGTTTGGTGTTGCCCATTCTAAAAAGAATGCAACTCTTACTTCGTTTGCAGCAGCGTTAGCAACTGAAACAGATAAGTTAAGAGCAACAATAGTTCCTAGAATAAAACTAATTATTTTTCTCATTTAATCTCCTGTTTTTTAAATTTAAAAACGTAATTAAAGTGGAAAACAAGAGACTTGTAAATGATAGTTTATATAACCCCTATGCAGAACTAATCATATACAACCTTAAAGTGTATAGTTTAAATTACGATTTTTATGGAGAGGTTTTAAAAATTAGTCTATGTAACCAGAAACTAGGTTTACAAAAAAAATTAAAAATTATGAGCTCAGAAAACAAATTTAAAATGCCCAATTCTCTTAATGAGCATTGGATGCCATTTACTTCAAATAAAGATTTTAAAGAAAACCCAAGATTAATAGTAGAGGCAAAGGGTGTATATTTAAAAAATCATCAAGGAAAAACTCAAATTGATGCGAGCTCAGGATTATTTTGTAATCCTCTTGGCCACGGCAGAGAAGAAATTATTGAAGCAATTACCAAACAATTAAAGACAGTAGACTACGCACAACCATTTCAACAAGGTTTTGGAGGTTCATTTGAACTTGCAACAAAAATATCAAAACACACACCAGGAAATTTAAATAGAATTTTTTATACAATTTGTGGATCAACAGCTGTTGAAACAGCAATTAAAATTTCGATTGCTTATCATAAAGCACGGGGAGAAGGTCAAAGGTTTAGATTTGTTGGAAGAGAAAGAGCATACCACGGAATGAACATTGGAGCTACTTCAGTAGGAGGCATGGTTAATAACGTTAAAACATTCGCAAGTGTTTTAATGCCAGGTGTAGTGCATATGAGACATACGCATTTACCAGAACATAAGTTTGTATCAGGACAACCAGAAACAGGAGCAGAACTTGCAAATGATTTAGAAAGAATTTGTACAAATTTTGGAGGAGAAAACATAGCAGCATGTATTGTTGAACCTGTAGCAGGCTCAACAGGAACTCTAGTACCGCCAAAAGGTTATTTACAAAGATTAAGAGAAATTTGCGATAAACACGGAATATTATTAATTTTTGATGAAGTAATTACAGGTTGGGGAAGAATGGGTTCTCCATTTGGAGCTCAAGAATTTGGTGTAACACCAGATTTAATGACAATGGCTAAAGCTACAACTAATGGAATTGTTCCAATGGGAGTTGTTGCATGTAAAGAGGAAATTTATGATGCAATAATGGATAATGCACCAAAAGGAACAATTGAATTATTTCACGGTTATACTTATTCAGGTATCCCAGTATCAGTTGCAGCGGCTCTTGCAGTTCAAGAAATTTTTGAAAAAGAAGATATATTTAATAGATCAAAGGAAATGGCGCCTTACTTTCAAGACGCAATATTTTCATTAAAGGATATTGATGTAGTTGAAAATATAAGAGGATATGGAATGATGGCAGGAATTGATATGAAAATGGATAAAAAACCTGGTGTAGCAGGTTTTACATGTTTTAAACATTGTTATGATGCTGGAGTAAATTTTAAAGCTACCGGTGATTGTTTAATTATAGCGCCAATGTTTATTTCTGAAAAAAAACATATTGATG
>CACPJJ010000027.1 GCA_902634305.1 uncultured Pelagibacteraceae bacterium | reverse complement strand
AATTCACCATAGTCACTTGACTTATAAGTTACTTTAGAATTTATATTTTCTTTATCTTCATCTGTTTTATTGTCATTGTATTCAGGGAAATTATTTAGTTGATCAAATTTTTTAAAATCTGAGGAATTATAATATTTTACTTCTTTACCAATATCTTTTTGGTTTAGCATAGTTATATTTTCATTAGTTTTTAGAATATTATTAAAATTATTTTTTATCAGAATTAGAGTAGCTAGTACTATAACTTTTGATTTGAAAATTTTTTACGTTATCGGACTTAAATTGTTTAAAATTATTTAATTTTTCAAAATTAATTTTATCTTCCTCATTATAATAATTATTTTTATTTTCTTTTTTCATTAAAATGTTTTTATTTTTATTTTTGTTTTATTTTCATTATTATTTTCCTTATCGAAATCTACTACTTTTAAGATTTTCTTTTCTGGAGTTTTATTATCAATTTTTCTATTAGGTGTAGGCATCAAAGGTGTATTTGATTTACTTGAAATAGTTGTTTCACCAATACCAGCGGTTTGGCCAAACATTCCCTCTAACAAAGTGTCTGCATTAACTTTTTCATTTTCAAATATATCGAATACTGTTCCGTTTCTGAAAACCATTACTTTTGGACAAAGTCCTATAAATTCTTCTAGTTCACTAGATAAAAAAACAACTGTATTACCTTCTTCAACATAATTTCTTAAGTGAGTATATAAATCTCTTTTTGTGCTTACATCTATGCCCCTTGCAGGGTCATTTAAAATTAAAACTTTAGGATGTTGAGCAAACGATCTTGCTATCATAACTTTTTGCTGGTTACCTCCACTAAGAGAGCCAATTAAATTATCTCTTGGTCCAGTTTTTATGCTCAGTCTATCTACTTCCCAGTCAAAAATTCCATTTAACTCTAACCAATCAACAAATCCTAAAAAACCTCCTCTGCTAGTTTTTTTATAAAGAGGAACTACTAAGTTTTCGTAAATACTTAAGTTAGGAAGTATTCCTTCTTTTTTTCTATCTCCAGAAACAAAAGATATCCCATTATTTTTTGCATTATCCAAAGAATTATATTTTACAAAATTTTCATTGTTGTCCAAAATTTCGGTAATACCTCCATGAGCCTCCTGTACACCTGCTAAAATTTTTACAAAGTCATCTTGTCCATTTCCGTCTAACCCTGTTACACCTACTATTTCTCCTTTTTTTACTTCAAAATTTACAGGCTTGCTGTCAGGCCAAACGACTAAATTTTCAGCTCTCATTACAACTTTATCAGTTTTAGTTTGTATAGATGCAGATTTACTTTTCTCTCCTGTTTCTGCTCTTCCCGTCATTAGACCTATTAAATTTTTTTCATTAAGATCTTTTTTTTCCAATACACCGACATCTTTACCGTCCCTCATAACTGTTGCTTTATCACTTATTCTAACTAGCTCCGCAATTCTGTGAGTAACAATAAATACAGCAACACCATTATCTCTTAATTCTCTCATTTTTTTAAATAATCTTTCAGTTGAATCGAAATCAAGCGCTGCAGAAGATTCATCCAAAATTAAAACCTTAGTATTTTCACGTAAGAATGCTCTTGCAATTGTAATCCATGCTTTTATTGGCAATGATAGATTAAAAGCCTGCGTATAAGGATCAATATATTCACCAACAAGATCTTCCATTATCTCTTGTGCTTTTAAAACTTTTTCTCTTTGAGTTAAATTTTTATACCAAAAATCATCTGAGCCAACAAAAAGGTTGTCAACAACCGATGCTTCTTCTGCAATCATAACTTCTTGAAACACAGTTGCTATACCCATATTTCTTGCCATAACTGGTGATGTTGGCGTATGACCTAATACAGAAACTTTACCTTTATCAATTGGCAAAACTCCTGACATTACTTTTGCTAGTGTACTTTTTCCACATCCATTACCACCAACTATTGCGTGAATTTCACCAAAGCTTGCGTTAAAATTAACTCCGTTTAATGCTCTAGTTACACCAAAATATTTATGAACATCTTGGACGTAAATGTCACCTGTAATTTTATTTGATTTTTCAGACAACACCTCTTTTGAGGTGTTGTCTTTTATATTTTTTTCTGCACTCATACTTTAACTTTAAGTATTAGTGAGATTTAGGATCGTATTTCTCCGGATCAGATGGATTATCAAAGAACGCTTCCACGTAAGATCTTGGAGCCCATTTTTCCATTCCTGGGTTATCCCAACCAGTAGAATTTCTATCACAATCTTCATTTAAGATTTGTTTAATTTCATCGAAATTCTTAGTAGCAGGACCAACCAATAAAGATTGGATTCTAGGACCTTGACCTTGAAGTGTTCTAATCATTACTTCCATACCTAACTCGATTTCATCCCCTGGAGGCCAAGCATATATCGCTTCATCGATATAGTCTGGGTTATTTCTCCAATAACAAAGAGCTCCCAATTCTCCACCTAATGCAATTGGTGGAATTGGATCAAGTCCTGACTGAAGCAGAGCTTGTAAAGTTCCTGTTTCTCCTGAAGATTGAACCGCAATACCATCAACTTTTTTTGTATTCGTTGATAGCCATTGTGAAAGTTCCTTCTGAGCAATTTGAGAAGTCCAGTTATGTGCTAATTGTCCAACAACATTAACATTTGGATATTCATCAAGTGCAGCTAATACACCTTTGTTCTGTTGGTCAGACGCTGAGTAGCCAGGAATTCCTTCCATAACTATCACATTACCTTTTTCACCAATTAACTCAGCCATCCATGCACCAACGTAATAACCAACCAATCTGTAGTTAACAGATGTATTGATCGAATACGGAGATGTTGTAAAGCCCGTAAAAGATAGAGTTGGAATACCTTTTTCCCAACCATATTTAATAGTAGTGTTTAAAGCTGTAATGTTAGAACAACAAATAATAATAGCATCAACTTTTCCGCCATCTATCATCTGTCTCATTTGTTGAATCTGCAAAGAGTCATCCAAATTTGACTGTGTAATAACAATTTCATCAACCATTCCTAAAGCTTTCCACTTTGGATAAACAACTTCCATTAAACGCTCCATTGCTCCTTTTCTCCAAGTGTTCCCCGCGTAAGTACTAGCATAACCTATTGTCCAAGGTGGTTTTCTAGGACTTTTCCACTTTCTCATCACCGCTTCACCTAGTGGCTGATCACTGTCCATAAAGTCCATGTTGTAAACATAATCTCTCATGTCTTGAGGAACTTTACTTAAACACTCCTTACATAATTCACCTGCTGAAGCAGAAGAAAAAATTCCAAAAAACCAAGAGAAAAGAACAACATATAACATTTTCTTTATTTTCATAATGTTCCCCTTTCCTTAATTAAATTAAGTATCTCACTAATGAATGAATATATCTATAATTATGAATTTCTGTTTTTTATATATATTTATTAGACCTAAAATTTTTGTTTGTTTTTAGTGCAAAAAATATACTAAGTTGGGTTGAGAAATAATTAATATTATATTCTAACGAGAGTTGTATAAATTAATATTTTTAATTAATTTTTGTTATGAAAAAATTTTTTTTAGTTTTAACTTTTTTTTTGTTTTCTACGACAAGTTTATTTGCAGAATACAAACTTGAACCTGTCAATTGCACTTTAAAAAAAAAAGATAATTGTGGAGCTTATTTATATAACACTAAAACAGGCTCAACTTATTTTTGTAATTCTACTGAATGTAAAGAAATACAAGAAGCAATAGAAGAAGTTGCTATCGAAGAAGGATCGTCAGATTCTAAAAAATCTAAAATACCTAAAAAAAAGAAAAAAAAGAAATCTAAAATTCCAAAATTTAAAAAAACAAATTAATTTATTCTGTTTTTTTAGAGTGTGAAATTGAAACTTCTATTGCACCTCTAATCTCGTTACAGAAATTTAAATCATCACCTAAAAATGTTCCTTTAAAAAAACTTTTATTTACAGCGCCATTTTCTTTAATAAAATTTATGTAATCATCTGTAAGATTACTTACACCAAAAAAATATTCTTTCTCTGCTTCTTGATGGTTTATATTTTTTATTTTTTTTAAAACTAAAATACCAAAAGGATAAAGATAATTAGCAGTCTCAAAAAATTCTTTTGCTAGATCTGGATGTTCTTCTTTAATAATTTCAGTCACTGCTGAATTCATAGACACACATCCTTTAAGTATTTTATAAGTTAGTTTATCATCCCCAAGTATTTCTTGAATGTTATAGAAACCAAGCCTTTCTATTTTTTCAGCATGCAAAGATGTGGTAATAAATAATAAAATAATTATTAATCTTTTCATTTATTTTTTATTGTTTGTAACTAGGATCTTCAGAATCTAAGATCGATCTTACTGCTTTTAAATGTAGTTCACCCATGTCTGTAGAATAATTTTCCCAATCTTGAGCAGTTTTTTCAGCAACTTCTGGGCTTGCTATATTTAATTCTTTGCCAGTTGATAGCGCCGTTATGTATGTTTCACATGCTTTTTCAAAATAATATAAATCATCAAAAGCTTGAGCAATTGTAGGAGCCGCTGTTAAAATTCCATGGTTAGCTAATAAAAGTATATTATAATTTCCAATACTGTTTGCCATTTTTTCTGACTCTTCTTCAAAGCCAAGCCCACCAAATTCTTTGTAAACCGCTACACGATTATAAAAACGCATAGTGTTTTGATCAATTGGAGGAAGAGTAGGGTCTTTTAGGCATGATAAAGCTAAAGCATATTTTGAGTGAACATGAAGTATACACTTTGCATTTGGAACTTTTTTATGAATCGTACCATGAATATTGATTGCTGTAGGATCAACAATTTCTGGTTTATTTTTCATTTCTTCAAATTTTTTATCCTCAATAAGCACTAAATCGCTTGCTTTGATTTTGCTAAAATGCATTCCAGTTCCGTTAACATAGAAACCACCCCCTGCTTCTGGTGAACATACGCTTAGGTGGTTCGCAATACCCTCGTGCATATTCAATTTTGCTGTCCATCTAAAAACGGCAGCTAAATCATTTAATAATTCTGAGCTTTTCATATTTAATATGATAATATACTTTATTTAAAAATAAATGAGCAAAGTTTTTATATCATGTGCTGTAACTGGATCTGGTGATACTGCTGGAAAACATCCGGATTTACCAAAAACACCAGAACAAATAGCTACGGCTGCTATTGAAGCGGCTAAAGCTGGAGCAGCAATAGCTCATATTCATGTTAGAGAAGAAGATGGAACACCAAGCAGAAGGTTAGAATTATATAAAGAGGTTGTAGATAGAGTTAGATCTAGTGATACAGATGTTGTTCTTAATTTAACCACAGGAATGGGTGGAGACTTAGATATAGGACAAGGAAAGAATCCTCTCGATTTTGGTCCAATGACTGACATGGCAAATGTAATGGAGAGAATTGCAAATGCAGAACAATTTTTACCAGAAATATGTACATTAGATTGTGGAACTTTAAACTTTGGAGACAGTTCGGTGATTACTGTAAATACACCAAATGATTTAAGAAAAGCTGCAAAAAGATTACAAGAGATAAATGTAAAACCAGAAATTGAAGCATTTGATCTAGGTAACATGTGGTTTGGTGCGCAATTGTATAAAGAAGGATTGCTAAGTGATCCACCAATGTTTCAAATGTGTTTGGGTATACCTTGGGGAGCACCAGCAACTCCTTTAGCAATGCAAGCTATGAAAGACATTATGCCAAAAGAAGGAATTTGGTCAGGATTTGCAATTTCAAAAAATGAAATGCCTTTTGTTGCTCAAACTGTAATTATGGGAGGCAATCCAAGAGTAGGGCTAGAAGACAATTTATATTTAGAAAAAGGAAAATTAGCAACTAACGCTCAATTAGTAGAAAAAGCAATTAGAATTGTTAC
>CACPJJ010000026.1 GCA_902634305.1 uncultured Pelagibacteraceae bacterium | reverse complement strand
CTAAGAGGTTTTTTTTGGATTTTTTTATGTCCTAAACTTAACATTTTTTTAATTAGAATTTTTTTGACTCCAGTAGCTTTATTAAAACTAGCATTTATTTTCTGATAAAGATTTTGATAAAATCTTGGAACTGCTGTCATAATTTCAGGACTACAATCATTCATATTTTTAATTAATTTATCAATACTTTCAGCGTAGAAAACTCTTGCATCAACAGTTATTTGAACAAATTGAACTGTATGTTCGTAAGAATGGGATAATGGTAGCCAGGTCAAAAACCTGGTTTGATCATTTGTAATTAAAGGTTTTAAAATTTCAATTGCACCTTCACAATTATTTAAAATTCCACCGTGACTCAATATTACTCCTTTAGGATTTCCTTGTGTGCCAGATGTATAAATAATACATGCAGCATTTTTTCTCTCAATTTTTGTTTTAAAATTATTTTTTTTAGAATTTAAAATTAAATTATTAATATTAGTATATTCATTATTATTTATTTCCTCTAATTCTTCAAAAGAAAATATTTTTTTTATAAAATCTCTATTTTTAATAATATTTTTAATTTTCTTAAATTGTTCTGTATTTGAAATAAAAATTACTGAAGGATTACAATCATTTATTATATATTCATAATCTCTTTCAGCATAAGTAGTGTATGCAGGAACTGTTATTGACTCTGATAACATAATTGAAAAATCAGAAATAAACCATTCTGGCCTATTCTCAGAGATTAATAAACATCTATCACCTTTGTTTACATATTTTTTTAATTCTTCAGTAAGGTTATTTATTGTTTCAAATGTTTTTTGCCAACTATAATTTTTTTTTGGTTCTTTTAAAGATGATAATAATATTTTATCTTTATTATTTTGTTTTTCATACTGATAAAAAAATAATTCTGTTAAACTATTAATTTTATTTAATTTCATAATTTTTTGGTGGGCAAAGAGAGAATCGAACTCTCACAGTATTGCTACTATTGGATTTTGAGTCCAACGCGTCTACCAGTTCCGCCATTCGCCCTGTTTTAATTATCATTAATTCGTTAATAAAATAATAGTATAAGAAGAATTATTGTATTAAAAGAAAATATGTTCAAAGAACTATACTTAAAATCAATTAAATTAGCAGGTCACAAAAGATCAAAATTTTTTTTAAGTTTTTTTTCATTTATAGAAAGTTTTATATTCCCAATACCTCCTGATGTATTAATTATTCCAATGACGATAGCAAAAAGACAAGAATGGATTAGAATAGCTTTCATTGCTACGATATCTTCTGTTCTCGGAGCTTGTTTGGGATATTTCATCGGTTATGTTTTTTTTAATGAAATTGGTATAAAGATTTTTGAATTCTACGGTGTTGACCCATCCTTCTGGAAAAACAAAGTTTCTTCTGATGGAGGAGTGATAGCCTGGATGACCCTACTAGGAATAGCAGGATTTTCTCCTGTGCCTTTTAAATTATTAACAATAAGCAGTGGATTTATCCATTTTAACATAGCATATTTTATTGTCATTTCTTTAATAACTAGAGGATCAAGATTTTTCTTAATTGCTTTTTTAATCGGAAATTTTGGGCCAGCAATGAAATTATTAATTGAAAAAAAATTATTAAAAGTTTCTATTATTGCTTCTATAATTTTAGTAATTTTTGCTTACGTTGTTTATAAATTTTTAACTATTTATTTTATTTAAAATATGAACAATATTTTTGAAGTAAAAAAATTTTATATAATTCTTTTTATTATTTCTTTGCTTTCATTATTAATAGCTTTGTATATTGAATTTTTTTTAGGCTATAGACCTTGTAAATTATGTATTTATCAAAGAATACCATACTTAATTGCAATTTTTTTAACATTCATAGGAATAAGTTACTCTAAAAATTTTATTTGGTTATATGCATTATTGTTAATTTTTTTTTCAAGTTTTCTACTTTCGGGATATCATCTTGGAATTGAGCAAGAAATATTCGAAGAATTTTCAGGATGCACAGGAAATTCATTGGATATTATAGATAAAAATGAACTACTTAATCTACTAAATTCTCAATTAAATAGCTGCAAAAATGTTGATTTTAGAATTTTTGGATTATCACTTGCGGCAATAAACTTTTTGTTATCATTAGTAATTTTAATATTAATTCTAAAAGTAATTAAAAATGAAAAAAACAAATAAAAAAAAAATTGAAGAGTTTATTAGAGTTGATCATGCTGGTGAAAGAGGTGCAATTAAAATTTATGAAGGACAACTTTTAGCGTTAAATACCATAATAAAAAATGATGAATTAAAAAAAAAAATTGAACAAATGCAAATTCATGAACTAGAACACTGTAATTATTTTGAAAATGAAATTAGAAAAAGAAATATTGAACCTACAAAGTTTTTACCTTTATGGGATTTGTTAGGTGTAGGAATTGGTTTTGGGTCTACTTTAATGGGGCAAAAAGCAGCCATGTTATGTACTGCTTCAGTTGAAGAAGTAATTGATGAACATTATCAAAATCAAATCAATCAATTAAAAAATGATGAAAAAGAGCTTAAAAATAAAATCATTAAATTTAGAGAAGATGAACTTCATCATAAAGACATTGCTTATAAAGAAGGAGCAACTAAAAAAGGTTTTTATTCTATAATGGATAAAGTAATTAAGACGGGATCTAAAATCGCAATTGTTATTTCTGAAAAAATTTAATTAAGGTTCTAACTCTACATCCCAATATAAATAATCTATCCAGCTCTTGTGTAAAAAATTTGGGGGAAAATTTTTTCCATTTTTATGTAGGTCTTCTGTTGTTGGTTGATACGGCTTTTGATTTAAAGTCATTCCTGAAAACTTTAGTAATCTTCCTCCTTTTTGAACATTACAAGAAGAGCAAGCAGTAACTACATTATCCCAGTTAGTTTTTCCTCCTTTAGATCTTGGAAGTAAATGATCAAATGTTAATTCTTTTTTATCTCCACAATATTGGCATGAAAATTTATCTCTTAAAAAAACATTAAATCTTGTAAAGTTTGGATTTGCTTGTGGTCTTATATAACTTTTTAAAGCAATCACACTTGGCAGTTTCATACTAAATGAAGGACTTCTTATTATCCTATCATAATAACTTACTATTGATACTCTATTTAAAAAAACTGATTTTATTGAATCCTGCCAACACCATAATGAAAGTGGATAATAGCTTAAAGGTCTATAATCTGCATTCAATACAAGTGCAGGACATTTTTCTAAAGATATATTTATATCAAGAGTGTTGTTCATTAATTAAGATTAGCTTAATTAGTTTTATTAATCAATGGTTCAAAATATTTATTAAAGATTTATTTAACATATAAGTTTTTTTTTATATAATTCAGTGCAAGACTTGAAGCTTCGATAGGAATATGATGGCCACAATTAACAATCATTTTTGTTTCAACATTTATCTTATGTCTAATTAAAAAATCTTTTGCTTCTAGTAAACTGTTTGGCGGCACAACAACATCTTGGTCTCCATGAATCAGAAGCATTTTTGTTTTAGACTTAATCCTTTTAGAAATATTTTCTTTATCAATTATTTTTCCTGAAAATCCTACAATACAATTAAAATTATCTTCTGCAGTTAAACCTAAGTTTATAGACATCATGCAGCCTTGGCTAAATCCTGAAATACAAATTTCGGAATTATTTAATTTAAACTCAGACTTAATTTCACTTATAAATAAATTTAATTTTTTTTCAGCTTTAATTGTTTGTTCGAGGATATATGATGAATTATCTTTTTCTAAATCAAACCACTGAAAACCATTTGGGTTTATTGGGCATGCTTCATGACCATCGGGACATAAAAATATTGTTTCAGGTAAAAATCTTTTCCAATTCAATGTTACTGCACTTATATCATTACCATCTCCTCCATATCCATGAAGTAAAATTACAGCATTTTTAATATTATTATTTTCTGGTTTTATAATTTTTGTGTTTAAACTAAATTCCATATATATAAAAAATTTTAGTCATATTTTTTAAGCCATTTTATAATTTTTTTATCATCAAAATTAACAAATCCTATTATACGAGCAAACTCTTCTCCTTTTTTATTTACAAATATAGTAGTTGGTAATCCTCTTAGTAAGAACTTGTTTGCTAATTCTACATTTTTATCAAAGTAAATTTCTAAATTATTTATATTTAGTTTTTCATAAAAATTCTTAGATTTTTCAATACTTTCTCTACCAACATTGATTGGTATTATTTGTAAATTATCAAAATTAGGGTTTATTTGTAGTCTATTTAAAGATGGCATTTCTTCTATGCATGGAGCACACCAAGTTGCCCAAAAATTAATAATAATTAATGAGTCTTTGAACTTATTTAAATTAATATTTTCATTATTTACGTTTTTAAAATTTATTTTTTCAAGTTTTTTTGGTTCTTTATGTATAACTAAATTTTTCAAATTTGGAGTTTGTATTGCATAAGATGAACTTGATGATATTAGATATATAAAAATTATAATAAATTTTAATGTTAATAATTTCATTCTAAGAGGTATAGTTACATAACATGGCACAAAATAAAAACAATAAGGCTATTTGGAATACAAGAATAAAGAAAGATACATCATCAATTTTCAAAAAATTCGGTAGTTCTATTGATGTTGATAAAAGACTATTTAAAGAAGATATTCAAGGATCTATTGTTCACGTTGATATGCTATTTAAGCAAAAAATTATATCATTTAAAATTAAGAATAAAATAATTTGGGGATTAAATAGAATAAAAAATGAAATTACTAAAAAGAAATTTAACTTTAATTCTAATCTTGAAGATATCCATATGAATATTGAAAATAGATTATTTGAAATTATTGGAGATGATGCAGGATATATTCATACAGCAAGATCAAGAAACGATCAGGTAATTACTGATTTTAAACTCTGGTTAAGAAATTCAACCTTTGAAATAATTAATCAATTAAACGATTTAATAAATATTTTTGTTAAGAATGCAGAAAAGAATGTTGAAACTATCATGCCTGGTTTTACCCATTTAAAGAATGCACAACCCATATCCTTTGCTCACTATTTGTTAGCTTATGTAGAAATGTTCAAAAGAGATAAAAAAAGATTTAAAAATAACCTAGAAAATTTATCAGAAAATCCTCTTGGTGTTGCTGCGCTTGCGGGAACAAGCTTTAATATAGATAGAAAATATACATCCAAAAAATTAAAATTTAAAAATCCTACAAACAATTCAATTGATACAGTTTCTGATAGAGACTTTGTATTAGATTTTTTATATTCAGTATCAGTTTGCTCTACACATATATCAAGATTGGCAGAAGAATTTATTATATGGAACTCTGATGCTTTTAAATTAATTAAACTACATGATAAAGTGGTAACTGGATCTTCTATAATGCCACAAAAAAAAAATCCAGATACATTAGAATATTTAAGAGGAAAAACAGGAATTAGTTTTGGTAATTTATTTTCAATGCTTACTATTTTAAAAGGACTACCACTTTCATATTTTAAAGATATGCAGGAGGACAAGGAACTTGTATTTAATTCTTTTGATCAAATTAAAAATTCAATTTTAATTCTTAAGGAAATATTAAATAATTTTAGCCCAAATAAAAAAAGGATGTATGAGTTAGCAAATATAGGCTTCACAACTTCAACAGATTTAGCAGATTATATTGTTAAATTTTATGGTTTTCCATTTAGAAAATCATATCAAATAACCTCTAGAATTGTAAATTATGCAGAAAATAAAAAAATAAAATTAAATGATTTAACTTTAAAAGAGTTAAAAAAAATAGAACCGAAGCTTAATGAGGATGTTTTAAAAGTATTTGATTTAAAAAATTCAATAAAATCAAAAAAATCATATGGTGGTACATCTTTTGAAAATGTTAAGAAGATGATAAAAAAGTATAAAAAAGAATCAAAATGATAAAAAAAGTATTATTAACTATTATTTTATTAATTATTGTTATTTCATGTGGAAAAAAAGCTGACCCTGAATATAAAGAAA
This sequence comes from uncultured Pelagibacteraceae bacterium, assembly GCA_902634305.1. Taxonomy (GTDB): domain Bacteria; phylum Pseudomonadota; class Alphaproteobacteria; order Pelagibacterales; family Pelagibacteraceae; genus Pelagibacter. The sequence continues at coordinate 179 of CACPJJ010000026.1, read as the reverse complement.
GTAAATATAAATATATTAATCAAAAAAATATAATTTAATGAAATATAAAAAAAGGCACCTATACATAGAAAATGTTAGTGCTGAAAGATTAGCTGGGCAATTTAATACGCCTTTGTACGTTTATTCACATAACAAAATAAAAGAAAATATAAATAATTTTAAAAAAAACTTTCAAACTA
>CACPJJ010000025.1 GCA_902634305.1 uncultured Pelagibacteraceae bacterium | reverse complement strand
TATAAATTAATGTAGCTAATTATTTCATTATTTTTACTACTTATTAAAAGGTTTTTTATAGCAAATTTATTTTGAAAATATGATGATATTGAAATATTAGATGAAATTTCATTTATTTCTATATCTTTAGAATTATTTAAAATTAATTTTGGATTTTTTGTTTTAATTTTTATTGATAAATTTTTTAAATCCAAATGTAATTTCACTTTCTTTATATCTATATCTAAATCTGTGCTTTGTTTTTTAACTTGCTCTTTTATTATTGAATTAAATTTCGCCGTTGTTAAGCCGAAGTAAGTAAAATATCCTGCTAATAAAATAAATAAAATGAGTATTGCAATTATTATTTTAAAAATTTTTTTAATCATTTAGTTTATAAAGCGAGCTTTCTAAAAATTCATCAATTTCTCCATCAAGAACTTTATCAGGACTAGAGCTTTCAAAGTTTGTTCTATTATCTTTGACCATCTTATATGGGTGTAAAACATATGATCTAATTTGATGACCCCAACCAATATCTGACTTTGATTCCTCTGAATTTTTTAATTGCTGTTCTTTTTTTTTTAACTCATATTCATAAAGTCTTGCTCTCAACATATTCATACAAGTTTCTTTATTTTTATGTTGAGACCTGTCATTTTGACATTGAACTACTATTTTTGTTGGTATGTGAGTTATTCTTACGGCACTATCAGTTGTATTAACATGTTGCCCTCCAGCACCACTAGATCTGTAAGTATCAATACGTAAATCTTTATCCTGTAATTCAACTTTTATACTCTCATCAATAACAGGATAAACCCAAATACTTGCAAAGCTTGTGTGTCTCCTAGCCCCTGAATCAAAAGGCGATATTCTTACTAATCGGTGAATTCCTGATTCTGCTTTTAAAAATCCATAAATATAATTTCCAAGTATTTTTATAGTTGATGATTTAATTCCTGCTTCGTCACCTTTATGTTCGCTAATTAACTGACATTTATAATTTTTACTTGATGCCCATTTCATATACATTCTTCTTAACATTTCAGCCCAATCTTGGCTTTCTGTTCCACCAGCTCCTGCATGTATTTCTAAATAAGTATCTAGATTATCTGCTTCATTAGATAAAAAACATTTTATTTCGTCTTTTTTTATTTTTTTATGTAATTCTAAAATATTTTTTTCTGATTCCTTTAAAATTGTTTGATTATTCTCTTCTAGAGCAAGATTATATAAATCAATAATTTCGTCGAATTGTTTTAAAGAGTTTTCGTAACTTTGAATTAAATCCTCGTAGATTTTTTTTTCTTTTAAAATCTTTTCGGCCTTTGACTTATTTTGCCAAAAATTTGGTTCTAGAACTATTTTATTTATATTTTTAAGCTTTAAATAAATATCTTGTTTTTCAAAGATACTCCTGAATTCTTAAGCTTATTTTTTTTATTTCAGATTTATAATTTGTAATATCAATGTTCATTAATAAAATTTTAATATATTATTTTTATCAACTTTCAAATTTAAATCTTCATTATTTGATAAATTTTTTGTTAAATCTTTTTTTTTAAAAGCTTCTATTATGGTGGTTTTTGATCCAAAACTTGCTTTTTTACCACTTTTTTGATCGACAACTAAAAATTTTATATTCTTTGCAACCTTAAAAGGTCTAGCATCACCTTTTTTAACTGCTTTTTTTATAAATGATTTGAATATGGGCATTGCTGTTTTTGAGCCTGTTTCGTATCTGCCAAGACTTTTTGGTTCATCGTGACCAACATATACACCAATTACTAAGTTTGACGTAAATCCTACAAACCATGCATCAGTATTGTCATTAGTTGTTCCAGTTTTTCCCGCTAAGTCTAAATTTAAATCTTTTAAATTTCTTCCAGTTCCTCTTTTAATTACACCTTCTAAAATGGATGTTATTTGATAAGCAGTTTCTTCTGAAAAAATTCTTTGAAAATTATCTTCTATTTTTGGAACTTCATTTCCTAAATAAGAAATTTCATTACAATTTTTACAAAATCTTTTTTCAGAATTAAAAATTGTATTCCCTTCACTATCTTGTATTCTGTCCAAAAATATTGGTTCAATAAGTTTTCCACCATTAACAAAAGAACTGTAAGCACAAGTTAATTTTAATAATGTGGTTTCTGCTGAACCTAAAGATATTGATAAAAGTTCTTCAGGATTTTCATAAATATTTAATTTTTTTGCAAATTTTGCAATTTTATCAATACCAATTTCTTGTGAAATTCTAACGGTCATTAAATTTCTAGATTTTTCGATACCTGTTCTTATTGTGGAAGGTCCATAAAATTTTTTTCCATAATTTTCTGGTTTCCACATTTTCAAATCTTCTCCTTGATTTAGAACAATTGGTGCATCTAAAATTAAAGATGATGGTGTAAAATTATTTTCTAAAGCCAGTGCATAAACAAAAGGTTTAAATGCTGATCCCGGTTGTCTTAACCCTTGAGTTGCTCTATTGAATTCACTTAATTTAAAACTAAAACCACCTGACATAGCTAAAATTCTTCCTGTATAAGGATTTAAAACTATAATTGCACCGTTAGCTATTGGAAGTTGTTTTAAACTAAATAAGTTTTCTCCAATATTTTTTACATAAATTATATCTCCCTTTTTAAAAGCTTTATCTAATTCTTTTTTAGTCCATGACAATTCTTGATACTTTATTATTCCATCTTTTTTATCTTCAGTTTCAATTTCTAAAGAAAATTTATTAATTTTTTTTATTATTGCTAAATCCCATCCAATTGTTTTTTCTAATTTATATTTTTTTAAATTTTTATACCAATTTTCAGTAATTTTTTTATTTGATAAAGGTCCTCTCCAACCCTTTCTTCTATCATATTTTTCTAAACCTTCTCTTAATGATTGATTTGCAAGCGATTGTAACTCTAAATTTAGAGGTGTCTTAATAGTAAGACCTTGTTTATAAATTTTATCAAAACCATATTTTTCTACTAAGTATTTTCTAACATCTTCGACATAATATCTTGAGTCCTCTAAATATTTTTTTTTTCTTTTTTTTAACTTTATTTCAGTGTTTATTAGTTCATTGTATTTTTTTTTATTTATATAAGAATTTTCAAATAAATTATTTATTACTAAGTTTCTTCTATACTTTGCTAATTCTATATCTTTATAAGGATTATATTTGCTCGGTGCTTTTGGTAGTGCTGCCAATAATGAGGCTTCGGCATAATTTAGCTTGCTAATGGGTTTATCAAAATATTCCAAGCTAGCAGATGCTATGCCGTAGGCTCCTTCTCCTAAATATATTTGGTTAAGATATAATTCCAATATCCTTTCTTTAGATAATGCCCTCTCAATCCTAAAGGCGAGTATCGCTTCTTTAATTTTTCTATTTATACTTACTTCATTAGTTAATAAAAAATTTTTTGCTACTTGTTGTGTTATTGTTGATGCTCCTTCTAATCTTTTTGAATAAATAACATTTGAGATATTTTTAATAATTGCTCTCATAACTCCTTTTGCATCAACTCCTGGATGGGAAAAAAAATTTTTATCCTCTGCTGATAAAAAGGATTTAATTACAATTTTGGGTATACTTTCATATGGAACAAAAATTCTTTTTTCAGATGAAAAATCACTAACAAGCTCACCTCCTCCAGAATATAATTTGCTAGAAACAGAGGGCTTATACATTTTTAAAAATTTATAATCTGGTAATTTATTTGAATAAGTCCAAAGAATCGCTATGATTGTTATCATCAATACAAGACTCATCGATAGTAGAAAAATAACTGTTTTTTTGATGAGTTTGTTCATTTTTGTATTATTTAGTTTACGAATTTGTTAAAGTTAAGGCACAGAATTTATGAAAAAAAATAACAATCATTTATGGCAAAAAATTTATATATCGATGCTTCGCATCCAAATGAAACTAGAGTTGTACTTAAATCCGAAGAAAATATTGAGGATTATGAGTATGAAAGTATAAGCAACAGTTTTATAAAAAATAATATTTACCTTGGTAAAGTAAGTAGAGTAGAACCATCTTTGCAAGCTGCTTTTATAGACTTTGGAAGAGAAAGACACGGTTTTTTATCTTTTAATGATATTCAGTCAGATTATTATCAAATACCCCAAGGTGATTTAGAAAGAATTAAAGAAGAAGAAGAAAAAGTAAGAGAAGAATTAATTAAAGAAGATAAAAAAGCTGAAGAAAGTATTATTGAAGAAAATCAAAATTTAAATATTGAGACTAATGAATTAGTTGAAAACCAAGATCCAATTGAAAAGACACCTTTAGATAACAAGATTGAAGAAAACAAAAAAGAAAAAAGATATCCTGGCAAAAGATACAAAATTCAAGAAGTTATAAAGCCCAATCAAGTTATTTTAATTCAAGTTTTAAAAGATGAAAGAGGATTAAAAGGTGCAGCACTGAGTACTTTCATATCAATTGCTGGAAAATATATTGTTTTAATGCCTAACACTCCAAAAGGAGGCGGAATCTCTAGAAAAATTTTTAACCCAGCAGATAGAAAAAAAATTAGAAAAATTTTAAATGAAATAGAAATACCAAAGGAAATGGGATTAATCGTTAGAACTGCTGGATCAAATAAAACAAAAAATGAAATAGAGAATGATTTAAAAAATTTAATTAATATTTGGAATTCTATAAAAGAAAAAGCTATAAATTCGATCGCACCAAACCTAATTCATCAAGAGAGCGATATTATAAAAAGATCAATTAGAGACATGTATGACGACGAAACCCAGAATGTAATTGTTGAGGGAAACGAGGGTTATCAAAAAGCTAAAAATTATATGAAATTAGTAATGCCTAAAAATGTTAAAAAGATTAAAAAATATAGAGATAAAGTTCCATTATTTTTTAAAGAAAAAATTGATTCAAAATTATTTCAAATTTTTGAAACTGAAGTTAAATTAAAATCTGGTGGTTATTTGGTTATTAATCCAACAGAAGCATTGGTATCAATTGATGTAAATTCTGGCAGCTCAATTAAACAAAAAAATGTAGAAAGTACTGCATTAGATACTAATTTGGAAGCAGCAGAAGAAATTTCAAGACAAGTTAAATTAAGAGATCTTTCTGGATTAATAACGATTGATTTTATCGATATGTTAAACTACTCAAATAAAAGACTGGTTGAAAGAAGATTAAAAGACAAATGTAGAACTGATAGAGCCAGAATCCAAATAGGTAGAATAAGTAACTTTGGCCTTCTTGAAATGTCAAGACAAAGGTTGAGAGAAAGCAATATTAAATGGAATTTAAAACTATCCAACGAAACTTTCGCACTAAAAATCATTAAAATGGTTGAGTTAAAAACTTTAGAAAATAATGCTAAAATAATAAAACTAAATTTAAATGATAAAATATGTAATTTTATTAAAGAAAGTTATATGGATGATTTCAACTATTTTAAAAGAAAAAACAAAATAGAAATTAATATGTTTGTAAATAATGCTTTAGGATTAGATGATTATGAGGTTGAATTTTTATCAAAAACTAACAAAATAATTGATAAAATAGAGAAAATTTCTAGTTTAAAAAAATTACAAGTCTTAAAACCTGAGGTTAAAAATTATAATATTAATAGAAAAAAATTTAAAAAAAAAAAATTCTTTAAAAAAAAAAATAAAAAAAATTAAATTATTCCTTTAATCGGAGAAGATGCTTGTCCCATAATGTTTTTTTTTATTCTTCCAGATAAATAAGATTTTCTGCCAGCTATAACAGCTAACTTCATAGCTTCAGCCATTTGGTATGGATTTTTTGCTTTTGCTATAGCTGTATTAATTAAGACTCCATCACATCCCATTTCCATTGCAATTGAAGCATCAGAAGCTGTACCTATCCCTGCATCAATAATTAAAGGAAGTTTTGTTTGATTTCTAATAATTTTAATGTTTAACTTATTTTGAATTCCTAAGCCTGATCCTATTGGAGCAGCTAAAGGCATTATTGAACATGCTCCTACATTTTCTAATCGCTTGGCCATTAATGGATCATCATTACAATAAACCATTACCTGGAATCCTTCTTTTGTTAAAATTTCTGTAGATTTCAATGTCTCTATCATATCTGGTAACAAACTTTTTTTATCCCCCAAGACTTCTAATTTAACTAATTTCCATCCTCCAATCTCTCTAGCAAGTCTAAGAGTTCTTAATGCCTCTTCAGAATTAAAACACCCTGCTGTATTAGGTAAATATGTTATTTTTTTTGGATCAATATAATCCATTAGAAGAGGTTTTTTTTTATTTAAGATATTAACTCTTCTTACAGCAACTGTTACTATCTCTGCACCAGAAATTTTTACAGCATTGGCGCATTCTTTAAAACTTTTATATTTTCCTGTCCCTACAATAAGCCTTGATTTAAAAGATTTTTTTTTAATTTTCAGTAAATCCTTTTTTTCCATTAACCTCCTCCTATA
>CACPJJ010000024.1 GCA_902634305.1 uncultured Pelagibacteraceae bacterium | reverse complement strand
GAACCCTTCTAATAAAAAAAAAATTATAGATGTTGCTTGTGGTACTGGGGATATTGCTAAATTATATTTAGAGGTAACAGATAAAAATTCAAAAATTTTATGTGTCGATCCAAACATTAATATGATCAAAGAATGTAAAAAAAATTTAAAAAAATATAAAAATGTAAAGTGGAAATTATGTAGTTCAGAAAAATTAAACGTTCCAAATAATAGTTTTGATTTTTATACTGTAAGCTTTGGTCTTAGAAATGCAAAAAATATAGATAAAAGCTTAAGTGAAGCTTACAGAGTTTTAAAAAGCGGTGGTAGATTTTTTTGTTTAGAATTTTCTAAAATAGAAAATAGTAATTTAGAAATTCTATATAAAAATTATTCTAAATTAATTCCTAAAATTGGTGAATTGGTAGTGGGTCAAAAACAACCATATGAGTATTTGGTAAAAAGTATTGAAAATTTTATAAGTCAAAAACAGCTTATTGAAAAAATGAAGAATAATAATTTTAAAAATTGTGAATATAGAAATTTAAGTGGTGGAATTGTATCAATACATACTGGCTGGAAAATATAATGTTAAAAAAATTATTTATTTTATTTAAAATTGCTAGAAAATTAGCTTTGTCTGATGCTCTTAAGGTTGTCTCTAAATTTCATAAACCTCCTCTTATAATTAAAATTTTAGTAAGTATATTTTCAATTTCTTTTTCTAAAAATAACTATGAATCGAATAAATTAACTGATGAGGAAAAATTATGCACTTCTATACAGGGGATGGGAACTACATTTATTAAGTTGGGTCAATTTTTATCTACAAGGCCAGACATTATAGGTGAAAAATTAGCTACACATTTTGAAGAGCTTCAAGATCGTTTACCTCCATTTTCAACTATCAAAGCGAAAGAAATAGTTAAAGAAAATTTAGGAAATAAAATATTTGATTCAATAATTAATTTTGAGGAACCTGTGGCTGCCGCTTCTATAGCCCAAGTTCATAAAGCACGAATAAAAGATGAAGATGTTATCAAAGATGTAGCTATTAAAATTTTAAGACCAAATATTAAAAAAACTTTTAATGATGAAATTGATGCTTTAATGCTGTTAGCATATTTCATTGAGAGTTTAGTTTCTAAAACAAAAAGGCTAAAGCTTGTGGAAGTAGTTTTTCTTTTAAAAGAAATTACTAATCACGAAATGGATTTAAGATTTGAAGCTGCCGCTGCAAATGAATTTGCTGAAAATACAAAAAATGATGTGGGTTTTCATGTACCTAAAATTTATTGGAATTTCACAAGTGAAGAAATTTTAACTTTAGATTGGATTGAAGGAGTATCAATAAGAGAAAAAGAAATTATGGAGTCCAAAAAAATAAATATAGAAAATATTGCTTCGGATATTATTCAGCATTTTTTAAGACATGCTGTAAGAGATGGGTTTTTTCATGCTGATATGCATCAGGGAAATATATTTATTGATGATAATGGACAAATAATACCCATTGACTTTGGAATAATGGGTAGAATGGATAAATTAAATAGACGGTATTTAGCAGAAATACTTTATGGATTTGTTCAAAGAGATTACAAAAAAGTTGCAGAAGTACATATTGTTGCTGGATTAGTTCCTGGTAATATTCACGTAGATGAGCTAGCTCAGGCATTAAGATCAATAGGAGAACCTATTTTTGGACAGTCTGTTAAAGATATTTCTGGTGGAAAACTGCTAAAGCAGTTGTTTGATGTTACTGAAAAATTTAATATGCAAACTCAACCTCAGTTATTACTTTTACAAAAAACGATGGTTGTAGTTGAGGGAGTAGCTAGAAAACTAAACCCTAACACAAATATTTGGGAAACATCTAAACCAGTTCTAGAGAAATGGTTAAAAGAAAGTAAAGATCCAATTAATAGTTTTAATGAAACTTTTAAAGATTCTGTAGAGGTAATAAAAAAACTCCCTGAACTACCAAAAATTATGGAAAAAGCAAATCAAGCTTTAACATTTATGGCAAGTGGAAAAATACCACAGGAATCCAACTCATTTTCAGCATTAAATGAAAAAAAAATAGAAATGAAGATGTTCAGAAATCAAAGTATTATTGGATTATTATTGCTTGTATTTGTAGGTATCATAGTATTTTAATCTGCGAATGAAAAATTTAAATGGAAAAAAAATCTTACTAATTGTATGTGGTGGAATTGCTGCATATAAAAGTTTAGAAATTATTAGACTTTTAAAAAAAAATGGTTCAAGTATAAAAACAATCCTAACAAAAAATGCTAAGAACTTTATTACACCTTTATCAGCAACTTCTTTATCACAAGAAAAAGTTTACTCAGATTTATTTAATTCAGAGAATGAGTCTGAAATGGATCATATTTCATTATCAAGATGGGCTGACTTAATCTTAATAGCTCCAGCAACAGCAAATACTATTTCAAAAATTAGTTATGGATTATCAGATGATTTGGCCTCAACTGTTGTTTTGGCATCTAATAAAAAAATCTTTATAGCACCAGCAATGAATGTAAGAATGTGGGAACACCAATCAAACATGGATAATTTAAAAAAGTTAATAGATTTTGGTCATGAAATAATTGGACCTGAAATTGGTGAAATGGCTTGTGGAGAATATGGAAAAGGAAAAATGTCTGAACCAGAAATAATTATCAATCATATTAATAACTACTTTAAAAATTTAGAAAATAATAAAAAATTTAAAGCTCTCGTAACTGCTGGTCCAACGCATGAATATATTGACCCCGTAAGATTTATATCAAATAAATCTAGTGGAAAGCAAGGATATGAAATTGCAAAATCTTTGAATGAAAATGGTTTTGATACTACTTTAATATCTGGACCTTCAAATTTAAGTCCAATTAAAGGTGTTAATTTAATAAAAATTAAATCGGCTGATGAAATGTTAGAGGCAACTTTAAATAATCTCCCAACTGATGTTGCAATTTTCTCAGCAGCAGTTGCAGATTTTAAAATAAAAAATAAAGAAAATGAAAAAATAAAAAAAGATATTATTTCAGAGCTTTCTTTAGAAAAAAATACTGATATTTTAAAACATATTTCAAACCATAATTCACTGAGACCTAAATTGGTTGTTGGTTTTGCTGCTGAAACAAATTCTATAAAAATTAATTCTTTAAAAAAATTATCTGAAAAAAATTGTGACTGGATAATTGCTAATGATGTATCTAAAAATGATATAGGCTTTGATTCAGACTTCAATAAAGTTTCTATATTCTATAAAAATAATTCTGAAGAAAATCTTCCAAAAATGAGAAAGTCAAGTCTCGCTAATGAAATAGTTAACAGAATAATTTCTCAATTAAATTAATGGTTAAAGTTTTAGTTAAAAGACTTGATTCTAAAGTTAAAATACCTCAATACAAAACTAGCGGATCATCTGGTATGGACTTAATGGCGTTCGTTAAGAACTCAATAAAAATAGAACCTAATACTTTAGAACTAGTTCCAACAGGTTTATCTGTTGCAATACCAGAAGATTTAGAAATACAAATAAGACCTAGGTCAGGACTCGCTGCAAAATCTAGTATAAGCGTATTAAATACTCCCGGGACTATTGATAGTGATTATAGAGGTGAATTAAAAGTAATATTATTTAACCATGGAAATAAAGATTTTATTGTAAATAATAATGATAGAATTGCCCAAATGGTTTTAACACCAGTTATAAAGATGGAGTTAGAAGAAGTAGATCAATTACCAGAAACTATAAGAGGATCTGGTGGTTTTGGATCGACTGGTAAATGAAAAATATCCTTAATAAAAAACTAATAGAAAGATATTCTAGACAAATAGTTTTAAAAAATGTTGGACCTTCTGGGCAAAAAAAAATAATTAAATCAAAAGTTCTAGTTATAGGAGCAGGAGGACTAGGCTGCCCTGTAATTGATTACTTAAGTAGAGCGGGTGTTGGAAATATTGGAGTTGTTGATCATGATAAAGTAAATATTTCTAATATCCATAGACAGTCATTATATAACACGAAAGATATTGGAAAATTTAAAGTTAGTGTTTTAAAAAAAAAAATTAAATTAGTTAATCCAGAAGTCAAAATAAAAACTTTTAAAGAAAGAATCGAAAAAAAAAATATTAAAAAAATATTTAAAAGTTATGATTTTATTGTTGATGGATCTGACAATTTTAAAACTAAATTTCTACTAAATAAATACTCAATTAAATATAAAAAAATTTTAATTGTTGGGGCAATAAGTAAAATGGATGGGCATATTTTTACCTTTAATTTTAAAAATAAAAATAACCCATGTCTAAAGTGCTTTTATCAATCAGAGCCTTCTGATGAAGTTTTAAATTGTGAGTTTGAAGGTATTTTGGGTCCAGTAGCTGGTATAGTTGGCAATATTCAAGGGATAGAAGTTTTAAAGAAAATTTTGAATTTAAGTAAACAATCAAATAAAAAAATCTTAGTTTTAGATTTGCTTAATTTAAATTTTAGAAAAGCAGAGTTTAATAAAAAAAAAAATTGTGTATGCAAAAATTTTTAATAATACTATTTTTTTTATTAATAAATCCTTATAACGTTACCTCTGAAGAAAATAATTATTTTGTTTCTTTAAAAAAAGACAAGGTTTATGTCAGATATGGTCCAGGGAAAAATTATCCTATCAAGTATATTTATAAGAAAAAATTTTTACCAATTAAAGTAATTGATAAAAAGGATAATTTTAGAAGAATAATAGATCATAAAAAAAATAGTGGTTGGATACATAGAATTATGCTTAGAAAATTAAATTCCTTGATTACTCTTGAAGAAAAAATTCTTTTTAAAAAGAATAGTAAATTTTCTAAACCTTTAGCAAAGTTAGAAAAAGGTAGATTAGTAATTATAAAAAAATGTAATCTTAATTGGTGTAAAATTCAAACTGGTGATTATATTGGGTGGATTGACACAAAAAATGTTTGGGGAATTTAATTAAGTTTTAATTTAAATCAAAACGATCTAAATTCATTACTTTTGTCCATGCAGATATAAAATCATTTAAGAATTTTTCGTTTGAATCGTCTGTAGCATAAACTTCAGATAGTGCTCTTAACTGAGAATTAGATCCAAATATTAAATCTGCACGCGTCGCTCTCCATTTTACTCTTTTTGTTTTTCTATCTATTCCCTCAAAAAACTGTTCATCTTTATCTACTTCTCTCCAGGTAGTTTTCATGTCTAATAGATTAACAAAGAAATCATTAGTTAATGATCCAGGCTTTTTTGTAAATACACCATAATCTGAACCGTCATAATTAGTATTTAATACTCTCATTCCTCCAATTAAAACTGTCATTTCTGGACCAGTTAATCCAAGAAGTTGGGCCTTATCTATCAACATTTCTTCAGCTGAATTAGTAGGGATACCTTTTCCATTGGTATATCCTTTAGCATGTAGACTAATATAGTTTCTAAAACCGTCTGCTATGGGTTCAAGAAGATTAAATGAATTTTTGTCTGTTTGATCTTGTTTTGCATCACATCTTCCTGCTTTGAATGGAACTTTAATTTTTTTACCACTCTTTTTAGCAGCATTTTCAATGCCAACTGATCCTCCTAAAACTATTAGGTCTGCTAATGAAACTGATTTATTTTTTGAATCAAAACCTTTTTTAATTTTATTAAAAATTCTGATTACAGCAGACAATTTTGAAGGATTATTAACTTTCCAGTCTCTTTGAGGTTCAAGAGCTATTCTTGCTCCATTAGCGCCTCCTCTTTTATCTGATCCTCTAAATGTTGATGCGGACGCCCAAGCAGTTGTAACTAACTGGGATACAGATAAACCAGATTTAAATATTTTTTTCTTTAATAACTCAATATCTTTATTTTTAAGTTTATATTTATTTTTCGGTATTGGATCTTGCCAGATTAAATTCTCTTTTGGAACATCAGAGCCAAGATAATTTGCTTTTGGACCCATATCACGATGAGTAAGTTTGAACCAAGCTCTTGCAAAAGCATCAGCAAATTCATTTGGATTTTGATGGAAATGTTTAGAAATTGGCCCATATTTAGGATCTAATTTTAATGAAAGGTCAGTAGTTTGCATCATTGGAAGATTTTTTTTAGATCTATCATGCGCATCTGGGGTCATCTCTATATCGTGCCCATTCCTTTTAGGTTTCCATTGATGAGCACCTGCAGGGCTTTTAGTTAGTTCCCAATCATAGCCGAATAAATTATCAAAATATCCCATATCCCATTTAATCGGGTTTGAAGTCCATGCACCCTCAATACCACTGCTGATAGTATCTACGCCTAAACCGCTTTTATAGTTACTATTCCACCCAGTTGCTTGATCTTGAATCTTTGAACCTTCAGGTTCAGGACCTTTATGTGACTCTGGTGCGGCACCATGAGATTTTCCAAATGTATGCCCACCTGCAACGAGTGCTACCGTCTCATAATCATTCATTGCCATACGTCCAAAAGTCTCTCTAATATCATGAGCAGCTAAATAAGGATCTGGATTAGCATCAGGTCCTTGAGGATTAACATAAATTAAACCCATGTGTGATGCTCCTAAGGGATTTTCTAGTTCTCTTTTTCCACTATACCGATTTACTCCAAGCCATTCTTTTTCGGATCCCCAATAAATATCCTCTTCTGGCTCCCATATGTCTTCTCTCCCAGCTCCAAAACCAAAAGTTTTGAAACCCATTGATTCTAGAGATATATTTCCAACAAGTATAAATAAATCTGCCCAAGATATTTTTTTTCCATATTTCTTTTTAATAGGCCAAAGTAAAAGCCTTGCTTTATCTAAATTTACATTATCTGGCCAACTATTTAATGGAGCAAATCTTTGATTTCCAGTTCCAGCACCACCTCTTCCATCTCCTGTCCGATAAGTTCCAGCAGCATGCCAAGCTAGACGAATAAAAAATGGACCATAATGACCATAATCTGCCGGCCACCAATCTTGTGTATCAGTCATTAATTTATGAAGATCTTTTTTTAAT
>CACPJJ010000023.1 GCA_902634305.1 uncultured Pelagibacteraceae bacterium | reverse complement strand
TTGGTGTTACCATATGTATTAAGGTTTAATAGTGTAGATTCAAAAGCTTCAAAAGATTATGCCGAACTAGCTCCATATGTTTTTCCAGACATAGATACAAATAAAGGAGCTCAATCTGTATGTGCAGAATTTATAGATAAGTTAGAAAGTTTATCAAAAAAATTAGGACTACCACAAAAGTTACGAGAAGTGGATATTCCTAAAAATGCTTGTGAAAAAATGGCAAAAGATGCAATGAAGCAAACGAGATTGTTAGTTAACAACCCAAGAGAAGTGACAGAAAAAGACGCACTTAACATTTATCATTCAGCTTGGTAGAATAAATATATATGAAAGAAAAAGATAAAGATATTTTTGAACAAACAACAAAATTTAATACTGGTATTAAATTATATATGTTTCAAACAGGTGTAATAAAAACAAAATTAAAATTTATAAAAATGAATCAAGGTGAGGAACCTTATGAAATTCCTGTGCCATGGTTTTTAATCAAACATCCAGAAGGAGACGTAATTATTGATGGAGGAATGCCAATAGAGGCAGCAGTTGATAAACATAAGCACTGGGGTCATGTTGTTGAGGCTTACGACCCAGTTATGAAAGCGTCAGAATGGTGTAAAGATATGGTAAAAAGCGTTAATACAAATCCTGAAGATGTTAAATATGTTATACAAACACATCTTCATTTAGATCATTCAGGTGCTATAGGGCATTTTCCAAATGCAACACACATCACTCAAAAGTTAGAATATGATTATGCTTATAATCCAGATTGGTTTTCACAACCAGCTTATATAAAAGCAGACTTTGATAAACCAAATATACGTTGGAAGTTTTTACAGGGAAGAAAAACAGATTTTTATGATGTTTATGGAGATGGGGTTATAAAATTAATATTTACACCTGGACATACACCGGGTCATCAATCTGTATTAGTTAATCTACCTAAAACTGGTTATATGTTGTTTACCGGTGATGCTTGTTATACAGGAGACCATTGGTGTGATAAATGCTTACCAGGTTTGGTAGCTTCTTCATCTGACGCTGCAGATTCAGTTAAAAAATTAAGACAAGTTGCAAAAGAATATAATGCAAAAGTTGTTTGGGGTCATGATCCAGTTACTTGGTTAGATTGGAAAAAAGCTCCAATGTTTTATTACGATTAGTTTTAAACCGGAACTGTTGATTTCATAAATTGATTTTTTATAAATTTTTCAAACCAGACAGCTATATTTTTATTATTACTTTTCCAATCGTCATTGTATCTAAAGATTGTATAATCTAACGCACATCCTATTGTTATTTGATCCATAGTTAAATTATTTTCATCATAATTGTTCCAATTATTTTCTAGCCATTCAATAGTTCTTTTAATCCTAATTTCTTGTTTGCTGATAAAATTTTTACTCTTTTCATTTTCTGGTCTTATAGTTTCCATTCTTCTTTCTAACACCGCTTCCATTAAACCATTAGCGATAGAAGTTATATTCATTATTTGCCAATAATTTTTTTTGGGAAACAAAGTATTTTTTTTTGAAATCGAATCTAGGTATAAACATATATTATCACTATCTGTAATTGATTCCTGTCCAACTAGAAGTGTTGGAATTTTTCTCAGAGGATTATGTTTGTCTAAAAAATCAGCCTCATATATATTTATAATTTTTTCTTCTAAATTAATTTCTTGCACTAAAGCCGTAATTTTAGTCTTTCTTCCAAAGGGAGAATTGGGACCATTATATAATATCATTTGGTCTTGCATAAGATTTATAATTTACAAATTAAAGAAAATATATTGATTACTAGAAAAGTTGTAATTTCGTCTTTTAGTTCCCCATAATTTACGTACCTTCGGTCTGAAGAAGACAATGCAATATCAACTAAATTTTTTGTTTCTTCTTCGGATATACCTATTTCATCTGAAAGATTTTTGATTAATTTTAAGTATTCAATTTTCTTATTTGTCATTCAATTATTACCGCAACTGTATCTGGGTCAATGCCTTCCTGGTCATTTACAACATTAACTTTTGTTACTGTTCCATCAACTGGTGAATCATGATGTACTTCTGTTTTCATTACTTCCATAATAAACAATGTATCTCCTTTTTTAACCTTATCACCTTCTTTAACTAGAACTTTCCACATATTGCCAGGTACTGTTGTTTTAACTTCAGTTGTCATAAATATCTTTCGTCTATCTAATCAAAATATCTAATTTTAATTGATTTCATTCCTCTTCTTTCCATTAATTTAGTTCTTATTTTTTCATTCATTCTCTCTTTGTCAAAATCAACAATCTTTATATGATCAATTTTTATTTTTTTCTTTTTGTCATTTAAATCACTACCTTTTTGGGAAGAAATCACACTAATTTCACTACAAATTTGAGTTTGTTCTGATCGTAATTCTTGAGCTTTATCAACAGATATTTTAACAAAATTAAAACTATCACCTGGTTTTGCTTGGCCAAGTTTCCAAAAAGATGCCGAAGGAACAGTGTAAGGAACAATAAATCCACCCATACTAGGACCATCATTGACTAGTATAATTGGAGTTTGTCCAGCCAAGTTTATTGCTCCCGCAGGATATCCTTGATCAATAATGTTCGAAGGAAAAGTTCCATGCTCTAAACCTTTATTAGTTGCTTTTTCAGCAAAAGACCATTTTGGCCCGTCTAACCTATAACCTGTTCTGTCACTTTTAGACTGAAGTTTCCAGTCAGCATTTAAAAACATTTTATGTCCTTTTTCATCTACCCAATCATCATTTGGTCCTTTAACAACTTCTATTGACCATTTTTTATTTGTAGACATTACCGGGATAGAATCTTTTTTAATTTTTCTACCAGGATATGACTTAGATTTATTTAAAGGGATAATTTGACCATCTTGTATTGCTTTACCCTCTATTCCGCCGACCCCTGCTTTGTGAAAAGTAGATCTTGAGCCAAGCCAAGGGGTAGTATTTATTCCACCAGAAAAGGCAATGTAAGCTCTTGCACCTATGGTTGCATACGACATTTCTAAAATTTGATCTTTTTTGACCGCCAAACTTTCCCATAACGGAACAAGCTTTCCATCTATCTTTGGACGCATGTCAGCTCCAGTAATTGCAATAATTCTATCACTATCAAATTTAAGTGTTGGGCCCATAAACTGACATTCTAATGCAGCTGCTCCAGATTCATTTTCCACTAAAACATTTGCAAGTCTGAATGACCAACTGTCCATTGGACCTGAAGAAGGGAAACCTTGGTTTAAAGTTCCAATTCTTCCAGGATAATCCTGAACAGATGTTTCTAAACCTTTTTTAATTACTTGAACCATATTCTATTTAAAACCTCTTTGAATGGTCAATTGTTTTTAACCAACTTTTATAATTTTTTACTGAAAATTTTTGATATTCAACAATATTATAATTATATGTACCGTCTTTTATTTTGTTTGATACATGGTCAAACTCTTCATAAGTAGTAGGTACAAATTTTACTCTGTCACCAGGTTGAAAAAGACATATATTATCTTCAAATACTGGAAAACTTTTTTTGGTATCCCATATAGGAACAGGGATAATTCCAAAAATTTGATAACCACCTGGTAGACGATCTGGGTAAATACAAGTTGAAGCACCACCCATGCCAACAGTTCCTTTTGGAGTCCAAGTTCTTGGAGGGTTATATTTTGGAACAGTCAGTTTACATCTTGGATCAAGAGCCATCATAAACGGAAGGCCAGGCCAAAAACCTATCGCTGCTACCCAATATTCTGTACTTGAATGAACTCTTACAAACTGATCAATATTTTCAAGATTATTTAATTCTGTTATAAGTTCAGGATCAGGTTTCTTTTTAGCTATTTTATTTGAATAATCTTCAATACATTCTTTGGTCCATTTATCTAAATAAACAGTTGGAAAAGAAAAGATTCTACTATTTATTTCTATTTCATCTGAAGGTCCTAATGAGTTTATTAGAGATATAAGTTCATTTTTTAATTCATTAAATTTTATTTCTTCAGGTTCATAATGAACTATCATAGAAGCAAAACATGGAGATGTTTCGTAAACACCTTTAACTTTATGGTCTTTTATTGCCTTTGCTAGATTTTGAGCGGTAAAATTTAGTTCTAAATTCATTACGTTTCCAAACTCAATAAGCATATATTTATCACCAGCAGGTAAGAACTTAGGAGTATCGTAAATTTTGCCTGGAACATTATTTACTTCAGTTTTTTCATCAGTTTTATTCTTTTTATTTTTTGATAAAACAATATTTTCAAATTCTTTTAAATCTTTTTCTGTATAATCTTGACCATTTTTAACTTTTGGAGTTTTTGAAATAATTTTTTCAAATGCTTTTACATCTTTGTCGCTATATTTTTGTTCATTATTTTTATTTTGCTGCTTGTCTTTTACTTTAATTTCTTTTTTTTCTGTAAATAAAGTTAAATTATTTTCAATAAATTTTGTATTAAAGTCTGCATCCTCAAAAGTTTTATTTTGTAGAACAGATATCAAAAAAGATTTATTTGTTTTAATACCTTCAATTTCAAAATCTTTTAAAAAATTTATCATGTTATTGATACTTTCAGTTCTATTTGCGCTTTTAGAAATGATCTTTGCTATCATCGGATCGTAATAAAAAGATATTTCATCTCCCTCATCGACACCAATATCTAATCTAATATTTGTTAAACCTATGTTTGGAATTTTAAGTTTTGTAATTTTTCCTGGAGAGGGCAGAAAGTTTTTTGAAGGGTCTTCTGCATACAATCTACATTCAACTGCATGACCGTTCTTATTAATTTTATTTTGTTCTGTTAAATCAAGATCAATACCCAGTGCAAACTTAATTTGCATTTCTACTAGGTCTGAATTAGTTATACTTTCAGTTACAGGATGTTCTACTTGAATTCTTGTATTCATTTCTAAAAAGTAGAATTTTTTTTCATCCACATCATAGATAAATTCTATTGTTCCAGCTCCTTCATAATTTTGATTGCTTGCAAAGTTAACTGCACTTTGCGCCATTTCATTTAAGATTTTTTCATCTATTTTTGGTGCTGGACTTTCTTCTATAATTTTTTGAAATCTTCTTTGTATCGAACAGTCTCTTTCAAAAAAATGCACAGCTTTCTTTTTACCAAAACCAAATATTTGTATTTCTATATGTCTTGCATTTTTTATAAATTTTTCTAAAAATACGTCACTGTTACCGAAAGCTTTCTTAGCTAAATTTTTTGTTTTTTCTATAGATTTAATTAATTCTCCATAATCATTAACAATTTGCATTCCTATTCCGCCTCCTCCTGCGCTAGCTTTTACTAGAATAGGAAAACCAATTTCATTGCATTTTTTTTCTAAATCTTCTTTTTCTAAATCCTTATTATTTAAGCCTGGACAAATAGGTAAATTACTTTTTAAAGCTAAATCTCTTGCTATATCTTTGTTACCCATTGAGACAATTGTATTTGGTTTAGGTCCTATCCAAATAATTCCTGAATCAATTACTTTTTGGGCAAATTTTTCGTTTTCAGCTAAAAAACCGTAACCAGGGTGAATAGCATCAGCTTTTAATTTTTTGGCTGCTTCAATTATTTTATCTGCATTTAAATAGCTTTCTTGAGCTTTCGATGCACCGATGTGAATTGACTCATCGGCTTTTCTTACATGTTTACTGTTTTTATCTATATCAGAATAAACTGCTATTGAGTGAAACTTAAGTTTTTTACAACTATTGATAATTCTACAGGCAATTTCCCCACGGTTTGCAATCAGAATTTTTTTCATACTTTTTATTTTTTAAGTGCTTTTTTTAAACTTTTGATGATTTCAACAGCATTAGGAGTATCTGAATGAACGCAAATAATATCACATCCAACATCTGTATCTGTACCACTTGTATTTTTAACTTTTTTTTCTTTTATAGCTCTTAAACAACGTTTTACTGCTAACTTACTGCTATATTTTGCATTTTTTCCTTTAGCTATTACAAGTTTTCCGTCCTTGTCATAATCTAAATCAGCATAAAATTCTGCGATAAAGTCTAACTTTCTTTCTTTTTTGTAAATTTTTTCATGAACTGTATTTGCCATACCGTAAATACTGACATTAAAAGTTTCAACTGCATCTGCAATAGCTCTTGCAATCTCTTCATCTTTGGAAGCCATAACATATAAAGATCCATGAGGCTTTATATGGTTTAAAGGCATATTATACTCATCTAAAAAAGCTTTAAGAGCACCGACTTGATACATTATCATATTTTTTAAATCTAATTTCGGCATCTTCATTTCTCTTCTTCCAAAGCCTTGTAGATCAGGAAAAGAAGGATGAGCTCCTACTTTTACTTTATTTTTTTTTGCTAGTTCCACTGTTTTTCTCATATGATTAGGATCTGATGCATGAAAACCACATGCAACATTAGCGACATCTATCAAAGGCATTATTTGTTCATCATTTCCTGCATTATAAATTCCAAAACTTTCTCCCATATCACAATTTATTTTTGTCATTTTTTCTCCTATATTTGCGACCTTATATGTGGCGACCTAGCGTAAAGCGCTACCATTGGTATAATCAATAATCCTAGAATAAATTGTTGAGCTTCCCAACTCAAACCCCATCCAATCAATACAGTTGTTACTATTTGTAAAATTAAAACACCTATCACACTTAATCCATATCCTCCATAACCACCTAATAATGATGTACCTCCAATTACTACTGCCGCTATTGTTGTAAATAAATATATATCTCCCGCTCCAACAAATCCTCCACCACTCCAACCTAGAAGAAGTGCTCCAGTTAAAGCTGCAAAAAATCCACTTATAACATAAGCTCCAATCCAATAACCTCTTTCAGAAATTGATAGTCTTGAAGAAGACAATCTACTACCTCCTAAAGCATACAAATGTCTTCCCCATTTTGTTAATCGTAGACCAACAATGATTATTATGCTTGCAACTATCCAAATAATTACAACAGGAGGTATTGGAAGACCGATAGTTTTACCATTCATGGATGCTAAATTAGTCATCCACGGAGGAACTACACCAAAAACTGTACCAGCTGAAAAAGTCCCCATTGCCACAAGTATTTGAACTCCACCTTTAACAAAAAAACCAACACCCAATGTTAAAATTAAAGCTTGTCCTTGCAATCTAAAACTTAAAATTCCATTTACCAATCCTATTAAAGCACCAATTAACAAAATAGCTATGCAGGCCAACCATGGTGGAACTCCCTTAGAAATTAATGACATTAGTGCTACGTTCATAGAGCCAATAACAAAAGGGATAGATAAATCTAAACCACCTAACATCGCAACAAAAGTTTGTCCTACAGTTG
>CACPJJ010000022.1 GCA_902634305.1 uncultured Pelagibacteraceae bacterium | reverse complement strand
AAATATTATGTCTCTTTTTATTGCTATTTAAAAAAATAAGTTTTTTTGATGTTTCTTTAACTTTAATTTTTAATTCATTTATTAATTTAATATCAAAGAAAGGTGTGTCACAAGGAAACGATGCTATCCATTTGTAGTTTTTTTTATTTTTTATAACCCACTTCATTGCTGTGAGTATACCAACTAATGGTCCAAGTTGCCCTTCTATACAATCCTCTACAACATGAATTTTATTATTTTTAAAATTGAATTCTTTATTATTTGAAATCAGCAATATTTCATTAAATTCATTTTCTATTTTATTTATAGTGTGATCTAATAAAGTTTTATCACCTAATTTTGCAATTGATTTATCTTCACCAAATCTACTTGATTTGCCACCTGCTAAAATTATACCTAGAAAGTTGTTTTCAATCATCAAAAGAAATATAAATTATTAATTGTTTATTAAAAGAATTTAAAATGGATCTAAAAATTTTACAAATTGCGTCAAATACTGAAAATAACAAAGTAATTAAAGACCACACTCATAAAGCGACACACAAAAACGCTATTTGTGGAGATCAAATGGAAATAAGCTTAAAAGTTAAGGAAAATAAAATTGTAGACTTTGGATATCAGTGCAAATCTTGTGTTTACTGTCAGGCCTCAGTGAGTCTTTTATCAAGTAATTCAATTAATAAACCAGTCGAAAGTATTAAAAATTTATTAAATATAATTGAAACTTTTTTTGAAGACAATCTTGCAAATATCCCAAAAGAATGGAAAATTTTTAAAAAAATTTTTGATAAAAAAAATATTGCTAGAAAAGATTGTTTGTTATTACCTTTTAAAGCAGTTTCAAAAGCATTAAAATTATAAAATGAAAAATTCACTTATTATAAAAGGTTTAATTGCTGGATTATTTTCTGCAATTACAATTGGTACATTAACTCTTCTTACGTATAAAACAGAACTTGGAATTTTTTTAATTGCTTCTTTTGGCTCAACTATGGTTTTGCTTTATGGATATCCTGAAAGTCCATTTGCACAACCAAAGAATATTTTTTTTGGACATCTAGCAACATCTTTGGCTGGTTTGTTCGTACTTTATTTTGTTCCTCTACCTTTATATATTAATTTACCTATAGCGGTTGGAGCGGGTGTGGCTTTGATGATTATATTAAATATAACTCATCCCCCAGCAGGTGGTAATCCTATAATTGTAATAATGGGAAGTGTATCTTTAGATTATATAATAAATCCAATTATTTCAGGTACTATTATTGTTCTAATTTTTGGAGTAGTTTTAAATCGATTGATTTTAAAAAAAAAATACCCTTTGTAAATGGATATAAAATATAATGTTGTAAAGTTAAAAGGAAGTTCTACAGAAGAAATAAAAGACTCTGTTTCAGTAGAAGAACCTCTTGAAATGAATCTTAAATATAAGGTTGATGGAAAGTGGGAAACTGATCAACTATCCATTACAATGAGAACGCCAGGAAATGATGAGGATTTAATATCTGGTTTTTTATTTAATGAAAGAATAATAGAAAATTTTTCTGATATAGAAAATATAAAAAAAGTAGGAGAAAAAGTAGGAGATTTTAATATTCAAAATAAAATAGTTGCAACCATAAATAATACTAAAAACATTGATATCGCAAAAATAAAAAGAAATTTTATAACTAATTCTTCATGTGGAGTTTGTGGAAAAACCTCTCTTGAAACAGTTGAGGTAATTAAAGAAAATAAATTAGATATCTCTTATCCTAAAATTAAAAAAGAAGTTATTTTAAAATCTCCAGAACTGCTAACAAACGAACAATCTGAATTTTCTAAAACAGGTGGTATTCATGCAAGTTCTTTGATCGATGAGAATGGAAAAGTGATTGCAACAAGAGAAGATGTTGGAAGACATAATGCTTTAGATAAACTTATAGGCCACTCACATAAAAAAAAACTAATTGATAATCGTTCTCAATTTATTGCATGCTCAGGAAGATTAAATTTTGAATTGATCCAAAAAGGATTAATGTCCAATATCGGTCTTATGGCTGGAGTTGGTGCGCCAACGAGTCTTGCTATAGATCTAGCTAAAAGGTTTAAAATGACATTATTAGGCTTTGTAAAAAAAAATAGTTTCAATATATATACAAACAAAGAAAGAGTTTTATTTTAACTATATGTCAAAAAATATAAGCAAATTGTCTGGGAGAATAGGTTTAAAAGATAATTTGTTTCAAAAATTATCTGAAAGGTCTTTAAATTCCAAAAACGGAGAAGGAATGAAAGAGATTGCAGATAAATACCATGTGGGAGTTTCTACCTTACATGGAGCCGAGAGTTTCTATGAATTTTTAAGACCTGCACATAGAGAGAAAAAAGCTTTTGTTTGTAATGGAAGTGCATGTATGTGTGCGGGAACACAAGAGCCATTAAAGAAAAAATTAAAAGATAAACTTGGTGATGATAAAGTTGGTGAAATGTTTTGTTTAGGATATTGTTATGAAAATAACGCTTTCCATTATGATGGGCAAAACTATGCTGGAAACGACATAAATAAAATTGATGATATAATTAAAGGTAAAGATTTAGAGCAAGAAAAATTTTTTTCAAAGAGCTTTGCTTCAACAAGTTTTTTAATGGATAATGAGACTTCAGATCTTGATAAGTTTAAAAAACATTTGGGAAAATTTATAAATACTGACAAACAAGAAATAATTAAATCTCTTTTGGATTCAAATTTAACTGGTAGAGGTGGCGCTGGTTTTCCGACAGGAATGAAATGGGACTTTTGTAGTAAAGCAAAATCAGAAAAAAAATATGTTATTTGCAATGCAGACGAAGGTGACTCTGGAGCTTATTCAGATAGATATTTACTAGAGGACCAGCCTTTAAAAGTAATATTTGGCATGATTATTTGTGGGCATGTTATTGGAAGTGATGAAGGAGTTTTGTATATAAGGGGCGAGTATCCTAAATCAATTGAGGCTCTGAATGCTTCAATTAATTTATTAAAAAATGAAGGCTTGCTAGGAAATAATATTCTTGGAACAAAATTTTCTTTTGATTTAAATATATGTATTGGTCAAGGAGCATATATATGTGGGGAAGAAACTGCGTTAATCGCATCTATAGAAGGTAGAAGAGCTGAAGTTGATGTTAGACCTCCCTTCCCTGTTACCGAAGGATTATACAAAAAACCTACTGTTGTTAATAATGTAGAAACTCTTGCGGCAGCAACTGGAATTCTAATAAATGGATCTGAAAAATTTTCTGCCATAGGAAATAAGAAGTCAGCTGGCACAAAACTAGTTTGTCTTGACAGTTTTTTTAATAATCCAGGTGTTTATGAAATTGAAATGGGAACACCAATGAAAAATGTTTTATATGATATAGGTGGAGGGTTTAAAGAACCGATAAAAGCTTTGCAAGTTGGGGGGCCCTTGGGAGGAGTGATACCTATAAAAGAAGTTGAAAAATTAAACCTTGATTTTCAAGAATTTACAGCAGCTGGTTTTATGTTGGGCCATGCGAGTATAGTGAGTATACCAAAAAATTTTCCTATGGTTGATTATATTCATCATTTATTTGAATTCACTGCAGAAGAATCATGTGGAAAATGTTTTCCTGGAAGACTTGGTTCTTACAGAGGAAAAGAGATGTTTGATCAATTAAAAAATAAAACATCCAAAATCCCTCTAAAATTACTTAATGAATTGTTAGTAACAATGAAAAAAGGTTGTTTATGCGCCTTATGTGGGGCAATACCTACTCCTATAATGAATATACTAAAGTATTTTGGAGATGAAATGAAAAATGATATGATAAAAGAAAATTAATGAGCTCAGAAAAAAGAAAAATTGCATATATAGATGGTAAACCATATG
Organism: uncultured Pelagibacteraceae bacterium; assembly: GCA_902634305.1. Lineage (GTDB taxonomy): Bacteria > Pseudomonadota > Alphaproteobacteria > Pelagibacterales > Pelagibacteraceae > Pelagibacter. The sequence goes on along the minus strand of CACPJJ010000022.1, from coordinate 3,570 downwards.
AAATTGGTTCTAAACATACTTCTATTTTAAAATTTGTAAAAAGTTATCTTGGAGAAAAAAAAGTACCAACTTTATGCGACGACCCTAATCTTGCACCTTATGGAGCTTGTAGAGTCTGTTCAGTTGAAGTTGCTTTAGAAAAAGATGGTCCAACAAAAGTTGTGGCATCTTGTCATACTCCTGTCGGTGAAAACCAACATATTTTTACTAACAATGAAAACTTAACAGATCTAAGAAAGAATATAGTAGAATTAGTTTTAACAGATCATCCAATGGAATGTGGTACTTGTGAAGTAAATAATAATTGTGAACTTCAAGATGTTGCTAACGACTTAGGTATATCTGATCATAGATATAATAGTCCAAAACAACATAAGGGTATCCCTAGAGATACTTCTCATGATTACATGAGAATGAACCTGGATAATTGTATTAATTGTGGAAGATGCGTAAGAGCATGTGATGAAATTCAAGGTTCATTTGTTTTAACAATGAGTGGTAGAGGATTTGAATCTAGAATTACAACAGATAACGATATGTTATTTGGAGATTCGTCTTGTGTATCATGTGGTGCCTGTGCTCATACATGCCCGACAGACGCTATATCTGATGTGTTTCAGTCAAAATCAACTGCTGTTGATGAAAAAGTAAGAACCACATGTTCTTATTGTGGTGTCGGTTGTAATTTAGAAGCTTCTATTAAAGACAAAAAAGTTATTGCAATAGACACTCCAAAAGAAACAGAGGTAAATGCTGGACACACTTGCATTAAAGGTAGATATGCTTTCGGCTTTTATGATCATCCAGATAGATTGAAAACCCCATTAATAAAAAGAAATGGCAAATTTGAAGAAGCTTCATGGGATGAGGCATATGACTTTATTAAAAAAGAATTAAATAGAATTATAAAAGCAAATGGTCCTGACTCAGTTGCTGGTATTTCGTCAGCTAGATGTACTAATGAAGAAAATTATGTTTTCCAGAAAATGATCAGAGCAGCAGTTGGAACTAATAATATTGATTGTTGTGCAAGAATTTGTCACTCACCTACCGCATGGGGAATGCAACAAACTTTTGGTACTGGAGCAGCAACAAATTCTACAGAAGATATTTACCATGCAGATTTATTTATGGTTATTGGTGCTAATCCGACAAATGCCCATCCTGTAACTGGTGCAAAAATCAAACAACAAGTAATGAAGGGTAAAAAATTAATAGTATTAGATCCTATTACCACTGAACTTGCTAAACTTGCTGATTATCATATTAAGTTAAGACCTGGAACGAATGTGGCTGTATTGAATATGATGTTGCATTTTATTATAAAATCAAAACTTTATGATAAAGACTTCGTTAGAGATAGAACTGAAGGTTTTGATAATTTTTTAAAAGAAATTGAAAGACAAGATATTGATCAACTAGCAAAAGTTGCGGGTGTGGATAAACAAATGGTTAAGGAGGCAGCTATTGCTTATGCTACAGCGAATAATTCAATGGAGTTTCATGGTCTTGGGGTTACTGAACAAGAACAAGGGTCTAAAACTGTAATGTTAATTGCTGATCTTGCAATGATAACTGGAAATATTGGAAGAAAAGGAGTTGGAGTTAATCCTTTAAGAGGACAAAATAATGTACAGGGTGCAGCTGATATGGGGTGTCAACCTCATCAGGGAGCAGGATATTTTGAAGTTTCAGATAAAAAAAATCAAAATTTTTATACGGAAAAATATGGAGTGGTTCATCCAACAAAAGCTGGGTTAAAAATTCCTCAGATGTTTGATGCGGCTATCAACAAAGAAGTTAAAGCGGTTTGGATAATCGGAGAAGACATTGTTCAAACAGACCCGAATAGTGCTCATGTAGTAGATGCCATGAATTCTCTTGAGTTATTAGTAGTTCAAGAAATTTTTATGAGTGAAACTGCAAAACTTGCAACTGTAGTATTACCAGGAACAACTTTCTTAGAAAAAGATGGAACATTCACTAATACTGAAAGAAGAATTCAAAGAGTTAATAAAGCAGTTCCACCACTACCAGGAACAAAGCCAGATGGTGTTATTGTAACAGATATGATGCAAAAATTAGGATTTGACCAACCAACTTATGACGCCGATCAAGTATTGGCTGAAATAGCAGATGTTGTCCCATTCTTTAAAGGAGTAACAAGAGAAAGACTAGGAAAATTTGGTTTACAATGGCCTGTACAAGAAGATGGTACTGATACTCAAATTTTACATAAAGAAACATTTAAACTTGGAAAAGGTAGACTAAAGAATTTTGATTTTAAAGAATCCACTGAAATTGAAACTAATCAAAAAGATTATCCGTTAATTCTAACTACAAGTAGAGTTCTTCAACATTATAATGCTGCTACAATGACGAGACGTACTAGTAATATTAATATTGTTTCGGAAGATGTATTGTTAATACATCCTAAAGATGCAAAGAAAAGAGATTTAAATACTGGTGATATTGGTAGACTTTATTCTGGCCGTGGTGAAGTAGCTTTAAAGGTAGAAGTGACTGACAAAGTTAAAGAAGGAATTGTTTTTACAACATTCCATTTTCCTGAACATATGGTTAACATGGTGACTGGACATGGTAAAGATGAAGAAACTATGTGTGCTGAATATAAAGTTTCATCTGTAGAAGTCCAAAAAATATCTAATCAATTTAAAACCGAAGTTAAACCAAAAGAAAACCAAGCAGAAGTAAGCTAATTTAAAATGACCATTGGTTGGCGCTTTGATAATACTTATTCAAAGCTACCTGATCCATTTATTTCTAACACATCTCCTATTCCGGTTAAATCACCAGAATTAATAATTTTAAATGATAATTTGGCAAAACAATTAGGACTAAATTTTTCTTTGATTAGCAAAAAAGATTTATCAAATTTATTTTCAGGAAATTCATTGCCCGAAGGATCTAAATCTATTGCACAAGCTTATGCAGGTCATCAGTTTGGTCATTTTACAATGCTGGGAGATGGTAGAGCAGTCTTGATGGGAGAACATGTATCTAAAAATAATGAAAGATTTGATATTCAATTTAAAGGATCAGGACAAACACCTTTTTCAAGAAATGGCGATGGAAGAGCTGCACTAGGGCCAATGTTAAGGGAATATATAATTAGTGAAGCAATGCATTCACTAAATATACCAACAACAAGAAGTATGGCGGTAGTTAAAACTGGTGAAGATGTAGTAAGAGAAAATATATTACAAGGTGCCATACTAACCAGAGTTGCTTCTAGTCATTTAAGAGTTGGAACATTTCAATATGTTGCTATGAGAAATAATGAAAGTGAACTAAGAACTTTAGTTGATTACACAATAAATCGTCATTATCCGAATATTAAAAAATCTAAAAATAAAGGACTAGATTTATTAAAAGTTTTAATTGAACTTCAAATTGACTTGGTGGTTAATTGGATGAGAGTTGGTTTTATCCATGGTGTTATGAACACAGACAACATGTCTATCTCCGGTGAAACAATTGATTATGGCCCATGTGCTTTTATGGATACTTATGATCCAAAAACTGTTTTTAGTTCTATAGATGAACTAG
>CACPJJ010000021.1 GCA_902634305.1 uncultured Pelagibacteraceae bacterium | reverse complement strand
ATTTATAATGATAAGTTCTATAAAATTATCCTGATAAATACCATAAAACGGGCGTTTTTATTAAGTCAAATAAACATTGATATGCTTAGATTCTAGAGTGATGCATATATCGAATATAGCGTTTAATCGAGCATAGAAGGGGTTAATTTTGCGATATACCCATTTATAGTACAACTGAAGGGAGAAATATAAATTTAAATAAAAAATATCAAGATATATTTAAAAAACGTTGGTATTAAAGGATTCTAGATGGAAAAACCTTCTTTTTTTAGTAGTTTTTTCTTGATTTTAATGCCTCCTGGAGCCGAGAAACCACCCAAGGTGCCATCAGACCTTATAACCCTATGACAAGGTACTTTAGGTGAATAGGGGTTCTTCCCACACGCATTAGCTACCGCTCTTGCAGCTTTGGGTATTTTTATCCCTATAGCTACTTCTTTATAGGTTTTTACCTTACCTTTTGGTATTTTCATAAGGTATTTCCACACTTTTATTTGAAATTTTGTACCTTTTAGGACCATGTAAATGAAAAAAAACCCTGTTTCCTTGCACTTTTTATGGTGCAAAGAACAGTAGTTTTGACACGTCGTTGTATGCGCTACCGCCGTGTCCTTCGCTCTGCATGTTTAGCGCTGCTTTGCAGAACTTTCTGCCCTCTGGGCTTGAACCTCTCGGCTTTTCCCCAAATGGCCAGTTAAGAGTTGCCTCTTAATTCATTTAAGACTATATCAAAGATCAAAGGTTGCAAGTATCACTTTATTGTTGAATTTACTAAGTTTTTCACAACTGTGGATAGTGGGGAAAAGTTAAACTAAAACATTAAGAGTATCAGCAATACAAAAATACTAATAAAAAATACACCGAATATAAGCATTAATATTCGATTTTTGGTTTGTTCTTTTAATTTTGGCCAATAATTCATTATCATGAATGTTCCAATAACGACCAATAATCCAATTAATATATATTTTGGCATCTATAACTAACAGTTATTAGTTACATCTCTTATAATCAACAGATAAAAGGCCGCTTATTGTAAAATTTAGCGTGGTATTATTAAAATTATGTAACTTATAAGGAAGATAATGGCCATAATAGACAAAAATATTGTATTTATGCTTTTTCCAGTATTTCGGAATTGAATTAAACTTAATATTACAAAACCAATTGAACTTATTAAAAACCATACTGCAGGAATTTCTCCATCAAATGAAACCATAATCTTTATATTTAAACTATTGACAATAAAAATCACCTAATATATAATTTCCGATAATTAATGGTTATCGGAAAATATTATGAATGAACTAGTAACTGACTTAAAAAGCCTCGAATTAGAAACTTTAAAAAACTTAAAGAACTCTAAGGCTGCTAATACATTAAGAGCTTACAAAGCCGATTTTAATGATTTTTCAGCTTTTTGTGCAAAAAATGGATTAAGTTCAATGCCAACAGAGCCCAAAATTATGTCAATTTACCTAACACATTTAGCTTCCAGCTCTAAATTTAGTACATTAAAGCGTAGAATAGCATCTATAAGCGTGATTCATAGGATGAAAGGGCATTACTTGGATACTAAACACCCAATAATTATGGAAAATTTACATGGAATAAAAAGAGTTAGAGGAACTAATCAAAAAGCAAAAAAACCTTTATTAATCAATGATTTAAAAACAATAATTAATAAAATAGATGAAATAAAACAGCCTGAAAAAAAGAAATTTAGAGATAAAGCACTTATATTAATTGGATTTTCAGGAGGTTTCAGAAGATCTGAGCTGGTAAATATTGATTATGATGATTTAGAGTTTGTGAATGAAGGAGTAAAAATATTTATTAAAAGGTCTAAAACCGATCAATCAGGAGAAGGAATGATCAAAGCCATCCCCTACTTTGATAATAAAATTTTCTGTCCAGTAACAAAATTAAAAGATTGGATTAATTTTTCGGAAATTAGATCTAATAAAGTATTTAATATATCAGACAAAAGTGTAGCTCTTATTATTAAAAAATATGCACTATTTTCAGGCTTAGACCCAAATAGATATGGTGGTCACAGTCTTAGGTCTGGATTTGCCACATCAGCTGCTGAATTTGGTGCTGAAGAAAGAAATATAATGGCCATGACAGGACATAAAACTACACAAATGGTTAGACGATATATTCATGAAGCTAATTTATTCAAAAATAATGCTTTAAACAAAATTAAAATATAAAAATTTTTCTAATTTTACAAATTATTAATTCAAGCAAGTAATTAAAAGATATTTTTGGTTCTGATAATGGGCCTGAATATTTTGTTTTTGATTTCAAATAGTACTTTTTAAAAAATTTAGTTGTAATCCCCCATTTTTTTAAAAATGTAAGGTCACCTTTGTTTTTATGAAAATTTTTTTTTTTTCGTGTAGTAATTGATCCAAAATGATAAACCTTAAAATCATTTAAACCTTTAAATATTCTAACCCCCTCATTCCATAATTTCATGTTAAAATCTGGATCTGATGCTATACCGGGATTAAATTCTTCACTAAAACCACCAACTTTGTTCCACATATTCTTTGTTACTATATGTGGAGCAAAATGTGTACCCTGATGATCATAAAAATTTAAATTTTTATATTTTAATAAAAGATCGTTCTCTCTAAAATTTTTTATATTATTTCCAAAATCATGTTCAATATGACCCGAATTAGGCTCGATCATTGTTCCTGATAAGTAAAAATTTTCATGCTTCATTAATTTAATTTCATTTATCAAGACATCATCCCACCCAGGACAAAAATACATATCGTCATGACTATATAAAATATATTTTTTAGAAGATAATTTTGCGGCAATATTAATGGACGAACATAAGCCTATATTTTCTATTGAATTAGTATATTTATATCCTTCTTCTTTAACAAATATTAAAGTTCCATCAGAACCATCATTAATATGAATAATAATCTCATGTTCATATTTTGAATTTTTTAATAGACTTTTGATACAAAGTTTCAAATAATTTAAATTATTATATGTTGGTATAATTATTGAAAACATTATCGATTCCAATAATATTTTTTATTCTTGTTAATATTAAGTGTTTTGTTAACTATAAAATCAGCAATAATTTTAGAATTGAAAAATTTAAGATATTTATCTCTTCCTTTCTTTGCAATTTTCACTCTTAATCTATCATTATTAGAATATTTAATTATTTTTTTAGATAAATCTTTTAAACTATTATAAAAAATAACTTCATCTTTTTTAAAAAATTTGTCTAATTTTGTTTTTTTGTCAATGAATGTTAATAAACCATTTCCAATCAATTGTGTAATTCTATCGCTAGAATAATATTTAATTGATTTACCCTGACTCAAATTTAAACCCATTTTTGATTTTGATAAAGCATCTTTTAAACTATCAGCCCATATAGGCTGAACACCATTTATTCCATATAAATCAAATTTTATATTGGGAATTGATAAAACTAATTTATTTAAAAAGTTTTCTCTTTTATCAAATTTACCTTTTTTTAAAATTCCCCTATGAACACCATGGGACATTGCGAAAAATACATCGTAATTAAAGCTTTTGTTCTCATATACTTTTAAATTTTCAAAAGATTCATCAGCAGGATTAGGAATATAAAAAATCTTATGTTTTTTTGGAAAATTTAGTATATCGGGAGATGTTGTGCAAAAACTACAATCTATTATAGAAATTTTGTCTAAAAAACGTTTCTTGTTACTTTTCCAATCAGAATCCATCCTATCAAGAAACCATTGAGCAATTTTAATTTTTGGATATGCCTTTTTAATTTCAACCAATGTTTGTTTTTTTATAAGATCTGCATGACCTAAAATTAAAAGATCCGGTACATAATTTGAAATAACTTCAACAATCTTTTTGTTTAATTTTTTTGATCCATCCAAATCGCTAATTGACCTATAATAACTAACAATATCACGATCACTCATTGTCAAAACGCTATGATTTAGTCTAACTAAACCATTATTTATTCTTCTTCCAGTATTATAAAATAATCTTCCGTTATGTCTTTCGTTAAGATTTGTTACATGTAAAATTTTAAATTTCTTATTATTTATTGTTCCTTTTAAAGTATATTTCTTGTGTTCAAATATATTACTTCTATATTTATCTATTTTGTTAGTCACATATTCGTTCGTTAAATAAAAGTTTTTTAATGAATTTTTTTGAAGATTATTTCTAAATTTTTTGTTTAATATTAGTTTTTCTATTGATTTATATAAATTTTCTGAATTAAGTTTTCTTAAAATTATAGCATTAGAAATAGTTTCTGGTAAACCTCCCCTATTACTGATAATTACCGCACATCCTCTACTTGAAGCTTCTAAACTTGTTCTACCAAAAGGCTCTTCCCACCTAGAACAAACAACAGTAATACTAGTTTCTTTAAAATTTTTAAGAACTACATTGTGAGGTTTAAATCCTTGGATATTTAAGTTTTTATGTTTAAAAATTAATTTTTCCCTTGGCTCATCACCAAATACGTTCGATTTCCATTCAGGATATTTATTTAATATTTTAATTATTGCTTTTCCAAATATATCATAACCTTTAGCTCTATTTAACTTCCCTACAAAGGAAATGATATTTTTTTTTTTATTTATATTAACCTTAGTTTTATTTGTAGATTGATAAATAACTTCAAGTTGCTCTGATTTATGATAAATATTGTTTAAGTTTTTAACAAATCTTTTTTTTGACCACTCACTATTAAAGACAATTTTTTTTGTTTTTTTAATAATTTCAATTCTTTCATTAATACTTTTTGATCCTGACATTTCCAAGGGGTCATTATGAAAATATAAAACGATTTTAGCTTTAGTTTTATTTGAAATTTCTTTTACATAACTAGGCCTGTTATGTATTTCTATAATATCTGATTTTCTTTTTATTTCATTTTTTAAAAAAGATTTCACATAAATTTTCGAACTACTTTGGAATAATCTTTTTTGTAAGGGTAAGTTAATATAATTTTTAAGTAATTTTTTTTTATAATTTGTGCTTCCAAAAATTTTTATATCTTTTTTATATTTACTACACAATGTTGTATCTTTTACGTAAATTGACACTGCCCCAGGATATTCAGAAGTAAAGTTTTCTTTATATGGCAATAGTACTGATATCTTCAAAATTTATTCCTTTTTTTTATTTTTTTTCTTAAGTAATAATTCTTTTTGAGCAAATATTCACCTCTCATTGCTAATGACTTTGAAAAATATTTTTTTTTATAAATTATCTTCCATTTACGTCCTCTAGTAAACTTTGCTCCTTTATTAGTGTTGTGTAATAACAACCTTTTTTTTATATCTGATGTATAACCAACATAAGAAGTTGTCTTATTTTTGTCTTTAGAAACAATAAGATATACAAAATAAGATTTCATGGCGGTCCCTAGGGGAATCGAACCCCTCTTTCGAGGATGAAAACCACGTGTCCTAACCGATAGACGAAGGGACCGAATTTGGATCTTTTATTGTAAATAATGCAATTAATCAAGTAATGGTATCTCTTTTTTTACTATACTGATTGTAGAGTTTTTGTGTGTAACCAATGTTTCTGTAATATAATTTCCATTTTCTAATTTAACTCCATTAACTAGCTCATTTGAGGTAATTCCTGTAGCACAAAAAATAGAATCTCCTTTAACAATTTCATTCAAATCATATTTTTTATTTAAATCTTTGATACCCATTTTTTTTGCTCTTTTAATATCTTCATCTGTTTTAAACAAAAATCTTCCTTGAAATTTACAATTAAATGCATCCAAGGCTGATGCAGCTAAAACACCCTCTGGCCCACCTCCTATTCCAAGAAATATATCAATATTGTATTTTTTGTTGGTAACCAAAAGTGCACCAGTAACATCTCCATCAGATATCAACTTTAATTTAACATTTAATTTTTTTAATTTATCAATTACTTCTCTGTGCCTAGGTCTTTCAAGAATGCAAGCTGTAATTTCATTTAAACCTTTATTTTTACAATCTGCAATATTTTTTATATTTTTTTCTATCGGAAAATCTAAATCTGTAGCGTCAAAAGGAACATCATTACTAACAGCCAATTTATCCATATAAGTTTCAGGAGCGTTAAACAAATTACCTTTAGCACTTATAGCTAAAACTGAAAGTGCTCCAGGTAAATTATTTGCTGCAAAATTTGTTCCCTCAAGTGGATCTACAGCTATATCGATGCTAGGTCCCTCACCTGTACCTAATTTTTCGCCTATATATAACATTGGGGCTTCATCTAGCTCACCCTCACCTATTACTACCTTTCCATCTATATCTAATTGATTAAGATTTTTTCTCATTACATCTGTAGCGGTTTTGTCTACTAACACTTTATTTTTTTTTCCTAAATGTGGATAACATGCAATTGCTGCATTTGATGTAATATTAATTATTTTATCTAAAAAATCTTTTTCAAACACCATAAACTATTTTGATTCAATAGTAATATCTTCTTGAGATGATTTTAGTTTATCTTCAAATTCTCTTAAACGTTTATATACACTTGCAAGTTCTATAATAGTTGGCCAAGATTTTAATAAATATTGCATAGATCCTTCAACCCTACCAAATGCTCTTATAATTTGTTGCATAACTCCTAGTGTAACTACTCCCGCTACAATGGCTGGAGCTAAAAAAACGTATGCAGATAAAACATTTGCTTGTAAGTATGCAATACGCCCAATATTAAAATATAGATATCTTAAATAACTTAAATAATGAATTTTACGTACATCATCAAATAATTCATCAATTCTTTTTGGCCTTACAGTTTCATTGTCTTCTGCAATTACGAGGATTTTTCTATAAGCAGCCTCTTGCTTTTGTAAATCATATTCGACACCAACCAGTCTTAATATCAAACCAAGTACAATTAAAAAAACAGTTCCACCAATAGTCCAAATCAAAGCACCTACTATTAAACCGTATTCCCATTCACCAAAAAAAAATATAGGAATGCCAAAACTTAAGCCAAATAATATAGGAATAAATTGGATCAAAACCATTATAGATTCTATTAAACTAGTACCTAATCCTTCCATTATTCTTGTGAATTTAATTGTATCTTCCTGAACTCTTTGTGATGCACCTTCTATTTTTCGAGCTCTGTCATAAACAGAGTGATACCATTCAACCATTGATGTTCTCCATCTAAATAAAAAATGTGCTGTAAAGAAACTAATTGCTACATAAACAGCAATATACATACCTGCCAATGTAATAAATGAAAACAAACTTCCAAAGTATTCTTCAATTGAAACAGCGTTTGGCTCTGCAAGTGCTTTCTGAATCATATCATAGAATACACCAAACCATTCATTTATTTTCACATCTATTACAACTTGAACCCAAAGTGACGAAAGAATAATAAACGAGCCTATCCAAGCCCACAAAAACCATTTTTTAGAATTAAAAAATTTAAACATTAATTTGTAAAGTTATCAGCATAAGACTTTTTATTTATTTTCCTAGACTTAGGTTCAATTAATTCGTAATCAATTTTATTTTTCTTTGCATATTCAATAGCAAGTTCTTTTGTTTTAAACTCAAGGTTTAATTCAGAATATGTATCTGAAGAACTTTCCCATCCCATTAAAGGATTAATACCAGGTTTTTTAGTTATAAATTCAATTATCCATTTATCAAATTTTTTTGTGCCTGACTGCATAGCTGTTTTCGAAGGTTTATATATTTTAGCTTTTTTCATAAATGGTCGGGGCGGCAGGATTTGAACCTGCGACCCTCTGGTCCCAAACCAGATGCGCTACCAGGCTGCGCTACGCCCCGAATGGGATACTAATACAGTACATAATGTTATTTTCAAAGTATAAATAGGGCAAAAATGAAAGAATTTTAACAAGAATCTGGTATAAAAGATCACATGATTATAACGTGTCCTTGTGGTGATAAAAAATTTAATGTAGACGCATCTTTAATTCCCCAAGAAGGAAGAACATTACAATGTGGATTTTGTGACCGTAAATGGTTTTTTAAAACGGAAAATACTGAAGAAGAAATTAAAATACTTGAAAAAAAAATATCTGAACCAGTAATTGAAAACAATAAAAATTTATCTGAAAATATCAAAGAAGATATAACAGATGAAGAAGATCATGACAGAGAGTCTGTAAATAGTTCAAAAGAAGAAATTGATAAAAAAGTTAGTAAAAAAAATGATGCAAATTATTTCAAAATTTTAATTGTTATAATTATTTCATTTATTGCCTTAATATTAATTATGGAAACATTTAAATTTCAGCTCTCCATAATTATACCAAATATTGAAATTGTATTAGATAATTTGTATCAATCTATAAATGATATTAAATTATTTGTATTAGATTTAATAAATTAAAAAATGCTAAGATACTTATCATCACCATTTAAATGGTTTTTCAAATTAGAAGCAGCAAGTGGCTTGGTTTTATTGTTTGCTGCTGTGATCGCACTATTTATAAGTAATTCAAATTTTTCTGATTTATATTTTACTACATTAAATAAATATATATTTATAGGAATTAATAAAGTCGGTTTAAAACTATCTGTTATACATTGGATAAATGATGCCCTAATGGCAATATTTTTTTTCTTTGTTACATTAGAAATTAAAAGAGAATTTTTACAAGGTGAGCTGTCTAATGTAAAACAAGCATTATTACCTATAATTGCGGCTGTTGGTGGCATGTTAGTTCCTGCATTAGTTTATGTTTATATTAATTTTGGTGACGCTGAAACTCTAAATGGATGGGCAATACCTTCAGCTACTGATATAGCATTTTCATTAGGGGTTTTATCTTTATTGGGTAGAAGAGTTCCTTTATCATTAAAAGTTTTTTTAACAGCTCTTGCTATAATTGATGATCTGGGCGCAATCTTGATTATTGCATTATTTTATTCCGGTGATTTAAGCATCAAATATCTTTCTTTAATGTTAATTGCTTTTTTAATTTTGTTGGTAATAAATAAATTTAATGTTAAAAAATTTCTTCCATATTTAGTTGTAGGCCTTTTCCTTTGGGATTTTACACATAACTCTGGTATTCATGCGACCATAGCAGGAGTTTTGTTAGCAATGACGATACCTCACAGAAAAAAAGAAAAAGATTTTTCACTATTAATTAAAGTTGAGCATGCAATAAGCCCGTATGTTGCATTTGGAATAATGCCTTTATTTGCTTTTGCTAACGCTGGTGTATCTCTTGATGGATTATCTTTTTCATCTTTGCTAGATAAAGTTCCACTTGGTATAGTATTAGGATTATTTCTTGGTAAACAATTAGGTGTCTTTGTATTTTCATACATTTCTATAAAATTAAAAATTGCTCAAATGCCAAATAATTCAAATTGGTTTAATTTTTATGGTGTGGGTGTACTAACTGGAATTGGTTTTACAATGAGTTTATTTGTAGGAAATTTAGCTTTTGTAGAAAACATGCAGTACATGGACGGTGTAAAAATAGGTGTGCTAACTGGGTCATTATTATCCACTTTGTTTGGCTACTTTTTGATATTACTTACTCCTAATAAATAAGTAATTTTAATGAAAAAATTTTTAATAATTGGAATAACAATAATAATGTTTTTTTTTAAAAATCAAGTAAGTGCAGACTACGAAAAAGTTTTTTTTGATTTCAAAATTGATAGTATTTCTGGAGAAGAAATAAATTTTCAGGAATACAAGAATAAAGTTATTCTTCTTGTAAACACAGCTAGTTATTGTGGTTTTACACCACAGTATGACAATTTACAAAAGTTGTGGGATAAATACAAAAATGATGGACTAGTTGTGCTAGGAATACCATCTAATTCATTTAATCAGGAAAAAAAGGTTAATGAAGATGTTAAAAAATTCTGTGAAGTTAATTTTAATATTAACTTTCCCTTATCAGCAATTACAGAAGTTAAGGGAGATAATGCTCATGAAATATTTAAATGGGCAGAATCAAATTACGGCAAATCAGCAATACCAAAATGGAACTTTTATAAAATTTTAATAAATAAAGAAGGCAAAATAGAAGATACATACTCTTCATTTACTAGCCCGACATCCAATAAAATTATATCTAAAATTGAAGATTTGTTAAAAATATAGATTTAGCCCGTCATAAGCCGGAATTACATTTTTAGGTAACTTTTTTTTAAGAATTTCGTAATCAAGCTCTGAATGTAGGTTTGTAAGTACTGCTTTTTTAGGGGAAAAAATTTTAATTAACTCTAACGATTGTTCTAAATTTAAATGTGATGGATGATTTTTATACCATAAGCAGTCAATAACTAAATATTTTAAATTTTTAAAAAATTTATAATCTTTCTTATATATTTTACTAACATCACTAATATAAGCTAGCTTTTTATCAAAGATATAACATAAGCTATTAACTTTGCCATGCTCAACTTTTATTGATCTAACATTAATATTTTTAGTGCCATTTTTAATTAGAAACTTATCCTTAATTAAATTCATTTTTAAGATAGCTGGATATTCTTTATTTGATTTTTTGAAACAGTAAGAAAAAGTATTATTTAAATGTTTTTTAGTAATTTTATCTGCGTATATTTTAATAGGCTTTCTTTTTTTTATATAGAAAACTCTTAAGTCATTTATACCATGAGTTTGATCAGCATGCATATGTGAGTATAAAACTTTATCTATATTATTTATTTTATTTTTAATTAGTTGTGTTCTTAAATCAGGCGACGTATCAATTAAAATACTATCAGTTTTTGTTTGTAGAATGGCAGAACATCTTGTTCTATAATTTTTAAGATTATTTGGATTACATTTTCCAAAATATCCATCAGGTCTTGGAACACCCATAGAGCTTCCACATCCAAGAATTGTAAACTTTAAAGACATAATTATTTTAAATTAAACAATATATTAAAATTTTGTGAGGTTACTCTGTCAATTTTATCTACATCAACATTTTTTATAACAGCTAGCCTTTCTAATGTATGCTTAATATAGCTTGGCTCGTTTTTTCTACCACGCATTGGTTCTGGTGCTAAATAAGGACTGTCAGTTTCAATCAGTAATTTGTCATCTGGTATTAATCGAAAGGTATCTCGCAAATTAGAACTGTTCTTAAAAGTAATTATCCCACTTGCTGAAAAATAACTATCTAATGTTAATAATTTATTAGCAAATTCAGTTGAACCTGTAAAACAATGCATTAGAATTTTTGGTTTAAATTTTTTATATTCGTTTAATATATCGAATGTTTCTTTTTCAGCGTTTCTTGAATGAACTATAATTGGAACATTTAGATTAATTGCTGCTTCTATATGAGATTTAAAACTTGATATTTGTTTTTCTTTTAAGCTATGATTGTAATAAAAGTCTAAGCCACTTTCACCAATGGCTATAATTTTTTTATTTGAACTAACATTTTTAATAATTTCCTCTTTAGTAACCACATCTGTATTAGCTTCATGTGGATGAATGCCGTATGTACCATATATAATTGGATCAATCTTAATAATTTCAATAATTTTATGAAAACTATCTTTCGTAGTACAAATTGATAAAATTTTTTCTACACCACTCTGTTTAGATCTAGTAAGAACATTTTTCAAATCACTAAACATCGGTTCGTGATCGAGATGACAATGTGAATCAATCATTTTTTTCTATTTTTTTAAATAAAATTTCAATTTTTTTAATATTAGAATTTGGTTTTAAAAACTTGTTCTCTTTAATTGATTCAAAATTAATATCTTTTTGTTTCAAATTAAAAATATCTAAAACTTTTAATGAAGTATCAGGGATAATAGGATTAAGTAAAATAGAAATTTTTCTAATAATTTCTAGAGAAACATATACAATAGTGCTTAATCTCACAACATCTGATTTTTTTTTCCAAGGTTCTTGATCATTAAAATATTTATTTGCATCAAATAAACAATCAATAATAAAATTTGAATATAAACTTAATTCTTGATTATCTATATACGATCGTAACGTATTTATATTATCACTTACTTTTTTAAGTAATTTCAAATCGTCTTTTTCAAAATTTATATTATCGGGTATTTGAAGGTTGCAGTTTTTTTCATTAAAAGAAATCACTCTTTGACATAAGTTTCCAAAATTATTAGCTAAGTCACTATTTATACAACTTTCTAATTTTTCTTGTGTAATAGTGCCATCGTTTCCAAAAGAAACTTCTTTCAACAAATAAAATCTAAGAGAATCCAGTCCATATTTATCCACAATTTCTAATGGATCTAAAATATTGCCTTTTGATTTAGACATCTTTTCATCGCCTGACAATATCCATCCATGCCCATAAACCCTCTTAGGAGGTGGTAAATCAGCTGCCAATAAAAAGGCAGGCCAATATACAGCGTGAAATCTAAGTATATCTTTTCCAATCATATGAATATCTGCAGGCCAATAATTTTTATATTTATTATCATTAGTGTCAGGATAATTTAATGCACTTATATAATTAGTTAATGCATCAAGCCAAACATAAATAACATGATCTTTATTACTAGGAACTTTTATACCCCACGAGAAAGATTTTCTACTTACTGAAAGGTCTTTAAGGCCACTTTTAACAAAACTTAAAACTTCATTACGCCTAGTATCTGGTAAAATAAATTTAGGATTTTCTTCATAAAATTTTAATAATTTATTTTCCCATTCTGAAAGTTTAAAAAAATAAGATTCTTCTTCAACCCACTCAACTTTAGAGCCAGAAATGGTAGAAATATTAATTCCATTTTCTTCTTTAATTTCATTATCACTGTAAAAAGCTTCATCTGAAACAGAATACCAGCCAGAATATTTAGAAAGATAGATTTGATTTTTCTTTTCTAAAATTTCCCACAAATTTTGTACAGATTTAATATGTCTATCTTCAGTAGTTCTAATAAAATCTGTATTAGAAAGATTTAGAGTCTTAGATAAATTTCTAAATGTTTTGCTTAATTCATCACAGAAGTTTTTAGGATCAAGACCCTTCTCTTCCGCTGCTCGTTGTATTTTTAAACCATGTTCATCAGTACCAGTTAAAAATTCAACATTATACCCATCTAATCTTTTAAACCTAGCAATTACATCTGCTATTATACTAGAATAAGCATGTCCCATATGAGGGTTGCCTGATGGATAG
>CACPJJ010000020.1 GCA_902634305.1 uncultured Pelagibacteraceae bacterium | reverse complement strand
TTTTGTTTAAGAATTTTATTATGCTTATCAAAATTTTTATCAGAAGATCTTCCTGAAAATTTTATTACTGCAAAATATCCTTCTGGAATTGTTGTAATTTCTAGATCAGGGTTGTTTGGTATAGGAGTAGTATTCCTATTAAACTTTGAGGGAAGGTAGAACTGCATAAACATTTGATCATCTTTTTTTGTTTGAGTAACTGGAACTGTCATTGCTATTTTTTCAGAGTTTTTATTTTCCCCAGAAATATATTTAAAAAGTTTTCTAAAACTATTATTATCTCCCTTGTTTGGTACTTGAACTATTAATCGATCTGAATAATAACGAATTTCATAAATATCATTTTTTTGTACTAAATTGTAAGTTGCTTCTTCATTTGCCATCGTTGTAGAGTACGAGAAAAGAAAAATTAGGCAAACTATAAAATTAATTTTTAATAATATTTTTTTCACTACTCTCTATTTTGTTCATCTTTTTTTTCAAAATAAAATAGACAAATCAAAAATAATACAGTCCACACAACTCCTGCCATTGCCTTGGATAAAGATGTTTCGGCACCCCATAAATCAAGAAACAAAGCACCTATGACAATACCAACCGCATAAATTATTATTACTATTGTACTTAAATTCATTTATTTTCGTCCTTATTTTCTTCTTTTTGATTTTCTTCTTTATATTTTTTTCCTCTAATCACTGCTGTAACTCCCATATAAATTACATAACCAATAATTAGTAGAGATATTGTAATAAAAATTATTTTTTGCATTTAAATATTTTCAATTTTTTTTAATAACATTTTAGATTTTAGAAATCCATTTTTTCTTTTCTTTATCTTTTAAAAAGGAGGATTTAAACGAATTAACAAGCAGTGTTTTTACCTCTTCATAAGAAAGATTCAAAGCAGCTTGTGTTTCAATTAAATTTTTATTTAAATAACCACCAAAATAAGCAGGATCATCTGAATTCACCATAACCATTAGTTTTTTATCTAACATTTTTTTTAAGTTATGTTCTTCCAATTTATTGAATACTTTTAACTTTATATTTGAAAGTGGGCACACTGTTAAAGGAATTTGGCTTTCTGACAACATTCCAACTAATTTATCATCCTTAAGACATTGAACTCCATGGTCAATTCGATGAACATTTAAAAAATTTAGGGCTTCCCAAATATATTCTGGTGGCCCTTCTTCGCCTGCGTGGGCGACTGTTATAAATTCATTTTCTATAGCTTTTTTAAATAAATTTTTAAATTTTTTGGGGGGATTGCCTGTCTCTGATGAATCTAATCCAACACCAAAAATCTTATCTTTATGTGCCAAAGCTTTATCTAAAATTTTAAAACACTCATCTTCATTTAAATGTCTCAAAAAGCACATTATTATTTTAAAACTCAAACCAAATTCTTTTTCACCTTTTTTTAATGCATTAAAAATTCCATTTATAACAGTATCAAAATCAATTCCTCTATCTGTATGAGTTTGTGGATCAAAAAAAATTTCAGTATGTACTATGTTATCCTCTCTACATTTTAATATGTAAGCCCATGTAAGATCGAAAAAATCTTGTTCTTTTATTAGTACTTTGGCTCCTTCATAATAAATTTTTAAAAAAGAATCTAAATTACTAAAATTATAAGCTTTTTTAACATCATTTATGTTTTTAAAGGGATCTTAATATTATTTCTTTTTGCTAAAGAGAACATGAGTTCAGGTTCCAATGTTCCTTCAATATGCAAATGTAATTCGGCCTTTGGTGATTTTTTTATAAATTCTTCCAAAATCATAAACTTTTTGCAAACTTTCTAATGTCTTTAATTAATAAATCTGGTTGTTCTAAAGCTGCAAAATGACCTCCTGCAGACATCTCTGTCCATTGTTGAACATTATATATTCTCTCTACATATGATTTAGGAGCCCATTCTAAATATTCTTTTGGAAATTTTGCAATTGCAGTTGGAATTTTTAAAGGTAGATGATCTTTTGGAAGAAATCTTCCTCCCTCTTCTCTTCTTCCATAATAAATCCAAGATGCTGTATTAAATGTTTTAGTTACTAGATATACCATGATGTTTGAAAGCAAAATATCTTTTGAATAAACACTTTCAATATCTCCATTTTTTATATCTGACCAGCCTCGCATTTTTTCAATTATCCATGCGGCAACACCAACAGGGCTATCCATCATTGCATAGCTTAATGTTTGAGGTTTTGTGGCTTGTTGAGTTCTATAACCATCTTCAATTCTTTGTTCTTTGTTAAATCTTTCTTGCCATTCTTTTTCTTCTGGTGTCTGTGGTCCATCTGGATGACGGGTAATTAAAATATTAATATGAATTCCTAATAAATTATTTGGATAATCATAAGCTAACCACGTACATATTGTTCCTCCAAAATCTCCTCCTTGCGAAACATATTTTTTATAACCAAGAACATTTGTCATTAACGAATTAAATATTTTTGCCATTTTTCTTGGACCTATTGGTCTGGAAGGACGTCCTGAAAATCCATAACCTGGTAAAGATGGTACAACAATATCAAACCCATCTTCTTCTTTTCCACCATATTTTTCAGGATGAGCTAATTGATCGATAATATGTAAAAATTCTACTATAGAACCAGGCCAACCATGATTTAGTAATAATGGTTTTGGATTAGATCCACTTCCTTTTTCGTATATAAAATGAATATCAATTCCATCTATATTAGATTTAAAATTATTAAATTTATTTATTTTTTCTTCTGTTTTTCTCCAATTAAATTTATTAACCCAATAATCAGCAAATTCTTTCATGTAATCTAAGTTTGTTCCGTAATCCCAGCCACCATCGTCTGGCATCTCATGCCATTGGTAGTTCTTCACCTTTGAATATATATTTTGGATGCTTTCTTCTGAAATCTCTACTTTAAAAGGTTTTGTCATTTTACTAGTATATATATTTTTAAATTTAAAATATAAAAATAGTTATGAAAAAAATAATCAACAATCCAGCCCATTTTGTAGAAGAGTCAATTGATGGACTTATTAAATCTCATCCAAATGTTTATGCTTTAGCCAAAGATAACAACAGAGTTGTAATGAGAGCAAATAAAGCTTCAAACAAAGTTGGAATAGTAACTGGTGGTGGATCAGGACATTTGCCAGTATTTACAGGATATGTTGGTAAAGGGTTTTTAGATGCTTGCGCTATCGGATCAGTATTCGCTTCTCCATCAGTAGATCAAATGGTTTCAGCTATAAAAAACGCAGATAATGGTAATGGAGTTTTATGCGTTATTGGTAATTATGGTGGCGATGTAATGAATTTTGAAATGGCTTGTGAAATGGTGGAAGCTGAAGGAATTAAAACCAAAAAAGTGATTGTTGCTGATGATATTGCAAGTGCGAGTGAAGCTGAGAAAGAAAAAAGAAGAGGAATTGCTGGAATGATATTTGTATTTAAAGTTTCCGGAGCAATTGCCGAAACTAGCGCATCACTTGAAGATGTCTTTAAAACCGCTGTAGAAGTTAATAATAATATTCGAACCCTTGGTATTGCTGTTTCACCTTGTATTTTACCTGAAGCTGGAAAACCTACTTTTGAAATTAGTGATGATGAAATTGAAATTGGAATGGGAATACATGGGGAGCCTGGAATAAAAAGAGAAAAATTAAGACCTGCTAATGACTTAGTTGATGATTTGTATAAAAGAATTATCGATGACTCTAAGTTAACTGCTGATGATAATATTGCGCTTATGATAAATAGTTTAGGTGCCACACCTCTTGAAGAACTATATATTGTTTCTAAAAGAGTTAATGAAAATCTTTCGAACTCTAAAATAAAAAATATTAAAACTTATGTTGGAAGATATGCAACTTCTATGGAGATGGCAGGAATGTCAATTACAACACTAAAATTAAATGATAGTTTAAAAAAATATCTTCTGGCTGAAAGTAAATGTCCTTTTTGGAATAATTAAACTTTATTTCTTAATAAATATACAAAAACAAAACCTGTAATATACATGATTAATGCATAAGCACCTGTTGGTATTGCATATACTATATCAGTGCCGAATATTTGTGTTGAAACAAATAATGCTAGAGTGCCGTTTTGTAGTCCACATTCTAAAGCAATACACTTTCTTTGTTTAATTCCTGAAGCAAAAGTTTTAGCAATATAGTATGCGATTATCATCATGGTTATATTTAAAATCAAAGCAATTAAACCTGCTTGCATTATAAAACTTAATATATTTTCTCTTTCTTCGTAAAATGCAGCTATGAAAAAAATTATAAAAAGTACTATGTTGAGCTTATTAAATATTTCAACTTTTGAAGATATAAAACTATCTGCAAATTTTCTGATAATCATTCCTAAAATAACTGGAATTGTTACAACCATTACCATTTTAAGAGCAATACCTACCATTGAGATGTTTTGTGAGATATTTGTTATTCCAAACAAATCAGCAGATGTAAAAATTATAAAAGGAACTGAAATAATACTAATTAAGCTAATAATAGCCGTTAAAGAAATAGACAAAGCAACATCTCCGTCAGCAAATTTAGTTAATATATTTGATGTAACTCCTCCTGGTGCAGCTGCTATAATCATAACCCCTATTGCTATCTCAGGTGGTGTTTTTAAAATGATAATTAATAGATACGCAACTATTGGAAGAATTATTAACTGTGAAATAAAACCAACAATGAAGTCTTTTGGGGCTTTAAATACTCTTGTAAAATCTTCAACTTTTAAACCTAACCCTAGGCCCAACATTATTAATGCAAGTATTATAGGTGCTATTTTTGTTACAATTTCCATAGTTCAGACACAGTTTTTTACTTTATCTATTTTACTATAAATTATTATAAATTTATATATACAAAAAATTTAAAAATGCTTTCAGATAAAGAAATAGTTTGTCCAAACAACCTTCTTAATGTTGCACATGAAAAAAAGGGTGTTGTAGCTGGGATAGTTAACGCAGGAAAACCACTTCCAATGCTATCTGTCATGGATGCAGTGAATGAAGAACTAATTATTCCAATTTTCATTGGTGATAAAGATGAAATTCAAAAATGTGCTGAAAATTTAAAATTTGATATATCAAAATTTGAAATTATTCATGAACCTGTTGAAAATAATACCGCAAAAGTTGCTGCAAAATTAGCCTCTGAAAATAAAATAAGAATAATTGTTAAAGGTCACATTCATACAGATGTTCTCATGAAAGAAGTTTTAAAAAGAGAATATAATTTGTTAAGTAAAACAAGATTAAGTCACATATGGCATATGACATTGGATAAAGAAGATAAACCATTAATAATTACAGATGGAGCTTTAAATGTAATGCCTAACGTAAAAACAAAAATGCATATACTTAAAAATGTAATTAATTTTTCAAACAGAATTGGAAATGAAAGACCTAAAGTTGCTATATTATCAGCAACAGAAGAAGTCTTAGATAGTGTTCAAAGTTCACTTGATGCAAAAGAAATTACTGAATTGGCAAAAAAAGAAAATTTAAATGCTGATGTTTTTGGACCTCTTGCATTTGATAATAGTATTTCAAAAAAATCAGCTGCCATTAAAGGAATTAAAAATGCAGTTGCAGGTCAAGCTGATGTTTTGTTAGTTCCAAGTGTTGAAGCAGGTAATGGATTAGTTAAAATGATGATATATTTTATGGGTGCTTGCGCCGCAGGTGTAGTTATTGGAGGAAAAGTTCCAGTTGTTATAACAAGTAGATCAGACGAAGCAGCAGCAAGATTAGCTTCTATGGCGGCTGCAGTAGTTGCATTAGATTAATTAATGATTTAAAAACTTAAAAATTATGACAATCAAGTATCTAAAAAAATCACCAAAAACATCATCTACTGATGACTCAAAAACAAGAGAAATTGTAGAAAATATTTTAAAAGATATAGAAGTAAAAAAAGAAGAAGGTTGCAAAGAACTTGGAAAAAAATTTGATAAGTATGATGGTGAAATCATAGTTTCTAAAGAGAAAATAGAAGAAATAAAAAAAAATTTAGATCAAAAAACAAAGGATGATATTCAGTTTTCACACGAAAGAGTTAGAAAATTTGCAGAAGCACAATTAAAAAACTACGGTCAAGATTTTGAAGTTGAACTTTCAGACGGTCTATATGCTGGACAAAAATTAATACCTGTTAATACAGCGGGATGCTACGTACCTGCAGGAAGATATGCTCATATAGCTTCAGCTGTAATGAGTGTTACAACAGCTAAAGTTGCTGGGGTTAAAAATATTTTAGTTTGTAGTTCACCAAAACCTGATGTTGGAGTACACCCATCAATTATTTATACTGCTGATTTATGTGGCGCAGATGTAATTATGAATTTAGGTGGAGTTCAAGCAATCGCTGCTATGACAAATGGATTATTTGGAAATGCGCCAGCGGATATTTTGGTTGGACCTGGTAATCAATTTGTTGCTGAAGCAAAAAGAATATTGTTTGGAAAAGTTGGAATTGATTTATTTGCTGGTCCAACAGAAATTGCTGTAATTGCTGATGAAACAGCTGATCCTGAGATAGTAGCATTTGATTTAGTTGGTCAAGCTGAACATGGTTATAATTCACCTGCATGGTTGTTTACTACTAGTAAAAAATTAGCAGAAGAAGTTATGAAAAGAGTGCCTGAGTTAATTGCAGATTTACCAGAACTACCAAAACAAAGTGCTGGGGATGCCTGGAGAGATTTTGGTGAAGTTATTCTTTGTGATACTGATGAAGAAATGGCAAAAATTAGTGATGAGTACGCACCAGAACATTTAGAAGTTCAAACAAAAAACTTGAAATGGTTTCATGAGAGATTAAAAAATTATGGATCTTTATTTATAGGTGAAGAAACAACAGTTGCTTACGGTGATAAATGTTCAGGAACAAACCACATTCTTCCAACTAAAGGTGCTGGAAGATATACAGGTGGATTGTTCGTAGGTAAATTTATTAAAACATTAAGCTTTCAAAGAATGACAAAAGAATCTACGAAAGAAGTTGGTGCTGCAGCTGCAAGAATTTCTAGATATGAAGGAATGGAAGCCCACGCACGAACTGGTGATGTAAGACTTAGAAAATACGGTTTTTCAAATTAGATTATTTACAGAGAATTAATTAATTCTGGTGCTATTTTTTTTGATCTAGAATAATATTTAATTTTTTTAATATCTTCTAAATTAGATTTATCATTTCCAACAACTACAAATCCTATCATACCCATACTCTTATGCGGTGTACACCAGTAAGCATAAATACCCGGAACTGTAAAAGTATATTCGGCATCTTTACTAAATTTTGTTTTAAATTTTTCAACACCAGCAGGTACTCCACCTTTGATAAATTCAACATTATGTCCTGGATTTGTTGATTTCCAAAAAACAGTATCTCCAACGTCTATTCTTACAATTTTTTTAGAATAAACCATAGATTCTTTTTCTAGTTTATTCAGCATTTCAATAGTTTCATCTGCTGCAAACGAGTTAGATGAAAAAAATAATAGAGTAATTAAAACAGTAAGATTTTTTAGAGTTTTCATATTAAATGTTTAGTTACGTAATTCATACTAGGTATATGGTTATAAAAATATTTTTATCAACTTAAACAAGTGTAACAAGTTGACACATTTGTGCTGTGACAAAAAATTATCTTAAAATTATTTTATTAATATTATTTAATTAAAGTGAGAGGAAAAATATGAAAAAATTATTAATTACACTTACATTGGTACTTTTCTCAAGTTCTGCTTTTGCTGGATCTTGTCTTAAGCTGGTTGGAAAAGTAGATGAAAAAATTCAACAAGCTATGGAATTGAGAGATGCTGGTAAAAAAGCACATGAAGAAGGTGACCATGCAAAATCTGAAGAGATACTTATTAAAGCTCTAAATCTTTTTAAAAGCTAAGTAACAAAATTTGATAGGGGTTTTAAATTAACCAACAGGCCCCCCATTATCACCCCTATCAAACCTAATCTAATTTTTACTCAACATTAAATCTAAATAAAGTGCTGCAGACCATGAAAAGTTATTAGCACCAAAAGGAAGACCAGTTTTAGAACTGTAATATTCGTGAAAGTTATTTTGATTAATTAATTTAATTGTTTGTTTTTTTACTTTTTCAGCGAAATTTCTATTTTTATTAATTAAAGATTTATAAATTATCCAATTAGTATTAATCCATACAGGGCCTCTCCAATATCTTTTCTCTTCAAATGAATTATGATCAGGTTTTATAGTGGTAAAAAAATATTTCTCATTTACATTAAAATCTTCAAGATTTTTAATTATTTTTGTATTCACATTCTCATGGTTCAAATCTGCAAATAAAATAAAGAAATTAGTCAATGAAGGTATTTTAATTTGAACATTATTTTTTAAATCAAACGAAAAAAACATTTTTTCTTTTTCATTATATAAATCAAATATTTTATTTTCAGTTTTTTTGATTTTTTCCTCTAAATTTAGATAATCTAATTTAAATAATTTTAATAGTTCTATTAAATCTTTATTTGCTTTAAGAAAGATTGAATTAAAACCAATATCAATAATATTAAACATAGATTTATTTAAAAGTTTATTAGGACTATAATTGTCGGACTTAAATTGATTTAATAAAGTTATGTAACAATCATAATCTTTATTTAATGGTCTTTCATCATTGTTTGAGACTTTAAGATCTCTTCTTTCGTATGATAAATTTTTATCTATAGTTATCTTAGATAATGCAAAGTCCCATAACGGAGAATTGTCATAACCGCTTTCCCAGGGGTGTATTATAGATATTAAGCCCGATTGATTCTGGTCTCTATTTTTAAAAAACCATTCATGATATTTTTTTAATTTACAAACTAGATTAAAAACTTTTTTACTTTGCGTTTCATTTAATTGATTATTTTTAACAATCATTTTTAAAATTGATGCTGCTATTGGTGGTTGAGTTATTCCAGAAGATGGTATTTCTTTTCCACAAGACCATGTCGTGTGGTTTGGAAAATAGCTGTCATCAACTTCATGAAATAAAATATGTGGTACCATGCCATCGTCCCATTGACCCTTTAAAAGTGTTTCCAATTCCTGAATTGCATAATCTAAATTAAAATAAGAATAACCTAACGATATAAAAGCTGAATCCCAATTCCACTGAGCTGGATATAGCTTGTTATTTGTAGGAAGCGTGTAGCCAGCCCTTCTATTTTCTAGAAGAATTTTTTTAGCAACCTCAACTAAATCACTCATTAGCCCTTCACACTTCCTGCTGTTAATCCGCTTACTAAATATTTTTCAAAGTAAACAAAAATAAATAAAACAGGTAATGTCACTATTACTGATCCTGCCATAAGATATTGTCTAGGAGTTTCAGCATCACCACTTAGATACTGTATTGCTCTTGAAAGTGTAAAAGAATTTGGATTATCTAAAAACATTAAAGAAAATAAGAATTCATTCCAGGCTATCATAAATACGTATAAAGCAACTGATGAAATAGCTGGAATACTAAGTGGAATTATTATTTTAGTTATAATTCCAAACCAGCTTAATTTATCTAATATCGCTGCTTCTTCTAATTCTTTTGGGATGCTTTTGAAATATCCTTGTAGCATATATATAGCTACAGGAAGAGTGGTAGCAGTATAAACAATTAATAATCCCTCAATGGAATTTCTCAAACCCAACTGACTAAAAACAGTATAAAGTGGTATCACCAAAACAATTGCTGGAAACATATAAATTATCAATATTGATGTTGATAAAAATGTTTTCCCAAAAAAATTTAATCTGGCAATAGCATAAGCAGCTGGAATAGCAAAAACTAGTGTGATGAATACAGTTCCAAGAGATACAATAGTACTAGTTAATATATATTTTCCAAATTTGTAAGATTTAAATATTATAAAGTATGATTTGAATAAATCTTTAAATCCTTGGGCAAAATTTATACTAAAGTCCAAAGGGTTAACTAATAATGCAATTTGTGTTTTAAAGCTAGTAACTACCATCATGTAAAATGGAAACAGAATTACAAATGAAAATAGCACTATTCCAAAAAGTGTTAAAAAATCAAAAATTATTATTTGAGTAGAATGTTCTTCTTCCAAAATTTTGTTGTTAAACTTTTTAATTTTATTAATGAAAAAATAAAGAATTAAAAATACTCCAATATTATACCAAATGGGCATAGACTGAATTAAATAACCATCAATAAATATAAATATTAATGAAAAAATTATTAATTTTAAAATATAATTAAGTTTATTTCCTATTATAACATGGGCCAATGAAACTAAAAAACCAAGTAAAAAAATAATTTGAAAATTAAAGTTTTCTAATTTTATACCTTGTAATGTAACTAGTATTTTCCATATAGAAATCAAACTTACTAAAAAGAAAGATGAAATAAATGAAAAAATTATAATATTTTTAGTTTTCATCAACTCTCTTTCCTAAAAGTTTAAAATAGAAAAACATGAAAAGAAGTAAAAGAATTACTATTACTATAGATACAGCTGAGCCAGTGCCAATATCTGATATTGCAAAACCTTGCTGATACACATTTATTGGTAAAGTCCTGGTTCCAGATGCTCCACCTGTAAGCAAAAAAACATCTTCGAATTTATTAAAATTCCAAATAAATCTAATCATGAACAAAATAGAAATTACAGCTGTAATCTGAGGCAATGTTATTTTAAAAAATTTTTGGAAAGGGCTTGCTCCATCTACGTCAGCAGCTTCATATAATTCCTTTGGAATAGCCTGTAGTCTGGCAAGAATAAATAAAAAGGCCAACGGAAAATATCTCCATATTTCAAAAATAATAACTGTTGTAAGAGCAAGTCTTAATTTAAAATCGAATCCTAAAATATTTACTGCAATATATTTTTGACCTAATAGATTAATCGGTGTTTCTATTATTTGATAATTAATTAACAAACTATTTAAAGTACCGCTGTTCGGATCAAGTAAAAGCTCCCAAGTATAAGCTAATGCTACAACTGGTGCTACATATGGGAAAAGCAAAACACTCCTCATAAATGTTCTACCAAAGAATTTCTGGTTGACCATTTGAGCAGTCAATATCCCAAATACAATTGAACCAACAGTGCCAAAAAAAGTATAATAAAACGTAGTTAATAATAGATCTATAAACTCATTCTCGAACAGAACTTTTTTAAAATTTTTTAGAGTAAACTTTGTATTAAGTAAAATATTGTCAGACTTTCCTTTTAGCTTTGGTTTTATTGATTTTATTTCCTTTTTACTTACATTAGATCCATCTTTAGTCTCAAATATTACTTCAAAGTTTTCTCTGTATTTTGCTGGCCAATTTCCAAATTTACAATTTAATTTATTTTTTTTGAATTCACATCTTTTGTCTAAATCTTTTGGTTGAAAATTTTTAGGATATTTGTCTTGAAAAGTAACATCTCTAATTTCTTGTAATAAAGAGCTATTTCTCAGTTTATAAAGAATTTTAATTTTTGTAGTTTCCCCTGAAATAGATTTAACAATTTTTTTTGCTCGTGGTTCGGGTATTCTTATATCTTTTAATTCAACTTCTTTAAAACTAATCCAAACATTTGCAAAAATTGGAAATAAGACTATTGCAAAAACTAAAAATACCGCAGGTAAAGTTAGCACATACGCTGTTCTCTTTTCTGTTTTTGCTAGTGTATCGTTCATAAAAAAAAGCGGATAAATAATATTACCCGCTTTTTTTAAAAATTAAAATTATTAGAATTTAGCTAACTCAGCATTAATTTTATTAACAGCTTCATCAACAGAGATTTCATCGTCTATATATTCTCTAGTGATTCTATTTAGAAACTGAGCGTTAATAATTTTTGATGCTCTAGATAATTCCCCTTCTTTAACTCCCCATCTGCTTGCAGTATCTAATCCTGCAACAATATTATTTATTACATCAGCAGAGTAAAGATCTGTTAACGGAGCTTTTCTATCTACTCCTACAGGTAATTTACTCCAAGCTTTTGTAAATGCATTTGGATCGCTAGAGTTACCTCTTCTTACTGGGAATTTACCTTCTGGAGCTATAGATAATGTACTTGCGTAACCTTCATCCATAGAATACATGATAAATTTTTTAGCTTCATCTGTATCTGCATCTGCAGTTATTCCAAAATATCTAATATCTGCCCAAGCAGCCCCTTTTTTATTATTTGGCCCACTAAAATTAGTTATAAAACCAGTTTTTTGTGCTAACTCATTAGAAGTTGGATCAACGTTAAATGTTGGCGGTGCAGAGTCTCTTAGTCCTGCTAATTCATCCATTATAAATGGAGACCAAATTATCATTGGTGTTCTACCAGCAAAATACAATGCTCTAGATTGTTTCCAATAAAGCTCTCCTGGAGGACTAGCTTTAGCTAAAACTTTGTAAAATTCTAAAGAATTTTTTAAAGCTTTACCTTGTTTTTTTGTTCCACCTTTTTTAACTAAATTTACACCGTTTGCTAAAAGAACATGCTCTAAAACTTGACTCATAAAGTTTTCGTCAGTTTTTGTTGCTGCAACGAAACCATACATATTATCACCTGATAAAGCTTTTATTGCTTTGGTAATATTTGCATAATTTGTTGGTGCATCTAGCCCAGCTTTTTCAAATAGATCTTTTCTATAGACTACCATTTGAGTCCATCCGTCTACTGGTACTGCGGCTATTTTAGAACCTGATTTAGCCATATTAAGTGCTCCTGGTGCAAAAGTTTTTTTACCAAGTGCCTTAACTACATCATTATTAGCATCAACATCTAATATACCTGCTTCAGCCCATGGCAGAACATATTGCAAAGTATGATAGATTACGTCCGGAAGATTTCCAGATGCGGCTGCAGCTGTTGCACGAGTTCCTAAATCTTTTTCCTCAATTGGAATTACTTCAACTTTAATCCCAGTTTTAGCTTCAAAAGATTTCGCCATCTCTTCCTGCTTAGCCATTCTCGCTGGTTGGACTTCCGTGGTCCAAAATTTAATATCTGCATAGGCTATGTTTGAGTAAAACATAGTTAAGATGCAGATAAGTTTACATATGTTTTTCATAACATCTCCTTGTTTTAATTATTGGGATATTAAGTTAATGACAAAATGTCTCAATCGGTAGTTATAATAGTCAGCTATGCAAATAATGCATATGATTTTTTGTTATAAAATAACAAAATTTAAAAAAAAACATCAATTCTAAGTTGAGTTAACTTTTGATCCTTTTTCCATTTTCATTAAAAATAAAAATGTTTTGAAGCTCAAAACCAAATGAATTTCCAATTTCAGTTCCACTAGATATTTTGGCACTTAATTGATGGTTATCTTTTTTCATATAAACAATTTTTTCGTTACCTAAATTCTCAATAATATCTATTTCAGGTGAAAATTTAAATTTTGTTTCATTTTTTATTTTTAAATGTTCTGGTCTAATTCCAATAAAATGTTTTCTTTTTTCTAATTTCGCATTTTTTATAGTAATTTCGTTGCCTAATACTTTTATTATTTTTTCTGATTTAATATCCTTTTCATCAATTTCTAAAATATTCATTTTTGGCGTTCCTATAAATTGTGCAACAAAAATGTTAGCTGGGTCACTATAAATTTCTTCTGGTGTACCTACTTGTTCTATATTACCTTGATTTAAAATAACTATTCTATCTGCTAAAGTCATTGCCTCAACTTGATCATGGGTAACATAAATCATATTTGTCTTGATTTGTTGGTGTAACTTTGAAATCTCAACTCTCATTTCCGCCCTCAACGCTGCATCTAAATTTGACAATGGCTCATCAAATAAAAATATTTTGGGATTTCTAGTAATTGCTCTTCCAATAGCTACTCTTTGTCTTTGACCTCCAGATAACTGTTTGGGTCTTCTTTCTAAAAGTTCTTCAATCTTAAGTATTTTTGCTGCTCTTAAAACTTTTGTTTGAATTTCCTCTTTACTTTGTTTTTCAATTTTCAGTCCAAAAGACATATTCTCATAGACATTCATATGAGGATATAAAGCGTAAGATTGGAAAACCATCGCTGTTTCTCTTTTCGAAGGATGTAATTCGTTGATAATTTTATCATTGATTTGAATTTTTCCTTCATCAACTTTTTCTAACCCTGCGATCATTCTCAATAAAGTAGACTTGCCGCATCCTGATGGGCCAACTAGAACTAAAAATTCATCTTCTTTACCTTCAAGATTAAAATTATTAATAATTTTATTTTGACCAAATGACTTATGAACATTTGAAAATTTAATATTAGACATAATTAATTTATAATATTAATTTTAATATATAGATGTCAAACTAAATCTATAATTTCTATAAATACATAA
>CACPJJ010000019.1 GCA_902634305.1 uncultured Pelagibacteraceae bacterium | reverse complement strand
CAATGCGATTTTACCAACAATGGGGGGGCAAACTGCACTTAATTTAGCAATCAATGCAGAAAAAATTGGATTACTTAAAAAATACAAAATTGAACTAATTGGAGCAAATTCAAAAGCTATTTCTAACGCAGAGGATAGAAAAAAATTTAGAAAAAATATGAGTGATATTGGATTAAATCTTCCAAAATCAGAAATAGTTAACAATATTAAACAAATTAAGAAATCTTTAAATAAAGTTGGATTGCCTGCAATAATAAGACCCGCATTTACTCTCGGTGGACTTGGAAGTGGTATAGCCAAAAGTAAAAAAGATTTTTTGAAACGTGTCAAAGAAGGTCTTGATGCATCACCTGTAAATCAAGTTCTAGTAGAAGAGTGCTTAGAAGGTTGGAAAGAATTTGAAATGGAAGTTGTTAGAGACAGAAAAGATAACTGCATCATTATATGCTCTATTGAAAATTTAGACCCAATGGGAATTCATACAGGAGATTCTATTACAATAGCGCCTGCTTTAACTCTTACAGACAAAGAGTATCAAGTTATGAGAAATGCCTCTATTGCATGCTTAAGAAAAATTGGAGTAGAAACTGGAGGTTCGAACGTTCAGTTTGCCATTAATCCGAAAAATGGTCGAATGGTAGTTATAGAAATGAATCCTAGAGTTTCTAGGTCTTCAGCACTTGCATCAAAAGCAACTGGATTTCCAATAGCAAAAGTGGCAGCAAAACTGGCCATTGGTTACACCCTTGATGAATTAAAAAATGAGATTACTAAAGTTACTCCCGCATCTTTTGAGCCAACTATAGATTATGTGGTTACAAAAATTCCTAGATTTACTTTTGAAAAATTCTCTAGTTCACCTGCAATATTAGGAACTTCAATGAAATCAGTTGGTGAGGCAATGGCAATTGGAAGAAACTTTAAGGAATCTCTTCAAAAAGCATTAATATCTTTGGAAATTGGTTTTTCAGGTTTGGATAGAATTTTTGATTTAAATAAGAGTGATATTGAAAAAAAACTTAAGATCAATATCCCAAATAAAATTTTATTAATCGCAGAAGCAATACGTAAAAAAATTAATTTAAAAAAAATATACAAATTATCAAAAGTAGACCCTTGGTTCTTAGAACAAATTAAAGAGATTGTAGATGAAGAAAATAAAATTTCTAAAAAGGGTCTGCCTAAAAACTTTAACGAATTTAATAGAATTAAATCAATAGGATTCTCTGATAAGAAATTATCTCAACTAACTAATTTAAAAGAGAAAATCGTTAGAAGAAAAAGAATTGCTTTAAAAGTTTTGCCTGTATTTAAAAAAGTGGATACTTGTGCGGCTGAATTTAAATCTTTTACTCCTTACATGTACTCTACATATCAAAGAAATTTTTCATTAAATACAGAATGTGAGGCTGAGCCTTCTAAAAAAAATAAAATTATTATTCTTGGTGGTGGGCCAAACAGAATAGGCCAAGGAATTGAGTTTGATTACTGTTGTTGCCAAGCAAGTTACTCTTTAAAAGAAGCTGGATTTGAAACAATAATGATCAACTGTAATCCAGAAACTGTTTCAACTGATTATGATACAAGTGACAGATTATATTTTGAGCCTTTGATTGAAGAATATGTTCACAACATAATTTTAAAAGAAAAGTCAAAAGGAAATTTAATAGGTATAATTGCTCAATTTGGCGGACAAACTCCTATTAAATTAGCAAAATTTCTTCATGATAATTCTTTGCCAATTATTGGTACTCAATATTCATCAATTGATTTAGCTGAGGATAGAGACAGATTTAGAAAACTTTTAATTAAATTAAAATTAAAACAAGCAGATAGTGGAATTGCAAAAACATACGATGAGGCCATAAAAATAGCATCTGAAATTGGTTTGCCTCTTGTTGTACGACCTTCTTATGTATTAGGAGGTAGAGCCATGGAAATAGTTCATGAAAAAAACCAACTAAAAGATTTTGTTCAAGAAGCATTTAAAGCTGCAGAAAATAATCCAATTTTGATTGATAGGTTTATTAATAATGCAATGGAAGTTGATGTTGATGCAATATCAGATGGTAAGGATGTTTTTGTTGCTGGAGTTATGCAACATATCGAAGAGGCCGGAATTCATTCTGGAGATTCAGCTTGTTGTATGCCTCCGATAGCTATTAAGAAAGAATTAATTAATGAAATTAATAATCAAACTAAAAAATTAGCATTAGCATTAAAAGTTAAAGGTTTTATGAACGTCCAGTTCGCGATTAAAAATGATGAAATTTATATTATTGAAGTTAATCCAAGAGCCAGCAGAACTGTTCCTTTCGTCTCTAAAGCTAAAGGAATTCCTTTAGCCAAAATTGCTTCGAGAATAATGGCAGGGGAAAAATTAAAAAAATTTAATTTAAAAGATAAAAATAAAAATATTTTTGCTGTTAAAGAAGCTGTCTTCCCATTCAATAAATTTCCAAACGTTGATGTTTTATTGGGTCCAGAAATGAAATCAACAGGAGAAGTAATGGGAATAGATAAAGATTTTGGTCTAGCGTATGCCAAAAGTCAAATGGCTTCACAAAATTCTCTACCAACCAAAGGACTGGCATTTATTTCTCTAAAAGATAGACACAAAAATGAAGGAGTAGACTTGGCAAAACAATTAATAAAATTAGGTTTTACATTATGTGGGACGGAAGGAACTGCAAATAGAATTATAAAAAATGGCATTAAGTGTAAAAAAATAAACAAAGTTAGCGGAGGCTCTCCTCACATAATTGATGTATTAAATTCAAAAAAAATTGCTCTAGTGATTAATACTGGTGGTGGAAAACGTGCATACCGTATTCAAGACTCTACATCTTTAAGAAGGTCAACTTTAATAAATAAAGTTCCTTATTGTACAAATATGTCAACTGCGTATGCTTTTTTGGAGGCTATCAAATCATTAAAGACAAAAAAAATAGAAGTCAAATCTTTACAAGAAATTTAATCTTCAACTTTCCAATCAGTTTTAAATGTAACGTAATTTACTTGGAGACAACGTCTTTCTTTAACAATTTCTTTTTTTTCCATTCCGTGCCAAGTATTTGGGCCACTTGAAAAAAAATATCCATAATTATCTCTATAAGGAAGAGTTTTAATTTTTTTTAATTCGCTATCATAAAAATCAGTTCCCAAATCTTCGTTTTCATTAAACTTATTTACAAAAAGTAAGCATGAAATAAGCTTTTCTTTAATATCGCAATGTGGCTTTAACCAAAAACCTTTTCGATCACATATAACTTCAACCCTAACATAGGAATTAGATAAATCTTTTCCTATTAAATTTGAAATTTTTTCGTAAGTTTTTTTATTTTGAAGTTCTTGGATAAAATTTCTTAAATTTGGAAATTTATTTGCATTTTCTTTTGTTATAAAGCATCTAAATTTTAAAGCTTTTCCTCCATCAGAAATACCTTCTCTAAATTTTCCTTCTCCTCCATCAATTGCTCTGGTTCCATCATAGTTAATATTATGCTCAACTGGATTAGCAATATCTGCATTTACAATCTCATCAACCTGTCCTTCAGTTAAAGGTTCATTTAATTCCCAATGAGTAAAAGGACTTTCAAACTTTTTAGATTTTTTTTCAATTGAGTTTAAAAATGACATTATGATATTTGTTTTTTGATTTCTTCAGCTATTCTAGCCGTTTCATTTAAACTTTTATAGTTCCAAATCTCAAGTTTTTCGTTTAAATTTCTTGCTATATTTAATTTATCAAATAACTCCCTAAACGTTTTAAATCTTTGATCATTTTTTTTAGCTGGTATATCTGCAATATATATAGGTTTTCCTGTAGTAGCTGCCTCCGATATCATTGAAGTAGAGTCGCAAGTTACAACAATATATTTTGCTAATGATAGTCCTGATAGATAAGCTTTTTTATCAATATTAGTAATTACAAGATTTTCTTTTCCCAATAATTCATCTGCTAAATTTATTATTCTCTTAGGAGTTCTCATTGATGGAATTACTATAACTTGTAAATTATTACTGCTCAAAATTTTTTTAATTTTATCAAAAATATTTATTAAATTTTGATCCTTATAATCATAGTATTTGTTAGGACCTCCTAAAACTAACAACAAATAATCCTTATTTTTTTTAAGTTTTTCTTCAAGATAACTATGATTGTTTTTAATCTCATCCAAAGTTAAGTAGTGAATAGCCCCTTTTGATGTAATAACATTTTTTCCATTTAAACTGTCATGTTCTGGTACAATTACAAAATCAAAATTACCTAGTGAAACTTTAGGATTTTGAATATGAATGTTAAAAACTTTTTTTTTTGAATTTTTCTTCAAAAAAATTGAAGGAATTACACTTTTCCTTCCACATGAAATGATTATATCGAAATCTGGAACATCGAATTTATTAAAAACTATGTTTGAGACTGGAGTTAAATTTGGAGGAATCATTTTCCAGAAACTATTTAGTTCAACTTTCTGGTGAGTAAATTCGATATCTAAAGCTTTAGCTAAACCTTCAACTTGGCTAATCATGCCATGCATTCCTTCTGTCAATAATAACCCTTTTAATTTGCTCATTAATTACTATATAGCTTTGATATGAATCAAAATCCAACTAAACACACAAAAGTGTTAATAATTGGATCTGGTCCAGCCGGATATACAGCTGCGGTTTATGCTGCAAGAGCAATGTTAAAGCCTATTATGGTTTCTGGTATGGAGCCAGGTGGACAATTAACTACCACAACTGATGTTGAAAACTATCCTGGTTTTGCTGAAGTAATTCAGGGGCCATGGTTAATGGAGCAGATGCGAGACCAAGCTAAAGCTGTAGGTACAGAAATGATTGAAGATCACATCTCTTCAGTAAATTTAAAATCAAAACCTTTTGAGGCTATTGGAGATGGTGGTCAAAAATATACTGCAGATTCAATTATAATTTCAACTGGAGCTCAGGCAAGATGGTTAAATATTGAATCTGAACAAAAATTTAGAGGATTTGGTGTTTCAGCTTGTGCAACATGTGATGGTTTTTTCTTTAAAGATAAAACAGTTGCAGTTGTTGGTGGTGGAAATGCTGCAGTTGAAGAAGCAATGTTTCTTACAAAATTTGCATCAAAAGTTCAATTAATTCACAGAAGAGATTCTTTAAGAGCTGAAAAAATGCTCCAAAGCAAATTAATGGCTAACAAAAAAATTGAAATTATTTGGGATAGTGTTGTTGAAGAAGTTATTGGAGACAATGATCCTAAAAATGTTAAAGGATTAAAAATTAAAAACGTAAAAACGAATAAAATTGATGAATTAAAAATTGACGGATTATTTATTGCAATTGGACATGATCCTGCAACCCAACTATTTAAAGATCAATTAAATATGGATAAAGAGGGCTATTTAACAACAAAACCAGATTCAACAGAGACAAATATACCTGGTGTTTTTGCTGCAGGAGATGTTAAAGATAAAATTTTTAGACAAGCTGTAACTGCTGCAGGAATGGGTTGTATGGCTGCTCTTGAAGCTGAAAAATTTTTATCACACTAGAAAAAATGAAATTAAACTGGATTATTTTTGTAACTGGATGGATGTCATTCAGAGCGGTTGGGTCAGGCTTGTTTTTATTTTGGATTTTTACTAACAATGAACGTTCCGCACCATCTGAATGGATAGTTCCTTTTGTAGGTGACTTTATTATTGGGATAACTGCTTTATTTTTAGTTTACCACATCATAAAAAAACCAAATGCTATCTTATGGGGTCTGTTACTGTCATGGAATGCAGTTGGTCTATTTGATTTAATTGGGGCAATAGATGTCAGTTTTGCTGCTCCTTATGGGCCAATACCAGAAATAGGATTTAATGCCTTAACTGTAAGATCTATTTTAATTTTAAATACTTTGTTACAGATTTCTTCTATATACTTATTGTTTCAAAAAGACATAAAAGAATATTTTAAAGTTTAAAAAATTAATAATTACTAATTTCAACTATTTCATTAGATTCAAATACATGTTGTTTAAAGTCACCATTAGAAATTTTAATCATTACTTTTGCAACTTTCTCAGAGTGAATTGGTTTCATTTTTTTTAACGGTCCTAGAAATAAAGGTGAAAGTAATTTAAACAAAAATATACCTAATTTCTCACCAAATCTTTTTTCTTTTCTATTGCCCAATAAAAATGAAGGTCTCATTATCCCAAGTTTTGTAAAATTTAATTTCTTTAGCTCCTCTTCAACTTCACCTTTGTATCTCAAATAAGCCCCCGAATTTTTTGGATCTGCAAAACCAGATGAAACATAGACAAAAGAATTAACTGAATTTGCTTTTGCAATCTCGGCAATTTCTACAGGCATATCTCGCTCAATTCTTTTATACTCTTTTTTATCAGGTGATTTTTGCTTTGTTGTGCCAATGCAAAAAAAACAATCATCTCCTTTAATATCCTCAACATGATTTTTTAAATTATTAAAGTCTGTTTTAATTATTTCTATTTTTGAATCTTTGATCTTTGGCTCTGAACGAACGAAAATCTTAATTTTATTATAATCATTATTTTGAATTAAGTGATTGATTAGTTGTTCGCCAATTAATCCGGATGAGCCAAATAATAAGGCTATTTTCATCAATTAGTTCAAACTTTCACAAAAAGATTTTATTCTTTCCATGGCTTTTTTTAAATTTTTCATTGAGGTTGCATAAGAAATTCTAAAATAACCTTCTAATCCGAAAGCTGAGCCTTGCACTACAGCTACATTTGCTTTTTCAAGTAACTTTTGAACAAAGTCGGTATCTTTTTTTAATTTAGTTTTTTTATTTAAAAGACCTTTACAACTTGGAAATACATAAAATGCTCCGTTAGGTCTTAAACAATTAATTCCATTGATTTTATTTAAGCTTTTAATAACAAAATCTCTTCTTTTTTTAAATTCTTTAGATCTTACTTTTATAAATTTCTGAGTTCCATTTAAAGCTTCAACTGCAGCAGCTTGACTTACAGAAGAAGGATTTGATGTTGATTGAGATTGAACTTTACGAATAGCTTTAATAATATCCTTTGGTCCCCCTGCATAACCTATCCTCCATCCTGTCATAGCATAAGACTTACTTACACCGTTCATTGTAAGAGTCCTATTTTTTAAACTAGGTATTTGAGCAATAGTGAAAAACTTAGCTTTCTCATATGTGATATGCTCATAAATATCATCACTTAAAATTTGAATTTTCTTATATTTAATTAACACTTGAGATAATTTTTTTATCTCTGATTTTGTATAACTCACACCGGTAGGATTTGATGGCGAATTTAATATTAACCACTTTGTTTTTTTAGAAATTGCTTTCTTTAATTTTTGTGGTGTTAATTTAAAATTATCTGATTCATTGCATTTAATAATTTTTGGTTTACCACCAGCTAATAAAACCATATCAGGGTAGGAAACCCAAAAAGGTGCTGGAATGATTACTTCATCTCCTCTATTTAGTGTTGCCATGAATGCATTATAAAGAACTTGTTTACCGCCCGTTCCTACGGTTATTTCCTCATTTGAGTACCTCAAATTATTTTCTTTTTTAAATTTTTTAATTATTGCTTTTTTTAAAGCTGAAGTTCCATCAACTGCTGTATATTTTGTATCACCTCTCCTAATAGCTTTTATGGCAGCATTCTTAATATTATTTGGTGTATCAAAATCTGGCTCACCAGCACCTAGCCCTATTATATCTTTGCCTGCTGCTCTTAATTCTCTAGCTTTTTGAGTAACAGCAATAGTGGGTGATGGTTTAATCCTTTTTAAACTATCTGATATTATGCTCATTGAAATATAAAATTATTCTAATACGTTGTTTAATATATGGAAAATACTTATCAAGATTTAATTACAGATATTCAGAGTAAAAATCCTAAAATTAGTGGAAAACTTGAAGGTGGTAAAAAATTCAAAATTAAATCTGATTTTAAACCTGCTGGAGATCAACCAGAAGCTATAAAAAAATTGGTACAAAGCGCCAATAAAGGAGAATTCAATCAAGTTCTTCTTGGAGTAACAGGATCAGGAAAAACCTTTACTATGGCCAAGGTCATTGAGGCAACAAATAGACCAGCGTTAATTTTAGCTCCAAATAAAACACTTGCAGCTCAGCTTTACGGTGAAATGAAGGGTTTCTTTCCAGACAATGCTGTTGAATATTTTGTCTCTTATTACGATTATTATACGCCTGAAGCTTATGTTCCTAGATCAGACACTTATATCGAAAAGGAAGCTTCAATTAATGAGCAAATAGATAGAATGAGGCACTCGGCTACAAGATCTCTTTTAGAGAGAGATGATGTTCTAATTGTTGCCAGTGTATCTTGCATTTATGGTCTTGGATCAGTTGAAGCGTACAGCAAGATGACTTTAACGCTTCAAAAAAACTATGATTATAATAGAGAACAAATAATTAAATCTTTAGTCGCTCTCCAATATAAAAGAAATGATCAAAATTTTTATAGAGGAACTTTTAGAGCCAGAGGTGAGTATCTTGAGGTTTTTCCTTCACATCTTGAAGATAGAGCTTGGCGATTAAGTTTGTTTGGTGACAAATTAGAAAAAATTGAAGAATTTGATCCATTAACTGGTGATCAAGTTAGAGAATTGAACTTAATTAAAATTTATGCAAATAGTCATTACATAACTCCCAAACCAACAGTAGAACAAGCAATTATAAATATAAAAAAAGAGCTAGAAGTAACTTTAAAAAAACATAAGGCCGAAAATAAATTGCTTGAAGCACAAAGGCTAGAAGAGAGAACAAAATTTGATTTAGAAATGATTGAAGCAACTGGTTCGTGTGCTGGCATTGAAAATTACTCAAGATTTTTATCTGGTAGAAAGCCAGGCGAACCACCTCCTACCCTATTTGAATATTTTCCAGATAATACTTTGGTATTTGTAGATGAATGTCATGTAACAGTCCCTCAGCTAAATGGAATGTTTAAAGGAGATAGGTCAAGAAAAAGCACTCTTGCAGAATATGGATTTAGACTTCCGTCTTGTATGGATAATAGACCTCTCAAATTTGAAGAATGGGATATGATGAGAACTCAAACAGTTTTTGTTTCAGCTACACCTGGACCCTGGGAGTTAGAACAGACAAAAGGAAAATTTATTGATCAAGTAATAAGACCCACTGGTCTTATAGATCCAAATGTAGAAATTAGACCTGCAAAAAACCAGGTTGATGATTTAATGCATGAATGTAAAAAAGTTGTTGAGAAGAATTTTAGAGTATTAGTAACAACATTAACAAAAAAAATGGCAGAAGATTTGACTGAATATCTTCATGAAAATGGAATAAAGGTAAGATACTTACACTCTGATATTGATACTCTTGAAAGAATTGAAATCATGAGAGATTTAAGAATGGGAGTATTTGATGTTTTGGTAGGAATAAACTTATTAAGAGAAGGACTTGATATACCAGAATGTGCTTTGGTTGGTATATTAGATGCTGACAAAGAAGGTTTCTTAAGATCTGAAACTTCACTTATCCAAACTATCGGTAGAGCTGCAAGAAATGTTGAAGGAAAAGTTATTCTATATGCTGACAAAGAAACTAAGAGTATAAAAAAAGCAATCAAAGAAACGGATAGGAGAAGACAAATACAGCTTAATTATAATAAAAAAAATAATATTGATGCAAAAACAGTAAAAAAAGAAATTAGTGATATTTTAGAAAGTGTTTATGAAAAAGATTATGTAAAAGTTAGTGAAGGCTCAAACATAGGTGGAAATCTTAAAAAACACTTAAAAGCATTGAACAAAAAAATGAAAGATTCAGCATCTAATTTAGAATTTGAAGAAGCTGCAAAAATCAGAGATGAAATCAGAAAACTAGAAAGTACAGAGTTAGAAATTACTTTAAATCCAAAAATAAGACAGTACGATGTTAAAAATAAACTCTATCCTAAGGGAAGATCAACAATGGGGATGCCTGGAACTAGAGCACAAAAGGGAAAAAAAAAGTGGAAGCAAATAAAATAATCATTACCGGAGGTGCAACCCGAATTGGAGCTGCTATAGCTAAAAGACTTGCAGGGCGAGGAGTAGAAATAGTCATACACTTTAATAAATCTAAATCTAATGCTGAAAAATTAAAAAAAAAACTATCAAAAAAACAAACTAAAGTTTATCTTGTTAAAGGAGACTTAAGCAAAGAGACAGATGTAAATAAAATTTTGAAATTTGCTAAATCTAAATTAAAATATTTTGATTGCTTAATTAATAATGCTTCCCTTTTTGAAAATGATAAACTTGAAAATTTTAGCACTACTAGTTGGGGTCGTCATTTAAGAACAAATCTTAGAACTCCTGCTTTATTATCCAAAGGATTTGCAAAAAATATTAAAGGAAAAAATAACAATATAATTAATATTATTGATCAAAGAGTTTTTAAACTAACTCCATATTTTTTTTCCTATACAATAAGTAAAACCGGCCTTTATACATTAACAAAAACCAGTGCAATGAGTTTGGCACCAAATATAAGAGTAAATGGAATAGCACCTGGGCCAACAATAAAAAATAAAAGACAAACGGAAAAGCACTTCAAGAAGCAGTACATGGCTACCCCACTTAAAAAACAAGTTGATGTAGAAGAAATTTGTAATGCAGTTGACTTTTTTATAAAAAATAGCTCTATTACTGGACAAGTATTGGCTATTGATAGCGGACAAAATTTAAATTGGCAAACACCAGACATAATGAAAGGTAAAGAGTGAAAAAGAATAATCTTAAAATAGTTAAAATAGATAGGAAAAAAAATTTATTTAATTATGAAAAAAAAGTATTAATTAAAGATTTAATATTAGATTTAAAACTTGGGTACTTCGATTTCGAAAAGGAAAAACCTCAAAAAGTAAAGTTTACGCTTGATGTAAACTATGAAGATAAAAAACCATCAAAT
The DNA here is from genome assembly GCA_902634305.1 of uncultured Pelagibacteraceae bacterium. Lineage (GTDB taxonomy): Bacteria > Pseudomonadota > Alphaproteobacteria > Pelagibacterales > Pelagibacteraceae > Pelagibacter. The sequence goes on along the minus strand of CACPJJ010000019.1, from coordinate 4,589 downwards.
GATAAAGACATTAAATCAATTGTAAACTATGCTAAAATTGTGAGATTAATTAAAAAATTAGTTAAAAATAAACATTATAACTTTCTAGAAACACTAGCTGAAGACGTTTTTGATGAATTATTTAAAGATAAAAGAATTGATAAAATTAGTCTTCAAATTGAAAAATTAGAAATTATGAAAGATTGTTCATCAGTAGGAATTCAAATTTCTAAAAAAAGAAGTCATGATTAGTTCTGAATTAGGAAAAGAGGCAATTAAAAAAGAACTTCCATTAATACCTAAGCTTCCTGGTGTTTATAGGATGCTCAACTCAAAAAACGAAATATTATATGTTGGAAAAGCCAAAAATCTTCCAAACAGGTTAAAAAACTATATTGCAGAAAAAAACCATATAATAAGAACAGAAAGAATGTTGTCTCAAACTAAAAAAATTGAGATAACAACTACCTCTAATGAAAGTGAAGCCCTACTTTTAGAGGCAAATTTAATAAAAAAATTTAAACCAAAATTTAATATTCTTTTAAGAGATGATAAATCTTTTCCATTTATTTTTATTGGAAACAAAGATAAATGGCCACAAATAAAAAGACATAGAGGCAAAAAAACTAAAGAGGGATTTTATTTTGGTCCATTTGCATCTGCGGGCTCAGCAAATTGGACTATTAAAATGATCCAAAAAATTTTTCATTTAAGAGTTTGTGATGATACTGTTTTTAAAAATAGAGAACGACCATGTATTTTATATCAAATAAAAAGATGTTCTGGGCCATGTGTTGGTTATATTAAAAAAGAAGAATATAAAAGCTCAGTTGAAGATGCTATAGAGTTTGTTTCAGGTAAATCAAGAAGAATACAAAAAAATCTTTCAAATCAAATGGAAAAAGCAAGTGAAGATTTAGACTTTGAAAAAGCAGTAATATTAAGAGATAGAATTAAAGCTTTAAATATTATTCAGTCATCTCAAAGAATTAATGAGGCAAACTTAGTAGAAGCAGATGTAATTGCTGGATACAAAGAATCGGGCAAAACTTGTATACAAGTATTTTTTTATAGATCTAAACAGAATTGGGGTAACCAAGCTTTTTTTCCTAAACATGATCCAGATGAAAAATTGAGCAATATTTTAAATTCTTTTGTTTCTCAATTTTATGAAAATAAAAGTGTTCCGTCTTTAATAATTCTATCAGAAGATATTAAAGAAAAAAATTTAATTGAAAAAACACTTTCTAAAAAAGAAAGTAAGCAAATCAATATTTCTGTTGCAAAAAAAGGATCAAAATTAAAAGTTATTAACCAAGCGATTAAAAATGCAAAAGATAGCTTGAATAGGAAACTTTATGAAAGTCAAAATAATAAAGAGCTATTTGAATCTGTTTCAAGAAAGTTTAATCTTGAAACAAATATAAGTCTTATTGAAGTTTACGATAATAGTCATATTCAGGGAACTAATAGCGTTGGAGCTTTAATTGCGTTTGGGGATGAAGGGTTTATTAAAAAAAGATATAGAAAATTTAATATAAAGAAAAAAGATAACGAGCAAGATGATTATGGAATGATGCGAGAAGTTTTAAATAGAAGGTTTAAAAGAGCAATTCAAGAGAAAGATAATTTTCTATCATTTCCAGATTTGGTAATGATAGATGGAGGTAAAGGACAATACTCATCAGCTAGAGAAACTATGAATGAGTTAGGCTTGCACGATATACCAGTTATAGCTATTGCAAAGGGTAAATACCGAAATAGTGGGAATGAAACTTTTTTTCATAACGGTAAAGATTATAAATTTGAAAAAAATGATCCTACCCTTTTTTTTTTACAAAGAATAAGAGACGAATCCCATAGATTTGCAATAAGTGCACATAGGGCAAAAAGAAAAAAAGGAATAACAAAGTCACTCTTGGATCAAATACAGGGTATCGGATCTATGAGAAAAAGGGCATTATTAAATCATTTTGGGTCAGCAAGAGCAGTTGAATCTGCAAGCCTGGACGAGATAAAAACAGTAGAAGGAGTTGAAGAAAAAGTTGCAAAAAAAATATATAACTTTTTCCACGAATGAAAATTCCAAATTATTTAACAATAGGTAGGATTATAATTGTTCCTATATTTGTTTTTACATTTTACTTACCTGGTTTTTATGGGGATGTGATACCTTTTGTATTATTTGTTTTAGCTTCATTTACTGATTTTTTAGATGGTTTATTAGCAAGAATGTATAAGGAAGAATCTAAATTGGGAGAATTGCTAGATCCAATCGCGGATAAAATTATAGTAGCAACAGCTTTAATTTTATTAGTAATGGATGGGACAATAAAAAACTACGAAGTAATCGCTGCAATAATAATTTTAACCAGAGAAATATTAATTTCTGGATTAAGGGAATTTTTAGCAAAAGGTAAAATTAATCTTCCTGTGTCAAGTCTGGCTAAAGCTAAAACATTTTTACAAATGATTGCAATTTCAGTTTTGTTAACTGGCGAAACTGGAAATAAAATAATTAATTTTCAAGATTATAATGCGCAAACTATAGGTATAATTTTACTTTGGCTATCTGCATTTTTAACTTTATATACCGGGTATGAATATTTAAGAAAAGGCATAGATCATGCAATATCTGAGGATGAGAAAAATTAAGCTACTTTCTTTTTTCTAACTAACTTTTCATAACTAGAAGACAAATCTAAAATTAAATTACAAACCTTATAATTATGTTCAAGAATTTTAGAAACTGGAGTTACCTCAGCTGCAGTACCAGTTAAAAAACATCCTACAAAACTTGAAAGTTCCTTTGGTGAAATTTTTCTCTCATTAACATTAATATTTTTAGATTTTGCTATTTCGATTAGTGCCCTTCTTGTTATTCCATCTAAAAAACTATCAGGTACTGGAGTATGCAATTCACCATTTTTATCTTTAAAAAAAATATTTGCCCCAGTTGCTTCAGCTATATTTCCTTCATGATCAAGCATTAATGAATCTGTATATCCGTCTCTTTCTGCTTCGTGCTTAGAAAGAGTACAAATCATATATAATCCTGAAGCTTTAGTGTCCCAAGGTATTGTGTTAGGTGCTGGTCTTCTCCACTTAGAAATATTTAATTTTATTCCTTCTGTTTTTAACCTTGAATCAAAATATGTTCCCCATTCCCATGTTGTTATCGCAACATGTATTTTAGTATTTTGTGCAGACACTGCCATCATTTCACTCCCTCTCCAAGCAAATGGCCTAATATATCCATTTTGAACATTTTGAACTGAAACTATTTTTTTAGTAGCTTTATTAATTTCTTCTTCAGAATAAGGAATTTTAATATCCATTCTTTTTGCTGAATGAAAAAGTCTATTAGTATGCTCTTCTAATTTAAATATTTCACCATCGTAAACTCTTAATCCTTCAAATACACAGCTGGCATAATGCAGGCCATGACTTAAAACATGTAATTTTACATCATTCCAATCAACTAGCTCATTGTTGTACCAGATTTTTCCTTCTCGTTTATCGTAAGGTATCATTTTGATTTAATTTTTTAGATTTAATTTATTTAAAAAAATATCTTTGTATGTAGAATATGTCAATATAACTTACCAATATGAAAGAGCTTTTATATTTAAAGGATGATCAATTAAAAGAATTCATCGAAAAAATCTCTATGAGCTACAGAGAAACCTTCTCTGATGCAAAAAAAGTTCTAGACAAATATTCTATTGGAGTTGCTCATCACAAAGTAATTAATCTTATTTCCTTATACGATGGAATAACTATATCCGAACTTCTAAAAAAATTAAAAATAACAAAACAAAGTTTAAATAGAGTCCTTAAAGATTTAATAAAAATAGACGTTGTCAATTTTAAAAAAGATAAAAAAGATACAAGATTAAAGCATGTTTATTTAAATGATAAAGGAAAAAAATTATTTAACGAAGTTTTTGATGTACAAAAAAAAAGAATCTATAATGCGCTATTAACCTCTAGTTCAAAGGAAGTAATAAATTTTAATAATGTTTTAAATAAAATAATTAATGAAAAATATTAAATCACATATATTAGTAGTTGATGATGACGATAGAATTAGAGATTTGGTAAAACAATATTTAAATGAAAATAATTATTTAGTTACTACGGCATTTAGTGCAGAAGATGCAAAAAAAAAAGTAGACTTAATTAAATTTGATTTAATTGTTTTGGATATAATGATGCCTGGAAAAAGTGGATTGGAATTTACAATTGAAAATAAAGATAAATTATATACTCCAATAATTTTGCTTACTGCCAAAGGTGAAGCGGAGGAAAGAATACATGGATTAGAAATCGGAGCTGATGATTACCTTGCAAAACCTTTTGAGCCTAAAGAATTAATTTTAAGAATAAAAAATATTTTAAATAAAACAAAAATAAAAAATATAAAAAGATTAATTGAATTTGGAAGTGTAAAAGTTGATTTAAGTAAAAATCTAATTTTTAGAGATAAAAAAGAATATAAAATTAACAATACAGAAAAAACTATCTTAGAATTTATGATCAACTCTCCAGGTAAATCCTTTTCAAGAGATGAGATTGGAAAAATAATTAGCCTAGATAAAGAAAGATCT
>CACPJJ010000018.1 GCA_902634305.1 uncultured Pelagibacteraceae bacterium | reverse complement strand
TTCACAAATTATAATAGCTTTAATTGGAATTTATATACTTACTTATCACACAAATTCTGTTGAATTAAAAAATCTTTATTTCCCATTTTTTAAAAATTTAGTAATTAATCTTGGTTGGTTTTTTATTCCATTTTATTTATTTGTAATTGTTGGATCTTCAAATGCAGTTAATTTAACAGATGGCTTAGATGGATTAGCTACGGTTCCAATAATATTGGTTGCGTCTTGTTTTGCATTTATAAGTTATGTTACTGGAAATATAGTATTTTCAGAATATTTGCATATCCCTTACATTAAAGATGTTGGAGAAGTAGCTGTATTTTGTGGTTCAATTATAGGTGCGTGCATTGGTTTTCTTTGGTTCAACGCACCTCCAGCAAAAATATTTATGGGGGACACAGGTTCACTGGCATTAGGTGGTTCTTTAGGAGCAGTAGGTATAATAACCAAACATGAGATTGTTCTAGCAATAACAGGAGGTTTGTTTGTTTTAGAGGCGGTATCGGTAATAGTACAAGTTATTTCATTTAAGTTAACAGGAAAACGAATTTTTAAAATGGCACCTATACACCACCATTTTGAAAAAAAGGGATGGGCAGAATCAACTGTAGTTGTAAGATTTTGGATCATATCAATTATTTTAGCAATGATAGGATTGGCCACTCTTAAATTAAGATAATGTTTAATTTAAATGATAATCTAAAAAATAAAAAAATTCTCATTTATGGATATGGCAAAAGTGGGCAGGCTTCATTTAAATATTTAAAAAAAAATAATAAAATTTTGATTTATGATGATAATAAAAAAGTTAACAAATTTTCTATTTCTCTAAAAAAGATAAGAATATCAGAATTTGATCATATAGTTTTAAGCCCAGGGATTGATATAAATAAATGTAAATTAAAAAATTACATAAAAAAAAACAAAAAAAAAATAATTACAGATCTTGATATTTTTCATTTGAACAATCCAAAAAATTTAAAAATTACAATTACTGGCACAAATGGAAAATCAACAACAGCAAAATTATTATTTAAAATTTTAAAGGAACAAAATAAAGACGTTAAACTTATCGGAAATATCGGTATACCAGCTCTATCTAGAAATAAAATAAACCCAAGCACTATATTTGTGATAGAGGCTTCATCTTATCAAATTGATTATAGTCAATATTTTAAAACTGATTATGCGTTTATATTGAATATTAGACCAGACCACTTGGAAAGGCATAAATCAATTCAAAATTATGCAAGTGCCAAATTTAAACTTATATTAAATCAAAATAAAAATTTTTATGCATTTGTAGAAAATAATAAATATTTAAATCAACAAATAAAAAAGCATAAAATTAAGTCTAAAATTATTAAAATAAATACAAATTATAATAAGATAAAAAAGTTAATTTCTAATAGTTATTTCTATAATATCAATAATTTAACAAATTTATCTTTTATACTTGAATTTGCAAAAGTTTATAAACTTAACAAATCGAGGCTATTTAATACAGTAAATAGATTTAGAGGTTTAGATTTTAGACAACAAGTTATTTATAAAAATAATTTTGTTACAATTATAAATGATTCAAAATCTACAAGCTTTTCTTCAAGTGTAAATTTACTTAAATCATATAAAAATATTTTTTGGATACTTGGCGGATTGTCAAAAAAAGGTGATAAACTTGAGCTATCATCTAAATATTATAAAAATATTAAAGGTTATATTTTTGGAAAAGATAAGAGTTTTTTTGAAAAAAAATTACATAATAAAATAAAATCAAATACATATAAAAATTTAGAGAGTATTTTAAAAAAAATAGCTGAAGAAGTTAAATTAAAAAAAAATAAGCATTCATATATTTTATTTAGTCCCTCAGCAGCATCTTTTGATAAATTTAAAAATTTTGAGGATAGAGGAAATTATTTTAATTATTTAATAAAAAAAAATAAATTTATAAAAAAAATAAATGCTTGATTTAAACAAAATATTTAATTTTTATTATGGGTGGTGGAAAAATATTGATAAATTTATTTTATTTTTAATTCTATTACTTTTTGGTCTTGGTTTATTTTTTTCATTAGTTTCAACATCAATAATTGCTTCAGATAAATTGAATACTAATACTTATTATTTTTTTTTAAAACATTTATTCTTTATTATTCTAGGAGTTTTTATTTTAATTACTTTCTCTGCGATTGAGCAAAAAAAATTATTTCAAATTTCTAAATATTTATTTTTTATTTTTTTTATATTTTTAGCTTTAGTTCCATTTATTGGCGAAGAAGTAAAAGGATCAGCAAGATGGATAGATTTACCTATGTTACCAAGGTTTCAGCCAATTGAAATTCTTAAACCTTTTTTGATAATCATGATTGCGACTATTTTTACTTTTAATTATGAAAGACATCTTTATTTTAAATATTTATTTAGTTTATTGATAATTATCCCAGTAATTTTGTTTTTGATTTCCCAACCTGATATAGGACAAACTATATTAATAATTTTTACATGGTTTTCATTAATATTTGTATCAGGAATTAATTTATTATTTTTATTAGTTTTTTTTACATTAACTTTTTTGGTATTAACTTATCTTATATTGTATGTTTCAAAATTTGAGTACATAAAACAAAGACTATTTTCATTTATAAACCCAAACTCAGGAAATAATTATCAATCTGAAAGAGCTTCTGAAGCTATTTCAAATGGTGGTTTTTTCGGACAAGGGATAGGCGAAGGAATCTTAAATTCAAAAGTACCAGAGGCTCACACAGATTATATTATTTCAGTAATCTCAGAAGAATTCGGAGTAATAATTGTTTTACTAATTATGATGATTTTTTTAACACTGTCTTATTGTATATTGAAAAAAACAGATAATGAAAATGAAGATAAAGTTAAACTAATTTTGGTTGGAATAACTTCAATAATTTTGTTTCAAACTTTTATTCATATCGGAGTTAATATTAGATTATTGCCGACCACTGGAATGACATTACCTTTCTTAAGTTATGGAGGTTCATCGATAATAAGTACATCTATACTGGCTGGAATTATATTAAATTTAACCAAGAGAAAAATAAGTTAGTGAAAAAAAATATATTAATTAGCACAGGAGGTTCTGGTGGACACACCATTCCCGCAATTACTTTATATGAGCATCTTAAGGATAATTATGAAATATTTTTAACATCAGATAAAAGAGGATCTAAATTTATTAATAATAAAGATTATAATTTTAAATTAATTGAAATTCCAAGAATTTCAAAAAACTTATTTAAAATACCTAATATAATATTTTTTTTAATAATTTCTTTTTTTAAATCATTTTTTTTTATTAAAAAAAATAATATTGATATTTTGATTAGTACCGGTGGATATATGTCTCTACCTTTATGTTTATCTGCGAGAATATTAAATATTAAAACTTATTTATTTGAACCTAACATGGTAATAGGCAGATCAAATAAATTTTTTCTTAAGTTTTCTGAAAAAATTATTTGTTATTCAAATAAATTAATAAATTTTCCTGAGAAATATAGAAATAAATTGGCAGTAATTAATCCATTGCTAAGAAAAGAAATTTATGAAGAAAAAAAAGATATTAAAAATAAAATTAAAAAAACATTTACGATTTTAATCATAGGAGGAAGCCAAGGATCAGAATTTTTTGATAATGAAATTAGTGAGCTAATGATTAATTTGTCTAAAAATTATAAAATTTCACTAATTCAACAAATAACAAATGAAAAGAAAAAAAATTTATTAAAAAAAAAATATGAAGAAAATAAATTAGAAAATGAACTATTTGGTTTTGATAAAGAAATTTTTAAAAAGTATGTTAGAGCAGACTTAGCAATTACAAGATCAGGAGCTTCTACAATTTCAGAATTAATTTTTTTTGAAATTCCTTTCATTGCAATACCTCTTCCCAAATCGAAAGATAATCATCAATTTTATAATGCTAAAGATTATTATGATAAAAAATTATGCTGGATAGTTAATCAGTCAGATTACAGTCAAGATAATTTAAAAGAATTTATTCTAAATTTAATACAAAATCCCAAAAACTATTTTGAAAAAAAAAATAATATGTATGAATTTTCTTATCAAAACACCTGGAATAATATAAATCAAAAGCTATTAGCTGTAATAAATGAAAATTAAATTAGCAAAATCAGAATTAATTCATTTTGTTGGAATAGGTGGAATTGGCATGAGTGGCCTTGCGGTTATAATGAAAGATTTAGGTTTTAAAGTACAGGGAAGCGATATTTCTAATAATAAGAATATTGAAAGAATTAAACAAAAAAAAATTAAGATATACATAGGACATAAAAAACCAAACATTAATAAATCAACTATTTTAGTTATTTCATCTGCAATTAAAAAAAATAATCCCGAATTATTATTTGCGAAAAAAAAAAGAATTCCAATTTATAAAAGAGGAGAAATGCTAGCAAATGTTGTCTCTCTAATGAAAAACGTTGTAGTTGCAGGATCACATGGCAAAACTACTACTACTTCATTAATATCAAGTATATTTACACAAGCAAAAATAGATCCAACAGTAATTAACGGTGGAGTTTTGAATTCATTTAGTGGTTCTGCAAAATTAGGCAAAAGTAATTGGTGTATTTTAGAGTCAGATGAATCTGATGGAAGCTTTACAAAAATTCCATCAACTTATTCAATAGTTACGAATATTGATAAAGAACATTTAGATTATTATAAATCTTTAGAAATTCTAAAAAAAAATTTTATTAATTTTATTGAAAAAACGCCATCATTTGGAAAAACGTTCATATGCTTTGATGATCAAAATAATAGAGATGTAATAAAAAAAATTAAGAATTTAAATTATAACACTTATGGTACAAACAAATTGTCAAATTTTAAAATATTTAATATTTCACAAAATGAAAATTATTCAAAATTTGATATAAAAATAAATTTACCTGGAACAAAAATTAATTCTATCAAAAATATAAAAATACCTCTTATTGGTTTACACAATATAAGAAATTCAACTGCCGCCGTAGCTGTTGCATTTTCAGTCGGTATACCAATTAAAATTATAAAAAAAGGTTTAAAAAAATTTTCTGGAGTTCAAAGAAGATTTACTAAAGTTTTTTCATATCAAAATGTTCCTTTTTTTGATGATTATGCTCATCATCCAACAGAGATTTCCGAAGTTCTTGATGGTGTAAGAGAAGTTTATAAAGATAAAGAAATTGAATGTGTATTTCAACCTCATAGAATTTCTAGACTAAAAAATTTACATGAAGAATTTTCAAAATCATTTAAAAAAGCAAATACTTTAGTTTTGTGTCCAATATATAAAGCAGGTGAAAATATAAAGTTAGGATTTAGTTATAAAAGTTTTGCTAAAAAAATAATTAAAAATTCTAAAGTAAAATTAATATTAATTAATAATAATTTAGATTTAATAAAATATGTGAAACAAAATATATATGGAAATAAAATAGTTATAGGAATGGGTGCTGGATCAATCTCTAATTGGATTAGAGATTTACCAAAATACATTAAATAATGAATAATAAAAATTTAAATAGAAAAATTAATTTTAATTATAGTATTAAAAAGCTTAATTGGTTTAATATTGGAGGTTCTGTAAAGACTTATTTCAAACCAGACACTCTTCAAGATTTAATAGAATTTTTAAAATTACATCAAAATGAGAAAAATTTTTTTGTTTTAGGTGCTGGATCTAATGTGTTATTCAAAGACGATGTATTTGAAGGAGTAGTAATAAAATTAAGTAAAAATTTCTCAAGAATTTCATTGCTTAATAAAAATACAATAGTTGCTGGGAGCGGTGCCCTAGATAAATCGCTGTCCGAATTTGCCGCTGAAAATGACGTAGGTGGTTTTGAATTTTTGTCCTGTATTCCAGGAAGTGTAGGAGGAGGTATTAGAATGAATTCAGGATGTTTTGGAAGTGAATTCAAAGATATTTTAATTTCAGTTCAAGCCATTAACAGGTTTGGTGAAGTTTTAACAATTCCAAGAAAAGAAATAATATTCGACTATAGATACTGTAATTTATCAAAAGATCTAATTTTTCTTAGTGCTTCTTTTAAAGGAAATAAAAAAAAAAAAGAAGAAATTAAAGATAAAATAAAAAAATTAAAAAACAAAAAAGAAGAAGCACAACCAACCAGAGTCAAAACTGGTGGAAGTACATTTAAGAATCCAATAAAACAAACAGATAAAAAAGTTTGGGAAATAATAAAAGAATCTATACCAAGTAATACACAATTTGGTGATGCAATTGTTTCAAATAAACATGCAAATTTTTTTATTAACAAAGGTAATGCAAGTTATAGTGATATGAAAAAATTAATTGATTTTGTAAAAGAAAGTGTAAGAAAAAAAACAGGAATTAATTTAGATTTAGAAATAGTTTTAGTTGAATAAATGAAAAAAAAAATTCTAATTCTTGCTGGAGGTTTTTCAAGAGAAAGAGAAATTAGTCTAAAAACTGCCAAAGGAGTTTTTAAAGAGATTAAAAAAAAATATCATGTCAAAATTTTTGAACCTAATGGAGATTTAATTAAAAATTTAAGATTATTTAAACCCGATGTAGTTTTTAATGCTTTGCATGGTCGATACGGTGAAGATGGATATATACAATCAATTTTAGAGTCTGAAAAAATAAAATATACTCACTCAGGTGTATTATCTTCTTCAATTGCAATTGATAAGGAATTATCAAAAAAAATATTTATTAAAAATAATATTTTAACTCCTAAATATATTAAGTTTAGATTCACTGAATCTATAAAAAAAAGTAAATTAATAAAAAAAATTAAATCAAAATTAAGTTTTCCAGTTGTAATAAAGCCTTTTAATGAAGGTTCGAGTGTAGAGGTATATATATGTAGTGAGAAAAATTTTTTTAAGAATTTAAACAAATTGATATCCTACAGAGAAGTAATGATAGAAAAATATATTCCTGGAAGAGAAATTCAAGTTGCAATTATGGGGAAAAAAAAATTAGGTGCTATAGAATTAGTACCGAAAAGAAAATTTTATGATTATCAAGCAAAATATAATGCAAAATCAAAAACCAAACATATTATTCCAGTTAAAATAAATAATAAAAAATTAAAAGAAGTATTAAATATAGCATCAAAAGCTCACAAAATTATCGGATGCAAAGGTGTAACTAGGTCAGATTTTAAGTTTTATAAAGATAAATTTTATCTTTTAGAAATTAATACACAGCCAGGAATGACTTCACTTTCATTAGTACCCGAAATAGCAAGGTTCAGGAATATTTCTTTTTTAAATTTAATTGATTGGATAATAAAAGATGCATCAATACATAGGTAAAAAAAAAAATTTTTTATTTCTTTTTTTTATTCTTTTATTTTTATCATCAATTAATAGTAAGTTATTTGTAGAGAAAAAAGATTCTTTCTATAATTTGCAATATATTGAGGTGAAAGGGCTTGAGAAATCGATAAATTTAGAAATAGAAAAAAATTTAAATTTTTTATTAAATACCAATATTTTCTTTATCGATAAACAAGTTTTAGAAGATCAAATAAATAAATACAATTTTATAGAAACATACAACATTATAAAATTATATCCTTCAAAAATTATTTTAGAATTACAAAAAACTGATTTTTTAGCTCAAACAATAATAAATAATGAAATATTTCTTATTGGATCAAATAGCAAATTTATTCATACTCAAAAATTTAATAATTATGAAGATTTACCAATAGTTTTTGGAAAATTTTCTGCCAAGAAATTTGCATCATTTAAAAAAACTCTTAATCAATCTGATTACAATTATAATGATATCAAAGAGATTTTCTTTTTTCCAAGTGGTAGAATTGATATTAAAAATAAAAATAATATATTAATTAAATTTCCTATTGAAAATTTACAAAACGCCTTGAGTATTGCAAATAAAATAATAAATAATAATCAATTTAAAAATAATGTAATTGATTTAAGAATATCAAATCAGTTAATTTTGTCTAATGAATGAAAAAAGTTTAAATGTTTTCATAGACTTTGGATCATCTAAAATAAGACTAGGTGTATATAATAAAGAAACAAAAAAAAATGTTTTTATTTTTGAAAGAGACTGCATATCTAATTTTGGATTAAAAAATTTTGATATAAAAACTTCAAATGAAGTTATAAGAGATTTAATTAAAACAGCAGAAAAAAATGTTGATAAGCATATTAAAAATGTCAATCTAATGATTGATACTCCCGATATGTTTTCTATAGATATTTCTATAAAAAAAATTTCTGACAGCAATAAATATTCAAAAAATGATATTAGTTCATTATTAAATGAAGCCAAAAGTCTAATTCAAAAAAATTACTTTGACAAAAAAATTATACATATAATTGTCAAAAAATTCATATTTGACGAAGAAGAATTTTTTAAAATCCCTGACAAAGAAATTAATTACGCTTCTCTGATAATTGAATTAAAGTTCATATGCTTTTCTGAAAGTATTTGGAAAAATTTGCAAGATAGTTTTAACAAAAATTATTTAAAAATAGATAATATTTATTGTTCAAGTTATTTAAGATCAAATAATTACAATTCTTTATTTAGTGATTTCAGTAAAAAAGTTATTTTAGATATTGGTTATGCAAAAAGTGCAATAACTGTTTTTCAGGACAGCAGAATATTATATTTTAATATACTGCCAGTTGGAGGAAGGCATATTACCAATGATATCTCAATATTATTAAAAATTAATCAGGATGATGCAGAAAAAATAAAAAAAAGTTTAAATCAATCAGAAATTACTTTTGAAAATAAAATTGATAATAACAATCAATTAAAAGATTCTGATTTATCAAAAAAAGTTATTTTTGCTAGAGTTGATGAAATAATTAAATTAAATTTAGCTGATGAATATTTTAATACTTTTTTTCAAAATAAAGATAATTGTGTTTTAATTTTTATTGGAAATGGATCAAAAATATTAAATAAAAACTCAATATACTTAGAGGAAAAATTTGATTTTTTTAATGAAATTAGTTTTTTTGAAGAAAATACAAATTTAATTTGCGAATCTGGGTTTAATTTTTTGCAGTCGGAAAATTCTCAAGAAGTTAGTTTTCAGACAAAAAAACGTAAAAATAAAGGTTTTTTTGAGAAATTTTTTCATTTTTTTAATTAATATCTGTATTTTCTTGTAACATTTGTTGAATTCTTTTGAGGAAGTTATCAATGTATCTTTTGGTTATGTCTATTCTTAATCAAAAAACTTTAGCAACACCTATAAAGTTTAAAGGTGTTGGATTGCATACTGGCAAAAATGTATCAATGACAATATATCCTTCAGAACCAAATACTGGAATTACTTTTAAAAGAATAGATCTTAAAAATAACAATGTAGTTGTACCAAATGTTTACAATGTAACTAACGCAACTCTTTGTACAACTGTATCAAATGATTATGGAGTTTCAGTTTCTACAATAGAGCACTTAATGGGTGCACTTTATGGCCTAGGTATAGATAATGTGTTAGTAGAAATAGATTCACAGGAAGTCCCAATAATGGATGGTTCAGCGAAAGTTTTTGTAGAAAAATTCTTAGAGGTAGGTTTTGATATCAGCGAAATACCAATTAAACTAATTAAAATTACAAATAAAGTAGAAGTTAAAGATGGATCAAAATATATTAGAATTGATAAATCTAATGTAAGTTTAGATATAGAATTTGAAATAAACTTTTCAAATCCTTTTATTGGTAGTCAGAAAAATAAAATAAATATTTATGAAAATGATTTATCCGATGTATATAATTCGAGAACATTTTGCTTATTTGAGGATATAGAAAAACTTAGAAAAAAGGGATTAGCAAAAGGTGGAAATTTAGATAACGCAATTGTTGTAAAAAATAGTGAAGTTTTAAATAAAGAAGGATTGCGAAATAAATTAGAATTTGTAAATCATAAAATCTTAGATTGTATAGGAGATTTGTATCTTTCTGGGTACAAAATAATTGGATCTATAAAATGCTCACAGGGAGGACACAGTTTAACAAACCAGCTATTAAGAAAAGTATTTAAAGATAAAAAAAATTATTCAATATTTGAGATTAAGGAAAAATCTCTTCCTCACACTTTTATCAACAAATCAATACTAAAATCTATTGCATAATAATTAGAATATTTTTTTAAATTCTGATAAGAATTTTAAATGAATTTATTTCTAAGATTTATTTTAATTTTAAGCTTTATATTCATTTTTGCATGTAAAAATAATAATGATGAAAAAATTTCTGTTTTAAAAGAGAAAGATTTGGACCTTCAAATGATTGAAGCATATAGCGAAGGTCTAAAACTTCTAGATGAAGGAGATGGATTATCTGCAGCAAAAAAATTTACTGAAGCAGAATTATTGTATCCTCAGTCTTTGTGGGCCCCAAGGTCATCATTAATGTCAGCATATTCATATTATAAACAAGCTTACTATATAAATGCAATTGAGGAATTAAATAGATTTATAAAAATTTATCCAAATCATGAAAGAACTGATTATGCATATTACTTATTGGGAATGTGCCATTATGAACAAATTGCTGATGAGAAAAAAGATTTAGGTTCAATTGTAGATGCAAAAAAAAACTTTAATTACGTAATAAATAATTTTTCTAATTCAGAATTTGCTTTAGATGCAGAATTTAAATTAGAACTTTTAGAGGAAATTTTAGCATCAAAAGAAATGTATTTAGCAAAATATTATATTGAAAGAGAAAAATGGATACCAGCAATTAACAGATATAAGAATGTCATAAAAAATTATGAGACCTCAATTTATGTTGAAGAAGCACTTCATAGATTAGTAGAAATTCATTATAAAATTGGTTTAATTGAAGAATCTAAAAAATATGCAGCTTTACTAGGTTATAATTATCAATCTAGTGATTGGTATAGGGAGTCATACAAAGTTTTCAATAAAGATTACGAAAAAATTTCAAAAAGAAAAAAAATAAAAAATAAAAAATCTACTTTAGATAAAATAAAATTATTATTAAAAAATGAATAGTAGGCACTTAATTGAAAAAGAATATTTATTAAAAATTAAAGAATTAAAAAAACATAATAAACTTTATTATGATGATAGTAATCCAATTATAACAGATTCTGAATATGATAAATTAAAAAAAAATATAATAAAACTAGAAAATAATTTTAGTTTTTTAAAAAGCAAAGAATCACCATCATTATCTATAGGATCAAAACCATCTAAAAATTTTTTAAAATCTAAACATAGAGTTAAAATGTTATCTTTATCTAATGCTTTTGATTTAAATGATTTAATAAATTTTGAAAAAAAAATATCTAATTATTTAAATTTAAATAATTATAATTCAATTGAATATAGTGTTGAACCTAAAATAGATGGTATTTCAGCATCTTTAACTTACAAAAATAAAAAATTTATTCTAGGTTTATCAAGAGGTGATGGTACTGAAGGCGAGATTATTACTGATAATCTAAAAACCATTAAAGATATTCCAATATTTATTAATAAAAAAAATTTTCCTAACGATATTGATATTAGAGGTGAAGTATATATAGGAAAAAAAGAGTTTGAAAAAATAAAAGATCGATTTGCGAACCCAAGGAATGCAGCATCAGGATCACTTCGACAAAAAGATCCCAATGAAACAAAAAAAATACCTCTAAGATTTATAGCTTATACTTTTGGTTTTTGTAACGAGGCAAATTTTAAAAAACAATCAGAATTTTTAAACCTTCTTAAAACATGGGGATTTAATACAAATAGTCATAATAAAATTATAACTGGTGTAGAAAATTTAGTTAAAAATCATCAAGAGTTTGAAAAAAAAAGATATGATTTAAATTTTGATGTAGATGGATTAGTTTACAAGATAAATAATTTAGATTTACAAAGAAGATTGGGTTTTGTAGCAAACGCTCCAAGGTGGGCAATTGCACATAAATTTTCTGCAGATAGCTCATTTTCAAAAATATTAAAAATTGAAATTCAAATAGGAAGAACAGGGGCTTTAACGCCAGTTGCTAAAATTAAACCTGTCAATATTGGAGGCGTAGTGGTTTCAAACGCAACTCTTCACAATGAAGAAGAAATAATAAGAAAAGATATTAGAATTGGAGATACAGTTAAAATTGAAAGAGCAGGAGATGTAATACCTCACGTACTTTCAGTTGATTTGAAAAAAAGATCAAAGGATACAAAAAAATTTATTTTTCCTAAAGATTGTCCATCGTGTGGATCTAAAGTAATTAAAGATTATAATAAAATTACAAGAAAATATGATGCTGTACAAAGATGTTCAAGCGAAGGATATAAATGTGAAAAAATTGCCATTGAAAAAATTAAACATTTTGTATCAAAGGAAGCATTTAATATAGAAGGTTTAGGAAAAAAAGTTGTTGAAAAATTTTGGGATCTTAATTTTATAAAATTTCCCAATGATATTTTTAATTTAAATTATTCGAAAATTGAAAAACTAGATGGTTGGGGAAAATTATCAGCAAATAATTTAAAAAAATCAATTGAAAATTCAAAAAGTATAAGTTTAGATAAATTCATATTTTCACTCGGCATAAGACATATCGGCCAAGAGAATGCAAAACTTTTATCTCATTTTTTTTTGAACATTAAAAATTTTAATAATATGTCAAAGGATTTTAACTTTAACATATTAAGTAATTTGGACGGTATAGGAGGGACCCAGATAGCATCAATAAAAAATTTTTTTTCTGATAAAATAAATCTTACTGTGATTAGTAAATTAACACAAATTTTAGATATAAAAAATGTTGTGCAAAATAATAAAGGAAAATTAAAAAATAAAACATTTATGTTCACCGGGAAACTTTCAAGTATTAGCAGAGCTGAAGCTAAAGCTTTGACAGAAAAAAATTCAGGAAAAATTTTAAGTAATGTAAATAAAAAACTTGATTACTTAGTAATAGGAGAAAAACCTACAACCAAAAAAATTAAACTAGCTGAAGAGTTAAATATTAAAGTAATTACCCAATTAGAGTGGAAAAAACTTTTAAATTAGACTTAGAAACCAATTTTTTTCTTTAGGATTTAAAAATTTTGATATCTTTGCGTAAATATCCATATGATAGTTAAATAAATATTTTTTTTCGGTAATATTTAACATTTTAAAATTTACTAAATCAATATCAATTGGAGCCAAAGTCAAATTTTTAAAAAATTTTTTATCTTTGTTTTTACTCACATAAATTAAATTTTCTATTCTAATCCCGAATTCATTTTTTTTATAAAACCCAGGTTCATTACTCAGGATCATGCCTGGCAAAATCTTTACATTATTATATTTTGAAATTGCTTGTGGTCCTTCGTGAACATTAAGAAAATAACCAACTCCATGTCCAGTTCCATGTCCATAATCCAAATTTACTTTATTTAAAAAAAACCTAGCTCTTTTATCTATTTTTTTTCCGGTATCAATTTTATTTAAGTTAGTATTAAAGACTGCAATGTGACCTTTTAAAACTCTTGTAAAAATATCTTTAATTTTTGGTTTAGGCTTCGAAAAACATACAGTTCTTGTTACATCTGTAGTTCCATACTTATACTGCCCTCCAGAATCACATAAAAAAATATCACTCTTATTAATTTTTCTATTTGAATTTTTATTAGCCCTATAATGAATTATTGCACCATTAGGACCTGACCCTGCAATTGTATTAAAGCTTGGATATAAAAAATTTGTATTTTTTTTTCTAAAGCTTTCTAATTTTTTTTCAGCATCAATTTCTGTTAGGTTAGGTTTTTTAATATTTTTTATCCAATATAGAAATTTTGTTAAAGCAGCTCCATCTTTAATATGAGCATCAATCATATTTTTAATTTCAGTTTTATTCTTAATTGATTTTAGTGAATAACAAGGATCTGTCTCATTTAAAATATTAAACTTAGATAAAATAATACTTTTATTAAAAACTGAACAACTATTTCTATCAATGGAAAAATTTTTTCCACTTAAATTATTAATTATTTTTGGAAATTCTTTAAATTCATAAAACTTAATTTTTTTATACTTAATTTCTTTTTTAATTTTTTTAATTTTTTTTGAATCAGAAAAAAAATAAATATTTTTCTTATTAATAATTATTTGACAATTTGGGACAGGACTATTTGGATTATCAAATCCTCTTATATTTAGTAACCACGCACAGTTTTCAGGTGCACTAATAAATATATTTTGTATTTTTTTTTTTTTAAGTATTGAGCATAATCTATTTAATTTTGAAACTATTCTTTCACCAGCTGCAATTTCGCTTAAACAATAAAATTCTTTTGTTTTATTAATATTTTTTAAACCATACACTTCATCAATTAAATTATTATTAATTGGTATTAAATTACAAACATTTCTAAAATTTGATTTCAAACTAATTTCTGTGAATAATTTAGGGTCAAATCCTAATGTCAGTTTATGTTTTAGATTTTTAATTACTTCAAAAGGTCTTATTTTTGGAATTTCAAATATTTTAAAATTTTTTCCACATTCAATGCTTGCTTGCAAGGTATATCTACCATCTACAAATAGAAAGTTTTTGTCCCTTAAAATTATCGCTAGCCCTGCGGAGCCAGAAAAGTTTGATATTAACTTCAATCTATTTGGGAAAGAATATTCTGAAAAAAATTCATCATTTTTGGGGACCACATATCCATCAATATTTTTATTTTCCATTAATTTTTTAAATTTATTAATCATTTTAAAATTATCTTTTTAATTTTTTTTGATATCTTATCCAACCAGGGCTCTTTGTTTCATTTTCAAAATCAATATCTTGATTGAATTCAAAATCATTATCTGAATCTTCTTCAAAATAGTTATTTTTTTTAATATTATCATGTGGCAATTCATCAATAAACCTTGATGCCAAACTATCAATCCAATCACCTTGATAAAATCTATTCATCGAAAATGATATAATTGCTTGTTTTTTTGCCCTCGTAATTCCAACATAAGCCAATCTTCTCTCTTCTTCCAATCCTTTTTGACCTTTTTCTTCAATTGATTTTTGATGAGGAAACAAACCTTCCTCCCAGCCTGGTAAAAAAACAACATCGAACTCTAATCCTTTTGATGCATGCATGGTCATTAAATTAACTTTTTTATCTTCCCAATCTTGATCAAGAGAAGTTGCTAAAGCAACATGTTCTAAAAAGCTTTCTAAATTATCATACTCTTTCATTGCATTAATTAATTCTTTTATATTTTCAAGCCTATTCTCATTTTCTAAATCTTTTTTGTCTTTTAACATTTGACTATAGCCAGACTCATCTAAAATAGTTTGTATTAATTTTATATGACCTATTTTTTTATTTGATAAATCATTTCTCCATTTTGCAAGTAAATTTAATAAAGAACTCAATCCTAACTTTGTTTTAGGTTTTATTTTATTTTCTTGAATTAGAGAAAATGCAGATTTTTCCAAAGATAAATGATTGTGTTTAGCATATTCGTTTATCTGTTTAACTGTGGTTTCACCGATTGATCTTTTTGGAGTATTTATGATTCTTTCAAATGAAAGATCATCTTTACTTTGATGCACACTTCTAAGATATGCGATACAATCTTTTATTTCTGCACGTTCATAAAATTTTGTACCTCCAATAATTCTATATGGTATTCCAATTTTTAAAAAACGCTCTTCAAACTCCCGAGTTTGAAATATAGCTCTTACTAAAATTGATATATTATTTAGGGAATATTTTTTTTTTAATTTTTCAATTTCATCACTTATTCCTATAGCCTCATCTTTTCCATTTCTAAAACAATTTAATGAAACTAGATCTCCATTTTCATCTTCGGTATAAAGATTTTTACCAACTCTTGCTTCATTGTTTGATATTATTTTTGACGCTACTGATAATATATTTTGAGTTGATCTATAATTCCTTTCAAGCCTAACTATTTTTGTATTATTATATATTTTATCAAATTCTAAAAAATTTTTTATTTCAGCTCCTCTCCAACTATAAATAGACTGATCATCATCACCCACACAACAAATATTTTGATTATGCTTTGCTAAATAATTAAGCCATTTACTTTGAATTAAATTTGTATCTTGATATTCATCAACCAAAATATATTTAAAATTCTTAGAATACATTTCTGTAATATCAGGATTTCTTTCAAAAATTTTTACCGAATGTAATATTAAGTCACTAAAATCGCAGGCATTTAGATCAAGTAATTTAGACTGATAAATTTTATATATACTTAAAAAACCTTTTTCTAATACCTCTTTTTTTTTTAATACAACATCTTCGGGATACCATCCTTTATTTTTCCATTGATCAATTATTGAAAGGATATATTTAGGTGATATTTTTTTTGTATCTATGTTTTCCGCTTTAGATATATTTTTAATTAGTTTAACTTGGTCATCCTGATCTATTATCGTAAAGTTTGAATTTAAATTAACTGCTCTTGCATGTTTCCTTAAAAGCTTTGCACATACAGAGTGGAAAGTGCCAAGCCATGCAAGCCCAACTGCTCCTTTTTTTAGAATTTTACTAATTCTATCTTGCATTTCTTTTGCGGCTTTATTAGTAAATGTTACTGCCAGTATTTGGTTAGGATAAGCTTTTTTGTTATCAATTATATTTGCTATTCTTGAGATTAGTACTTTAGTTTTTCCTGAGCCAGCACCAGCAACTATTAAAAGTGGTCCATCAAGAGATAAAACAGCCTCTTTTTGTTTTTCATTGAGATTTTTTAAATATTCTAAATTTAACATTTTGCTATTTTTAGTGTAAATCCTATTTTCGGCAACTATGAAAAATTACTTATCCAAAATAAAAAATTTAAACTTTCAAAAGTACTTTTTAACTTTTAAAGAGAAAAATCCTTTTAGTACAATCATATTATCAATTATATTTGTTTTTTTATCATTATTATATTTTACCATACCTGCATTCTATAATTATGAGAATTATGATAAAGAAATTCAAAAAAAAATATCTAAAGATTTTAAATTAAATTTAAAGAATATTTCTAATATTACTTATTTAATACTACCCAGCCCACACTTTTTGATTGAAGAATGTGACATATATTTTTCAAATAGTCCAAAGAAAAAAATCTTAAAAGCGAAAAATTTGAAAATTCATCTTTTTTCTAAAAATTTACATAAAAAAGAAAAAATAGAATTAAAAAATATTCATTTAAATAAAATTGATTTAGATTTAAAATTTGTTGATATAAAAAACTTTTACAATCATTTAAAATATAACATTTCTAAACCCATTTACTTTAATAATAGCAATTTGTTCTTTAGAGATAAA
>CACPJJ010000017.1 GCA_902634305.1 uncultured Pelagibacteraceae bacterium | reverse complement strand
AGCACTGAACTATTTTCGAATAAACAGTTTAATTCCAAAGATATTATTGAGAATAATAATTTTACATTAATAAATATATGGTCTTCATGGTGTCTTCCTTGCAGATCAGAACATGAAATACTTATGACTTTAAGTAAAAAAACAGACTTAAATATTATTGGTTTAAATTATAAAGATAAAAAGAATAATGCTATTAAATTTTTGGATGAACTAGGCAACCCTTTTTCAAAAAATTTAATTGATCCTAATGGCATTATATCTATTTCATTGGGAGCATATGGTGTTCCTGAAAGCTTTCTCTTAAACAATAAATCAAGAATTATTAAAAAATATATTGGTCCATTAACAAGTGATAATATTTCAGAAATTATAAAAATAATTCAATGATGAAACCAATTAAGTTTGTACTATTTATATCTTTGTTTATTTTATGTTTTCAAAAACTTACAGTGGCAAATAATATTTCCTCTGAAGTTGATAAAATTTCTAAAAATCTTAGATGTTTAATTTGTCAAGGACAATCGGTTTATGATTCCCAATCAGATTTTGCAATAAGCATGAAATTATTAATAAAAAAAAAAATTGAAAATGGAGAAACTGAAGATCAGATATATAATTACTTAAAAAAACAATATGGAGAGTGGATAGTATATGATCCAGAGTTTGATAAAAAAAATTTGATATTATGGGGATTTCCATTGATTTTGTTTATTTTTGGAGGTCTATTAATTTACAGAAAAGTGTTTATTAATTAGATTTAAAAATATGAAACAATCACTAAAAATAATATTTAGTCTATTTTTTTTATTTTCTTTAGCAAACTCATCTTATGGAGATGAAAAAAAAAAAGATATTAATTCACACTCATTGAATTTTTATAGTGGAGTTTTTGATTATAGTGATGATGGTCAAAAAGCTGTATTATTTGGATTTCAACATGAAAATGAAGATTTAGTTAGAGACAGTTTTTTGGGGACTATTTCACCAGTTACTGGCTTTATGATTACTGAAAATAATGCAGCATATGGTTATACTGGAGTTAAAGCATTTTATAATTTGGGCCAAATAAATTTTACTCCATCTTTTACTCCTGGATTATATAGACAGGGTGATGGAAAAGATTTAGGCCACACAGTAGAATTTAAAACTGAACTTCAATTTTCACTAGATGTTTCTTCTAATAGTGAGCTAGGTTTTTCTTATAATCATATATCTAATGCTAGTTTAGGTGAAAAAAACCCTGGGGCAAATAGCTATATGTTTAATTTTATTAAACAATTTTAAATTAAATTTATGAATCTTAAAGACTGTCATAACTTTAGTGACTTTAGAAAATTAGCTAAAAAAAAATTACCATCTCCAATTTTTCATTACATTGATGGTGCGGCTGATGATGAAATTACATATCAAAGAAATACAAGTTCATTCAATGATGTTGATTTAGTTCCAAATGTATTAAGAGGTGTAGAAAATATAGATTTATCAACTACTATATTTGGAAAAAAATTAGATCTTCCATTCTATTGTGCACCAACAGCTTTACAAAGACTTTTTCATTATGATGGAGAAAGAGCAGTAGGAAAAGCAGCTCAGAAATTTAATACAATGTTTGGAGTTTCAGCTTTAGCTACTGTAAGTGTTGAAGAAATAGCCTCATTAATTAATACACCAAAAATGTTTCAGTTCTATTTTCATAAAGATAGAGGTTTAAATGACTCTTGTTTGGAAAGAGCAAAGGCAGCAAAGTTTGATGTTTTGGCCTTAACAGTAGACACAATAACGGGAGGAAACCGTGAAAGAGATCTTAGAACTGGTTTTACATCTCCTCCTAAACTTACATTATCAAGTTTGTATAGTTTTGCTACAAAACCAATGTGGGGAATAAACTATTTAACAAAGGGTAAATTTGAATTACCACATCTTCAAGATTATGTAAAAGAAGGTACTAGCACGAACACTTCAATTGGTAATTATTTTTCTACTATGTTGGATCAATCTATGAATTGGAATGATGCAGAAAAATTATGTTCTCAATGGGGAGGTCATTTTGCACTTAAAGGAGTGATGAGCGTTGAGGATGCTAAAAAAGCTGTTGATATTGGATGTTCAGGAATAATGGTTTCAAATCATGGAGGAAGACAACTTGATGGATCAAGGTCACCATTTGATCAATTAGCAGAAATTGTAGACGCAGTCGGTGATAAGATTGATGTTATTTGTGAAGGAGGATTCCAAAGAGGAACTCATATGCTTAAAGCTTTATCTATTGGTGCTAAAGCTTGTTCTGGTGGAAGACTCTATCTTTATGCATTAGCTGCAGCTGGCCAAGCTGGTGTTGAAAGAGCTTTAGGACAGTATAAGGCTGAACTCGAGAGAGATATGAAACTTATGGGCTGTAAAAAGATAAGTGATTTAAATAGAAATAATTTGAGATTTAGAAAAGCATGAATCTAAATGATTGTCATAATTTTGATGATTTCAGAAAATTAGCAAAAAAAAAATTACCATCTCCAATTTTTCATTACATTGATGGAGGCGCAGATGATGAAACAACACTAAAAAGAAATACAGAGGCTTTTAATCAGTGTGATTTAATACCAAACGTTTTAGCTGGTGGTGGAAAACCAGATATTTCAACAGAAATTTTTGGCAGAAAAATAAGTATGCCAATTTTTTTATCTCCCACGGCTATGCAAAGATTGTATGACCCAGAAGGAGATAGAGCTTCAGCAAGAGCAGCTGAAAAATTAGGAACAATGTATGGCATGTCTACTATGGCCACATCATCCATTGAGGAGATTGCAAATGTGTCAAGCGGTCCAAAGCTCTTTCAACTTTATATTCATAAAGATAAATCTATTACAGATGATTTGATCGATAGATGTAAAATAGCAAACTTTGATGGTTTATGTTTAACAGTTGACACGATAGTAGCTGGCAACAGAGAGAGAGATCATAGAACAGGTTTTACTACTCCTCCAAAACTTACAATCAAAAGTTTATTTGAATTTGCAGCAAAACCAAGCTGGGTATTTAATTATTTAACAAATAAAAAATTTGAGCTTTCAAATGTTAAACATAAAACTGAAAAAGGAACTAATATAACTAAATCAGTTATAGAATATGTTAACGAACAGTACGATCCAGGAATGAACTGGCAAGATGCAGAATATTGTATCAAAAAATGGAATGGTCCATTTGCGTTAAAAGGAGTAATGTCAGTTGAGGATGCAAAAAAAGCAATTGATATTGGCTGTACTGCAATATTTCTTTCAAACCACGGTGGTAGGCAATTAGATGGATCAAGATCTCCATTTGATCAACTTAAAGAAATTTCAGATGCAGTTGGTGATAAATTAGAAATTATATTAGATGGTGGAGTTAGAAGAGGAACCCATGTTTTAAAAGCAATTGCAGCAGGCGCTAAAGCTTGTAGTTTTGGAAAAATGTTTTTATTTTCTCTCGCATCAGGAGGTCAAGCAGGCGTGGAACGTGCATTGCAAAATATGCAAAAAGAAATTGAAAGAAATATGTTATTAATGGGCTGTAAAAACTTAAAAGAATTAAATAGTTCAAAAATTATTTATAAAAAATAATAATATGGATAAATAAAAAATATTTTTTTTCATATACTAATTTTTTTTTAATATACCCATCATTCCTCCGATTGAAATTAAACAAACTGATATCCAAATCCAAATCATAAATGGTTTTGTTTGGTATCTAACATTAAAAGTTTCTTCTCCCTTTATTAAATTTATGACTATAAATTTATCTAAAAAAATAGTCGTTTTTATATCTGCTTCGCTAGTTAGTATATTTGGTTGATTATAAATTCTAATTTCAGGATTCAAGGAAGTTATATTTTTTTTTTCATCTTTTATTTCAAAATTTGCAACAACAGACTTATAATTTTCTTTATCAAATGTTTTAATTTTTAAAAATTTTATTTGTTCTTTTTTGTAAACTAATTCTTGTCCTATTTTCATATTTGCAGAAAATTCGTAGGAAAATAAACTATTTAAGAGAATACTTAATACAAATAAACTAAATCCAAAATGTGAAATTGTCTGAGAACTGTTATTCTTTTTATTTAAAAATTCTCTAATAGTCGTAAATAATAAATACAAAGCAGCTCCACCTAAAATAGACGTGAATAAAATTTCTGATGATGTCTTTTGAACTAAATAAAAGGATATAAAAATACAGAAAAAAAATAAAATAATTTTTGAATATTTTATATTTTTATAATTATCTTTAATCCATTTAAAATTAGGTCCTAATGCCATAAAAATTAGAAATAGTATTAAAAATGGAATTATAAGTTTGTTAAAAAATGGAGGACCTATAGAAATTTTTTCATTAGTTATGACTTCTAAAAATATTGGATAAGTTGTTCCTATTAAAACAACAGATAAGAAATACATCATAAACCAATTATTAATTAAAATTGATGTTTCTTTACTAATTAGGAAAAAATTTTTTTCGATCTTGTTTTCGTCAACTTGATAAATAAAAAATAAGATTATAGCTAAAAAGATTAATGAAAATAGAAATATTAAAATAAATACTCCTCTTTCTGGATCGTTTGCAAATGTATGTACTGAATTTAGTATTCCAGATCTAACCAAAAAAGTTCCAATCATGCTAAATGTAAATGTTGCTATAGACAGTATTAATGTCCATGATTTTAGAAGGTTTCTTTTTTCTAATACTATGACTGTATGAAAAAGAGCAGTTAAACATAACCAAGGCATTAGAGAAACATTTTCTACAGGATCCCAAAACCAAAATCCTCCCCATCCCAACTCATAATAAGCCCATATCGAGCCTAATAAAATTCCAATTGTTAAAAAAAACCATGCTGTCTGAATCCATTTTTTTATATGAACTGCCCACTCTTTGTTAATATTATTTTGAACTAACGATGCCAAAGAGGCAGAAAAAATTATCGATGATCCAACATAACCTAAATATAAAATTGGAGGATGGATGGCTAATGCCGGATCTTGTAAAATTGGATTTAAACCAAGACCTTCTATTGGAATTGGAAATAAAAAATTAAATGGATTTGAAGTTAATAGCAAAAATAAAAAAAATCCTGAAATAATAATTTGTTGAAAAAAAATAGATAAAAATCTGTATTTTATTGGTTGTTTTTTTGAAAAAATAATAAATAAAAAAATAAACAAAGTTAAAACAAGCAACCAAAGTAATAAACTTCCTTCATGATTTCCCCACGTTCCAGTAATTTTATAAAATATTGGTTTTGTTGAATGTGAATTATTATAAACAGTTTCATTGCTAAAATCTGAAATAATAAAAGAATAAACTAAAGATATAAAACTTATCGCAACAGTAAAAAACTGAAGAAATAATAGTGATAAAATATTTTGATTTATTTTTTGATTATTTTTTTTTAAATAAAAAATTGAATAGAAAAGTAAACTTACTGAAATAATAAAACCTAATAAAAGTGAATAATATCCTATATAACTTGAAATCACTTATTAGCCTCCAAAGCTTCTTTAACTTCGGGCGGCATATAATTTTCATCATGTTTTGCAAGTATTTTTTTCGCTTCAAAAAAGCTACGATCTTTTAAATAACCTTCAGCAACAACACCTTTTCCCTCTGAAAATAAATTGGGAACAGCGCCAGAATAGGTAACATTTATTTCATTTTTAAAATCAGTTATAACAAAACTAATTTGATTTTGATCGAATTTAATTGTTTCTTCTTTGACCATACCTCCAACTCTTAATCTTTTTGAACTATCTACCTCAGGTAGATTTTTTATTTCTGATGGAGAAATAAAGTAAACTACATTTTCTTCTAAAGATTTTAGGATTAAAAAAACTGATAGAGCTACAATTAAAAAAATAAATGATAAAAACAATAACCGCAATTTAACTTTTTTACCATACATGACTAAATTAAAGTTAAATTTTTGAAACTGAATTGCTTGCCAAAATTCCTTTATAAGTTTTTTGAACCCTAACAGTTTGTCTTTTATCTGAAGTTAAAGTTAAATATTTTTTATCAAATTTAATTTTTTCTTTAACAAGTTGAATTTTAATTACTGTATATAGAGCTACAAAACTAATCAATGTAAATGCAAACGAAGACCAAACATAAATCCCATATCCATTCATTGAAATAATTTCATTAATCATAATCTATCTAATCCTTTATTTTTAATTTTTATCAGTTCTGTATTATATTTCATCAAAAAAATCAGAATTGAGAATAGTGCAAATGACGCAGTCATTAAGGCTAATGGAACAATCATAGATGAATGTATTGAGGTTTTTTCAAATATATTTATTGAAGCAGGTTGGTGCAATGTTGACCACCAATCAACAGAATATTTAATTATTGGAATATTAATTGCCCCAAGTATTGCAATCATTGAAGTTATTTTATGAACTTTTTCTCTATTATCATAAATTCTCCAAGCCAAAATATAAATAATATAAAATAAAGCTAATATTAACATTGATGTAATTCTTGCATCCCAAGCCCACCATGTTCCCCAGGTTGGTTTGCCCCAAATAGATCCTGTCACTAAAGCAATTATATTAAATACTAAACCTGCAGGAGCTAAACTTTTTGCAATTAATATAAAAGATTTAACTTTAAATACTATTATTACAAAAGATAAAATTGCAATGACTGAAAACGTACCTAAAGATATCCATGCAGAAGGTACATGAACATACATTATTCTTACTGAATGACTTTGAATGTAGTCCTCTGGAGAAATAATTAAAGCTTCTACCAAGCCAACTGAAATAAAGATTATGAAAGCAGCCAAAACATATTTTGGAGCTTTAGAAGTTAATGAAAAGATTTTATTTGGTTCAAAATTTTTTAGCATTTAAGAAATATATATATAAAAAATTATTTTTTTGAATGATTTTTAGGATTATTCCGATCAAGAACACTACAGAGGGAGATAAATAAGGGAATAAAAGTATCCTTGATCAGAATATGTCTTATTTATAAACCCTAGTTATGTCCAAGTTTTGAATTAATTGTGTTGGAATATTGTCTAAATTCTAATTTGACGGCTTAAAATATGTAGAGCCCTTCCTGCCTGAAAATATTTCATTTATTAAAGGATGTTTAATAGGTTCTTCTGACTCATCTACTAATAAATTTTGTTCAGATACATAAGCTTCATAAGTAACATCATCATTTTCAGCAAGAAGATGATAAAAGGGCTGGTCTTTTCTTGGTCTTACATTCTTTGGTATTGATTGATACCATTCTTCTGAATTATTGAATTCAAAATCAACATCATAAATCACACCTCTAAAATCAAAGTGTTTATGCTTTACAATATCTCCAATTGAAAATTTAGCTTTTTGAATACTCACGATACTAAATATGGGTATTTAAATAAAAAAATCAATAAAAAAATTTCAAAGTTTTTTTATTCTGTTAATATATTTCTTGTGAACAAATCATTTCTCAAATTTATCACTGATTTTGGACCTTTATTAGTTTTTTTTAGTTTTTATTACAAAAGTGGAAAAGATTTAACTGTGGCAATTCCTCCATTTATAGTTGCAACTCTGATCGCTTTAATTGTTGTCTGGATTTTAGAAAAAAAAATTCCAATGGTACCTTTGCTTGGTGGAATATTTATTACTTTATTTGGTGGTCTAACGATATATTTTGATAACCCTATTTTTATCTATGTTAAACCAACAATTATAAATATTTTATTTGGTTTTGGACTTTTATTTGGAAAATTTTTTTCGAATGAACCAATTTTAAAAAAAATGCTTGGTAAATCTATTCAATTAACAGATGAGGGTTGGAAAATATTAAACTTACGATGGGTATATTTCTTTTTTGGTCTGGCATTATTAAATGAAATTATTTGGCGAACGCAATCTGAAGAATTTTGGGTTAATTTTAAGGTTTGGGGAATATTGCCTTTAACAATTATTTTTACAGCTTTTCAAGTATCAATAATTAACAAATATAAATTAAATGAATAGAAATTTAAAATTAGTAATAAATAATATTTATTCAGAAAAAAATCCTCAGCATTTTTTTGAAAAAGATGAATTAAAAATTATCTTAGATTTATATGCAAAAATGGTATCTGAGGGCTCTTGGAAAGATTATGGATTAAATATCTCAAATAAACAAGCTGGTTTCTGTGTATTTAAAAATGCCACTGAAAACGCAAACTATAAAATTTGTAAAAATTTTAAGCCTATAAATAAAAATTTAAAATATTTGATTACAGACGCTAAAGGTAAAGTATTATATAACTCAAGTAATTTAAAAAATTTATTAAATAATATTAATTGGAAAAAATTATAATATTATCTTCTTTGACCAAAAAGTCTTAATAACATTATAAATAGATTAATAAAGTCTAGATAAAGAGTTAAGGCTCCCATAACTGCTTTTTTACCCATTAACTCACCTGTATCTGAAGCAGCATACATGTTCTTAATTTTTTGAGTATCATATGCTGTTAGGCCAACAAAAATTAGTACTCCCAAAATTGAAATTACAAAATACATCATTGAAGATTTTAGAAATATATTAACTAAAGACGCAATGATTATTCCAATTAGACCCATCATTAAAAAAGAACCTAACTTAGTCAAATCTCTCTTAGTTGTATATCCATAAATACTCATAGCACCAAAAGTTGCAGACGTTATAAAAAACACTCTCGCAACACTAACTCCTGTGTATACTAATAATATCCATGAAAGTGACAAACCCATAAGAGCTGCAAATATCCAAAAGACTGATTGAGCTTTAGCTGCACTCATTTTGTTTATTCCAAAACTCATGTAAAAAACTATTCCAAGAGGTGCTAACATCACAACCCATTTTAGTCCTGAAAAGAAGAGAGCATTTCCAAAGCTCGTAAATCCAGCTATAGCTCCGGAAGCATCAGTTACTACTGACATTTTAAATGAAAGAAGAGCTATAATCCCTGTTAGCAATACTCCAGTAGCCATGTAGTTATATACTTTTAGCATGTAGGCTCTTAAGCCTTCATCCATCACTACGGTTGATTGTGTGGCTGTTTTTACTTTATTAAATATATTCTGTTTATTAAATTCCATACCATTTATATAATAGCCTTTTACTATTTATTCAAGATATCATAAAAACCTTAAAAAATATTTATTATTTGATGAATTATAGAAAATTAGGCACTACAGAACTTGAAGTTAGCACTATTTGTTTAGGAACAATGACTTGGGGTGAACAAAACACTCAAGAAGAAGGTTTTGAACAAATGGATTATGCCTTAGATCAAGGTGTAAATTTTTGGGATACTGCAGAATTATACGCAGTTCCTCCTAAAGCAGAAACTTTTGGTCATACAGAAACAATCATGGGTAATTGGTTTAAAAAAACAAAAAAAAGAAAAGAAGTAATTTTAGCCACAAAAGTTGCAGGGCCTAGTAGAGAGTACTTAAGAGATGGAGGATATAATTATGGAATTGAAAAAATGACAGAAGCTATAAACGATAGCTTAAAAAGACTTCAAACAGATTATATTGATTTATATCAACTTCACTGGCCTGAAAGAAATACAAATATGTTTGGTAAACTGGGATATGAACATAAAGACAAAGGTGATTGGAATAAATTTGAGGATGTTCTAGGAAATTTACAAAAATTCGTTGAAGATGGAAAAATTAGAGAAGTAGGTTTATCCAATGAAACTCCCTGGGGTGTTTCAAAATATCTTGAACTAGCTAAACAAAAAAATTTACCAAGAATGATGTCTATTCAAAATCCCTATAGCTTATTAAATAGGACTTATGAAATTGGTCTTGCTGAAGTTTCTATTAGAGATCAAATTGGCTTACTAGCATACTCTCCTTTAGCAAGTGGATATTTAAGTGGAAAATATAGAAATGAAACATATCCAAAAGGATCTAGGATGGAGAGAGATTGGGAATTTTGGAAATATAGATACAATACGCCTAATTTGAATATTGCAGTAGATGAATATTACAAAATAAGTAAAAAATACGATCTTGATATGAGTCAAATGTCATTAAAGTTTTGTGAATTACAGCACTTTACGACAAGTGTGATAATTGGGGCAACGACAATGGAGCAGTTGAAAACTAATATAGAAAGTGTAAATGTAAATTTAAGTGACGAAATTATTAAAGAAATTAATGAAATTCAAAAAATTTATCCCAATCCATGTCCTTAATTATTAAATCAATTATATTTTTTTTTAGTATTACTATTTTTTCTTCAACTTTTGTTTCTGCTGAAGAACTAAAAAAAATTGGAAAATTTAAGGACTGGGAAACATTAGTTTTAATTAAAGATAGTGGATTAACTTGTTTTGTTCAAACTAAACCTGTTTTGCAATCACCTAAAGCAAATAAAAGAGAAGCAAGACTTTTTGTATCATTCAGAACTAGCGATAAAGTTGCTGATGAAATTAGTACAACTTCTGGATATGAATTTAATGATCAAAATAAAATATTAGCTACATCGGGTAAAAGAAAATATATATTTGATATTGCTAAAGATAGTTTTGCTTGGATTTCAAGTAATAAAGTCGAAAAGAAAATGATTAAAACTATGAAAAAAGGCTCTAGAATAATGGTAACTGGATATAATAAATCTGGATCTCAAACAATAGATCACTATTCATTGTTAGGTTTTACAAAAGCCTATAATACTGCAAAAAAAAGTTGCACATAATTTAAAATGAAATCAAATAAAAGAATTGTGCTCGCATATTCTGGCGGGCTGGATACTTCAGTTATTTTAAAATGGCTTCAAGAAAATTATAAAGCTGAAATTATTGCTTATACAGCTGACATTGGACAAGAAATTGATAAAAAAAAAATAATTAAAAACGCAAAGAACCTAGGTGTAAAAAAAATAATAATAAAAGATTTAAAAGATGTTTTTATTAAAGATTATGTCTACCCAATGATAAGGGGCCATGCAATTTATGAGGGTCTTTATTTATTAGGAACTTCTATTGCAAGACCTTTAATTGCAAAAGATCAAATAAGAATTGCAAAAAAATTTAAAGCATATGCAGTTTCACATGGATCAACAGGTAAAGGAAATGATCAAGTAAGATTTGAACTTGGTTACCATTACTTTGGACCAAAGATAAAAATAATAGCTCCTTGGAGAATTTGGAAACTGAAATCTAGAACTGACCTAATTAATTATGCAAAAAAAAATGGAATACCAACTCCAAAAGATAAAAAAGGTGCTCCACCTTTCTCGGTAGATGATAATTTATTTCATACATCAACTGAAGGAAAAGCTTTAGAAAATCCAAAAAATTCAGCTCCTGAATTTATTTTTCAAAGAACAACTTCTCCGGAAAAAGCACCAAATAAAACTACTTTTTTAACTATAGGATTCAAAAATGGAGACCCAGTAACTGTGAATGGTAAAAAATTATCTCCTTCAAAACTTTTGGAAAGGTTAAATTCTATTGCTGGTAAAAATGGAATTGGAAGAGTTGATCTTGTTGAAAATAGATTTATTGGAATAAAATCAAGAGGTGTTTATGAAACTCCTGGAGGAACTTTATTAATCAATGCTCACAGAGCAATTGAATCTGTTACACTAGATAAAGAAACTATGCATAAAAAAGATGAAATAATGCCTAAATATGCAGAACTCATTTACAATGGTTATTGGTATTCTAAAGCGAGATTTAAACTTCAAAAAATTATCGATCAAAAAAGAAATAGAGTCAATGGATCTGTTAAACTTAAGCTATACAAAGGTAATATTACAATTGTATCTAGACAAACTAAAAGTAATGCTTATTCAATGAAAAAAGTTTCCTTTGAAGAAAATAAAACTTTTAATAAATCAAATGTTGAGAGATTTATAAATTTCCATAAAAAAAAGTTAAAATAAAGTATTATTTATTTATTTTTTGCAACTTCACGAGGATCAGGTATTTCTCCAAAAGAATATCTTATTACATGAATTATTACCCATCCCAAGGCCATAGATGTTAAAATATAATATATAAATGCAAGTGACTCGCTTTTTGCAAAATCTGCAAGATCTGCTCCCCAATAAATTATATTCCAAAAGAAAAAAAAGAATAATTCATATATAATTATAACTTTAAACATAATGTGAATGTTAACTATAATGATTTCAATTTTTTGCAAAATTTTTTACATTCATTTTTTGTCGCACGGCCAGTAATCTTTGTTTAATTCTTGAGGTGCGACATAAAATACAAAGAATGGAAATAAAATTTCAAATAATCATAATTTTTAAGAAATGAAAAATATAACCAAAAATCTTCAGTTTATTTTATTAACTATAATTCTAATTAGTACAGTTATTGCTGTTGGAATTGAAATTAAAAAAATGTTTTTTAATCAGACAGTTACTTTAGCTGATTTACTATTAATGTTCCTTTATTTAGAGGTGATGGCAATGGTTAGAGTTTTTTGGGACCAGCAATCAATTAGTATTACTTTACCCCTACTTATTGCGATAACTGCTTTATCGAGATTTATAATATTACAAGGTAAAGAAATGGATCCATCTGGATTAGTTTATGAAGCTGTAGCTATAGTTCTTATTGCATCGGCTATAGTAATTTTAAGATTAAGACATAGCAATAAACTTGGACTTAAATCAAAAAAAAAATCTTAATAAAATAAAGAAATATGAGCGCTAAGTATTTAATTTTTGGAGCAACAGGTTCTATTGGTTCTAATTTGGCAAATAAATTATATAATTCAAAGCATAACTTTCATCTCGTTTCAAGAAACGAGAAAGAACTAAAATCTTTATCAGAAAAGTTAAAGTGTACCTATACTGTAGCAGATGTTTTAGAAGATAATTTTATTGAAAATGTAAAATCTGAAATTTCTGAAGTTAAAGGAATAGCTTATTGTGTCGGCTCAATAGATTTGAAGCCATTTAAAATGGTAAAGGAAGATGACTTTCAAAAATGTATGAAATTAAATCTTTACTCTGCAGTTGAAATTATTAAAGCATATCAAGATAGTTTAAAAAATAATAAAGGTTCAATAATATTATTTTCTACAGTTGCAGCACAAAGAGGCTTTGCTAACCATTCAATTATTGCATCAACTAAGGCTGCGATCGAAGGATTAGCGATTTCTCTTGCAGCTGAGTTTGCTCCAAATATTAGAGTAAATTGTATAGCTCCAAGTTTAACAAATTCAAAAATTTCTCAACCAATATTAAAGAATACTATTATGGCCGAAGGTATTGCAAAAGCTCACCCCATGAAAAGAATTGGTGAGGGAAAGGACGCTGCTGCAATGGCTAAATTTTTACTTACTGAAGAAAGTTCTTGGATAACAGGACAAATAATTGGTGTAGATGGTGGAAGATCTTCTATTTAATGAAAAAAAATAAAAAAAATAAAAATAAAAATTCAGTCTCTTCATTATTTACAAGAAAATATATTTACTATTACTATTCATTTTTTTGGTTAATTTTAATTTCATATTTAGTCATAAAATAAAAAATTCGAAATATGAATTTTGTACCGTCAAGAAGTTTTGCTATTGAAAAATTAAATAATTTTATTGAAAAAAATCTTATAGAATATTCTAAATTTAGAAACTTTGATTATGGACCAAATCAAAGAACAAATATTTCATGTCTATCTCCATATGTGTCTCACGGAATAATTAGCGAAAAAGAAATAATAGATAAATGTTTAAAAAAATATTCGTTCATAAAAAATGAAAAATTTATTCAAGAAGTTTTATGGAGAATTTATTGGAAAGGTTGGCTTGAATTAAGACCAAGTGTTTGGTCAGATTATTTGGAAGATTTAAAAAAAATAAAAGAAAATTTTAAAGATAATCAAAACTATTTAAATGCAATTAATGGTAAAACAAATATTGAATGCTTTGATTATTGGGTAAATGAGCTTAAAAATTATAATTACCTTCATAATCACGCGAGAATGTGGTTTGCAAGTATTTGGATTTTTACTCTTGGTTTGCCTTGGCAACTAGGTGCTGAGTTTTTTATGAAATATCTTTTTGATGGAGACAGTGCATCTAATACTTTAGGTTGGAGATGGGTTGCGGGTGTTCAAACAAAAGGTAAAAATTACGTTGCCTCTGAATGGAATATAAAAAAGTTCACTAATAATAGATTTGAAAATATTAAACTTAATGAAAATCCAGCCCCAGTAGTAGATGATAGAAATTATTCCTTTTTGAATAATAATTTTATAAATACAAATTTATCTAACAGTAGAGATTTATTAATATTTGAAAATAATCTGTCTTTCGAACAATCTAACTTTAATTATCAATCATTTAAAAATATTTATTTTGTGTTTAATGGAAATGAAACTAGGCAAATAAAATTAGATGAAAAGGTTCTAAACTTCAAAAAGTCACTTATAAATAATCAAATTGAAGATTTAAAGAATAAATCATTAAATTGTAAAATGATTAATATTCAAGATTTAAAAGATATGAAAGAAAATTTATTAGCTTTATATCCATCTGTTGGAGAAAATCTTGACTATATAAATTCAAATAATCTTAAAAATATTTCTTTTTTATACAGAAAAATTGATCAGTATTCTTGGAAATATTGTAATAAAGGGTTTTTCAATTTTAAAAATTATATACCAAAGATAATTCAGGAACTTATTTAGATGAGCATCTTTTGGAGCAGTATTTTACTCGATCCCAATTTAATCTCCATTTTTTTCTCCAAGAAAATTGTTTTTTACAAACTAGACAAATTTTAAAAGGTAAATTTTGTTTTTTCATTTGAGTTGATTTCTATTTTTTAAAAATAAAAAATATGCAACAAATTCATAAATATAATGAAAAATAAAAAAAAGAGGTTTTATTGAAAATATTTTTACTAAAAAATTATATTTTGGAATTTTTGACCAAATTATAATAAATGCTTTTGCTCCACCAATAACTTTGCCATTATCAATTACATGAAGCCTTCTAAGCAATTCCTCTTGTGTTTTTGATGTAATTTTTAGAGCATCATCATTATTCGTAATGTCTATCCATTCTAAATTGCTATCAGAAATTTTTTTGTAATGACTTATTTCTAATCTACAAATACTACATGAATTGTTAAAAAAAACTTTAATTCCCATAAGTATTTATATTAATAAATTTTTCTGCCTCAGACAAAATTAATTTTTTTCTTTCAGTTTTCATTTTATCAAATATTCTTACCATCATTGAAAGCCTAGCGTTTTTTAAAAAAAAATTTCTATTTCTATTTATAAATCTCCAGTACAAACCATCCATGGTGTTGCACCAATCTCCTTTTTTAAAATCCATCATTTTCATAAAATAACTCGATCCACATATATATGGTTTTGTTGCAAAAATTCCTCCATCGCTAAATAAACCCATTCCATAAACATTTGGGACCATCACCCAATCAGATGAGTCTACAAACATTTCCATAAACCATTTGTAAACAACTTTAGGTTTTAGCTCACATAAGTTCATGATGTTTGAAAGTATCATTAGTCTTTCAATATGATGTGACCAGCCATGCTTTAATGAATTCTTAATTGCATAATCTAAAGGAGGTAAACCTGTTGTACCTTCATACCATGAATTTTTCATCTTTCTATTTTGTTTAAAAAAATTTCTTGTCTCCATTTCATCACTATATTTTTGATAAACTCCTCTCATGAATTCTCTCCAGCCAATAACCTGTCTTACATATCCTTCTAGAGAATTTAGTCTAATTTTATTTTTTTTATGAAATTCTAAAATTTTAGAAATTATAAATTCAGGAGTTATAAGACCTAAATTGATATATGGACTTAGTGCACTATGAAATAGAATATTGTTTTCTTGATGAACTGCATCCTCATAATCACCAAATAAATTTGATTTTTCTTTTATGAAAAAATTTAAAAGTTTAACAACATCATTATATTCAGTTGCAAACCAAAAATTTTGGGTGCTGCCTGGATGATCCTTAAACATTTTTTCAATAACAGGTTTCAAATTTTTCGTATGTTTCGTTTCTGTTATGTTTGGAAACTTTGGAACTTTAATATTTTTTGGCAGTTTTTTCCTATTATCCTCATCAAAGCTCCACTTACCTCCTTCAGGACTTCCGTCTTTTTTCATTAATATATTTAATTTTTGTCTTGTTCCTTTATAAAAAGTTGCCATGAAAGGTCTTTTGTTTTTTGATAAGTAATCATTAAATTCCTCTCTAGTATTTAAAAACATTGGTGATTTAATTTTATTCCAAATTAGGTCATTTTTTTTAACAAAATTCTCTACTTTTTTTTCAAAAAATTTATCTTCAATTTCAAAGCTTGTAATTTCTTTAATTTTTTTTAACTTAATAACTTTTTTAACTTTCTCCAAATAATCTTTTTTAAAATCACTTGAGTCAATTTTGGTGTATACAACTTTGAATTTATTTTTTTTTAGGTGGTCTAAATGAGATCTCATAGCAGACAAAAATAATAGAATTTTTAGTTTATGATGTTTCTCATAAGTACATAACTCATAATCTTCAGCCATAAAAAAAATATGATCATTTTTAAAATAATCAAAATATTTTAATGGAAATAATTGGTTTCCTAATATGAAAAATAACTTCATTAGAAAATTATAAATAATTTAATTGTAAAAATTAATTAGATCTTTTGAAGCACTCAATAGTATTTTTAAGAAGACACGCTATTGTCATCGGGCCTACTCCTCCTGGTACTGGAGTTAGAGCCTTCACAACTTTTGAAACTTCATCAAATGCAACATCTCCAACTATCCCTTTTTCAGTTTTATTTATTCCAACATCTATAACTATTGCATCTTTTTTAACCCAATCACCTTTAACAAGTTCAGGCATCCCAACCGCAGCTACAATAATATCGCCCTTTAAACACTCACCTTTTAGATCTTTTGTTTTAGAGTGTGTAATTGTAACTGTACAATTTTCTTTTAAAAGAAGTTGTGTCATTGGTTTACCATTTAAATTTGATCTTCCAACTATTACCGCTTTTTTTCCATTAAGATTAGGTTCAATTTTTTTTATTAATAAATAGCACCCAAGAGGTGTGCAAGGTATTGAACTTTCATAGCCTGAAGATAAATTTCCAACATTCATTGGATGAAATCCATCAACGTCCTTACTTGGTAAAATTGATTCAATAACTTTTTGCTTATCAATATGTTTTGGTAAAGGTAACTGAACTAAAATTCCAGATACACTGTTATCTTTGTTAAGTTCTTCAATTTTATCTAAAACTGTTTTTTCCTCAACTTCACCGGGGTACCTAATAACTTCTGATTTTAAGCCTACTTCATTTGCAGCTTTTTCTTTCATACGAACATAAATTTGGCTCGGAGCCATATCTCCAATTAAAATCACAGTTAGTCCTGGAACTTTATTATATTTAGATTTTAATTCAGAAACTTCTATCTTTAACTCTTCTCTTAATTCTGCTGCTATTTTTTTTCCGTCTATTAATATCATGGATTAGTTAAATATTATTGGTGCCACGTAAAGCTTCATACACATTTCTATAAACCAGATCAATAAAAGAAGTATGATCGGTGAAATATCAAAAGCACCTAGATTAGGTAAAAATCTTCTAATTCTGTTCAAAATAGGGTCTGTTAAACGGTAGGTAAGTTCTAGTATTGAGTAAACAAATCTATTTGATGTATTTAAAACGTTAAAAGCTATTAACCAACTTATAACTACGTTGGCAATTACAACATAAGTGTAAATTTTTAGAACTTGAAGAACTAAATAAAAAATAGCAATCATTTCTTCTCAACATAAATAGACTGACTAGGAAATGCAAAAGATGCACCATTTTTTTCAACAATTTGTTTAATTTTAATTGCCAATCTTTCCTTAACAGCTAACCACTCATCCCAATCATCTGTTTTTGTAAAACAACGAATATACATATCAATTGAACTGTCTGCAAACTTATCAACCCTGACTGCATATCCAAGCTCAGGTTTATAATCTTCGTTTTTTTTTATATAATCTTCAATTTCATTTCTAATTGTTTTAAGTTGGTCAACTGTTGAATCGTATTGTAAATTAATTATCCAACTAATTATCCAATTGGTTGTTTGGCTTACATTTATCACAGCATTTTCTGCAAATTGAAAATTTGGTATTATTGCAATT
>CACPJJ010000016.1 GCA_902634305.1 uncultured Pelagibacteraceae bacterium | reverse complement strand
GACCATGTAGATAGAAAGTTTATTAGATTTATGGGCCCAGGTTCTGCATATAATTATATTTCTATGACTGAAGCGGTTAAAGATTCAGGATTAGAAGATAAAGATGTCAGCAATGTTTCAACTGGAATGATCATGGGATCTGGCGGACCATCAATACAAAATGTTATTTTAGCTGCTGATAAAACAAGAGAAAAAAATCCGAAAAAAATGGGACCATTTGTAGTTCCAAGAACTATGTCTAGTACAGCTTCTGCTACATTGGCAGTTCCATTTAAAATTAAAGGAGTTAATTATACAATTAGTTCAGCATGCGCAACCAGTGGCCATTGTATTGGGAACGCAATGGAATTAATTCAACTTGGAAAACAAAATGTTGTTTTTGCTGGAGGAAGTGATGAAGTTCACTATGCAATGACTGCTATGTTTGATGCTATGACTGCTCTTTCTTCAAAATATAATGACACCCCGGAAAAAGCATCTAGACCTTACGACAAAACAAGAGATGGATTTGTTATTTCAGGAGGTGGTGGAGTTTTAGTTTTGGAAGAATACGAACACGCTAAAGCAAGAGGCGCAAAAATCTATGCTGAATTAACTGGTTATGGGGCAACTTCAGATGGATATGATATGGTCGCTCCATCAGGAGAAGGGGCTGTAAGATGTATGCAAATGGCTTTAAACACAAGTAAAAATAAAATTGATTATATAAATACACATGGCACTTCAACTCCAGTTGGAGATATAACAGAATTAAAAGCTGTTGGAGAAGTTTTTAAAGATAACGTTCCTAAAATAAGTTCTACAAAATCTCTTTCAGGTCATTCATTAGGAGCTACATCAGTACACGAGGCTGTTTATAGTTTAATCATGATGAAAAATAACTTTATATCAGCATCTATAAATATAACCGATATGGATGAAGAAGCAAAAAAATATCCAATAGTTACTAAAGTTGAAAAAGATGTAACTTTGAATTCTATAATGTCTAATAGTTTTGGATTTGGTGGAACTAATGCAACTTTAGTTTTTGAAAAGGTTTAATTTATGAGTTTAATGAAGGGCAAAAAAGGATTAATCATGGGTGTTGCTAACGAAAGATCTATTGCCTGGGGTATTTCACAAAAACTAGCTGAAGCAGGAGCTGAATTAGCATTCACTTATCTGGGTGATGCCTTAAAAAAAAGAGTAATTCCTTTAGCAGAAAAATTAAATTCAAATGTAACATTTAGTTGTGATGTCGAAAAAAAAGATGAAGTGATAAAACTTTTTGAAGACATAAAATCAAAATGGGGTCAAATCGATTTTGTTGTTCATGCAGTCGCCTTTTCCGATAAATCAGAATTATCAGGTGAATATTTAAATACTACTAGAGAAAATTTTTTAAGAAGTATGCTAATTTCATGCTTTTCATTTACTGAAGTTGCAAAAGAAGCTTCCAAAGTAATGAATAAAGGAGGAAGTATGCTAACTTTAACTTATGAGTCAAACAAAGCTATTCCAAATTACAATGTGATGGGAGTTTGTAAATCTGCGCTTGAGGCAAGTGTTAAATATCTAGCTAGAGATTTAGGGTCAAAAGGAATTAGAGTTAATGCAATAAGTGCTGGGCCAATTAAAACTTTAGCTGCATCTGCAATTGGAGATGCAAAATTTTTGTATAAGTGGAATGAAGACCATTCTTTTTTAAAAAGAAATGTAGATATTCATGATGTAGGTAACTCTGCACTTTATTTATTGAGCGACCTTGGTGGTGGTGTAACTGGTGAAATTCATTATGTAGATGCCGGTTATAATAAAGTAGGGATGCCTGATCCAAAAAATATTTCTTAAAAATGTCAAAAAGATATAGTGGAAAATCGTTTAAAGATTCAAGCTTAATAAAAAAACCAAAATTATCTTTAAAAGAAAAAAGAAGAGTTAAAAAAGAAAAAAAGAATAAGAAATAATAAATTATATTTTTTTTTTGTAGTCAGGTGCACATAATTGATTAAGCTACTGCTTGTTTTATTGATAATTTAACTTTACCCCTATCAAAGCCAATAACTTTAACTTTTACTGCATCACCTTCTTTTACAACATCTGTTACTTTAGCAACCCTTTTGTCAGCAAGTTCTGAAATATGTACAAGACCATCTTGTTTTCCAAGAAAATTAACAAAAGCTCCAAATTCCATAATTTTCATAACTTTTCCGTTATAAATTTTATTTAATTCTGCTTTTGCTGTAAGATCTTTTATAAATTGCAGAGCAATATTTCTAGATTCTTCATCTGGTGCAGCAACAGTTACTATACCCTCATCGTTTACGTCAACTTTTGCTCCTGATTTTTCAACTATTTCTCTTATTGTTGCTCCACCTTTTCCAATAACAGTAGCAATATCCTTCTTGTCTACAGTTATCTTTTCCATTTTTGGAGTATGTTTTCCAACACCATCTCTTGATTTGTCTAGAGCTTTATTCATTTCTCCCAAGATATGAATTCTTCCATCTTTTGCTTGTTTTAAAGCTTTTTCCATTATTTCAAATGTTATTCCTGTAATCTTAATATCCATTTGAAGTGATGTAATTCCATCTTTAGTTCCAGCAACTTTAAAATCCATATCACCTAAATGATCTTCATCTCCAAGTATGTCTGACAATACACTAAAATCATCACCCTCTTTTATTAGTCCCATAGCAATACCTGCAACAGGTTCTTTTATTGGAACACCAGCATCCATTAAAGATAGCGAAGTTCCACAAACTGTTGCCATTGATGAAGAACCATTCGATTCTGTAATTTCAGATACTATTCTAAAAGTATAAGGAAAACTTTCTTTTGATGGTAAAGATGAATTAATTGCTCTCCATGCAAGTTTTCCATGTCCAATTTCTCTTCTTCCCGTACCAATTCTTCCAGTTTCACCAACCGAGAATGGAGGAAAATTATAATGAAGCATAAACCTTTCTCTTTGAAGACCTTCTAAACTTTCAATTCTTTGTTCATCATCCGAGGTTCCAAGTGTAGTTGTAACGATTGCTTGTGTTTCACCTCTTGTAAACAAAGCAGAACCATGTGTTCTTGGTAAAATTCCAACTTCGCACATAATTGGCCTTACATCTGAAAGTCCTCTTCCATCAATTCTTTTCTTATTTTTTAGGATATCTGTTCTAACTATTCTTTTTTCTAAGTTTTTAAGTTCAGAGTTAACATCCAAATCTGTAAAATTTTCATTTTCTTCAAATAGTTTTTTCGCTTTGTCAGTTATTTCAGATATTAAATTTGATCTTTCTTGCTTATCTCTAATTGAAAAAGCTTTTTTTAGTTCATCTGTAAACTCTTCTTCAATTTTTTTCTTTACTTCAGAAAGATCTTTTTTTTCTACAACCCAGTCAGGTTTCTTACATTCTGAAGCAAGTTCTTCGATCATATTAATTACTGGGATGAAATTTTCATGACCAAATTTAACTGCATTTAACATTTCTTCTTCTGTTAAACCGCTTGTTTCAGATTCAACCATTAAAACTGCATCTTTAGTACCCGCAACAACAAGATCCAACTTTGAATTTTCTATCTCTTTTTTTGATGGATTAAGAACATATTTACCATCAATAAAGCCAACTCT
Source organism: uncultured Pelagibacteraceae bacterium (assembly GCA_902634305.1). Taxonomy (GTDB): domain Bacteria; phylum Pseudomonadota; class Alphaproteobacteria; order Pelagibacterales; family Pelagibacteraceae; genus Pelagibacter. The sequence goes on along the minus strand of CACPJJ010000016.1, from coordinate 15,072 downwards.
AGAAGCTCCAACAGGTCCCATGAATGGCATGCCTGAAATTGCTAAAGCTGCTGATGAAGCAATAATTGACAATATATCAGCTTCATTTTCTTTATCGTATGATATTACTGTTGGAAGTAATTGTACTTCATTTTTAAATTCATTAGGAAACAATGGTCTTATAGGTCTATCAATTAACCTTGAAATTAATGTTTCACTTTCAGTTGGCCTTGCTTCTCTTTTAAAATAACCACCAGGAATTTTTCCTGCTGCATAATACTTTTCTTGATAATTTACAGATAGTGGAAAGTAATCCATATCTGGATTTATTTTTTTTGCACCAACAACAGTTGCTAAAACAACTGTTTCACCACATTTTGCAATGATTGCTCCGTCAGCTTGTCTTGCAATCTTGCCAGTCTCTAAACTTATTTTTTTTCCATTTAATTCAATTTCTTTTTTAAATACTTTAAACATTAATTTCTACTTTCTTAAATTTAATTTTTCTATTACGTTTTTATAAGATTCTAATTTATTTTTTTTTAAATAATCTAATAATTTTTTTCTTCTATTTACTGCTTTTAACAAGCCTACAGACGAATGTTTATCTTTTTTAGATTTTTTAATGTGGCTTGATAAATTTTCAATTTTATTAGTCAATAAAGCTATTTGAACTTCTGATGATCCAGTGTCCTTATCATGAATAGCTAGTTCTTTGCTCTTTTTTGTCATCTTTTTCCTTATTTATTTGTTTGTTTTATTAAGTTTTCTATTTTTTCAGCATAATCAAAAGATTCATCCTTAACAAATAGTAGTTTGGGTAAATACTTCATAGTTATTTTTTTTGATAAAACTTTTCTAATTACATATGAGAATTCTTTAAGCTTCTCAACTATTTCCTGCGCATTTTTGCCACCAAGAGGCAAAACAAATGCTTTGGCAATTTTAAGATCTTGACTCATTCTTACCTCGGTAACAGTTATTTCTTTAGTCTCAAGATTAGGTAGTTTTGCTTCACTTCTTAAAAATATCATACCCAGCGCTTGTTTTATCATTTCACCAACTCTTAACTGTCTCTGTGAAACTGGTTTTCCTAATTTAGTCATAAAATTATATTGTTCTTTCAGTTATGGTAGAATTATATACTTCAATAATATCTTTTTGTTGAAAATCATTAAAATTTTTTATAGTAATACCGCATTCTAAGCCAGCAGCTACTTGTTTGGCTTGGTTTTTTTCTCTAAATATTGATCCAATTTTTCCACTAAATACAATTGTACCATCGCGTATTATTCTTGCATTAGAATCTTGTAATATTTCACCTTCAATAACTTTTGATCCAGCAACTTTTCCAACTTTTGAAACTTTAAATATTTCCAAAATTTCCGCTGAACCAATAATTTTTTCTTTTACATCTGGAGTCAACAAGCCTGACAATCTATTTTTAATATAATCTAACAATTCATATATAATATTGTAAGAATTTATTTCTATTTTATCTCTTTCAGCTGCTTTTTTTGCTTCCTTACTTGGTTTTACATTAAAAGCAATTACAACTGCATTTGAAGCCTTAGCTAAAGATATATCTGTTTCTGTGATCATTCCTACATCAGATAAAATTATTTTTGGCTTAACTTCATCATGTTTTATTTGAGAGATAGCAGTTTTTATTGCTTCGGAAGAACCATGAACGTCTGATTTAATAATTATATTTAATTCTTCTGATGTTTTATCTTTAAAAGCCGAGTCTTGTGTTACAAAAGTTAAAGGATTTTTTTCATCTAGATTTTCTTGAATTCTAGCCTCACATAATGATTTAGCTTCTTTTTCGTTTTCTAATACAACAAAATCATCTCCTGATTTTGCTGCACCATTAATTCCTAGTACTTCAACTGGTGTTGATGGATTTGCTTCATTTATACTCGATCCTTGGTCATTAATTAAAGCTCTCACTTTGCCCCATTTTAATCCACTTACAAAATAATCTCCTTTTTTTAAAGTACCAGAAGTTACAATAATATTTACTATTGGCCCTCTGCCAATATCAATTCTTGACTCAATAACTACTCCATTTGATTTTAAATCATAGTCTGTTTTTAAATCTAATAATTCTGATTGTAATAGAACGGATTCTATAAGTTTTTCTAAATTTTTTTTTGTTTTTGTTGATATTTCTACCATTAAAGTGTCACCTGATAACTCTTCTGCAATTAATTCGTGTTCTAACAATTGATTTTTTATTTTTTGAGGATCTGCTTCAGGAAGATCACATTTATTTATTGCTACAACAATTGGAACTTTAGCTGCTTTTGCATGCTTAATTGATTCAATAGTTTGAGGTTTTACACCATCATCTGCTGCAACTACTAAAATAACTATATCAGTTAATTTTGATCCTCTTGCTCTCATTTCAGTAAAAGCTGCGTGGCCTGGTGTATCTATAAATGTAATTTTATTTGATTTATAATTTATCTGATAAGCGCCCAGATGTTGTGTGATGCCTCCAAATTCTCCTGATACAACATTTGCTTTTCTTAAAACATCTAAAACAGAAGTTTTGCCATGATCAACATGGCCCATTACTGTTACAATTGGAGGTCTGCTTTTTAAATTTTGTGATTTTATTTCTTTAATTTTTTTTATTTTTTCTTCTGCTTTTTCTTCTTTAATAGGTTTATGACCAAATTCTTGAACAAGATATTCTGCTATGTCAGAGTTAATACTATGATTAATTGTTGCAGTTACTCCCATGGATAGTAAATGTTTAATAAGATTGCTTGATTGTTCAGCCATCCTATTTGCAAGTTCTCTGATTGTAATTACTTCAGGTATATTAATTTCTCTTTTTACTGGTTTTAAATCTTCTGATTTTTCATTTTTACTAAGCTCTTTGTTTTCTTTTTGTTTTGCTCTTCTTAGAGATGCTAGGCTTCTTCCTTTAAATTCAATACCTTCTTCACTTAGTGCCCTAGAAATTGTTAATTTTAACTCTCTTCTTTTTGAGCCAATTTTACCCTTTTGAACGTTTTCTCCTTTTAGCCTTTTCGTTGCTCTCTGTTCGGCTAACTTTCTTTTTTCAAAATCGTTAGCAGATGATGGTTTTGAAATTATAGGGTTTCTAGGAACAAAATTAGTTTTAGGTTTATTAAATGTATTTTTTTGATTTTCATTTTTAGTGAAAGAAGATTTTGATCCAAATCTATTATTCTTTTTTTCAATGACTACTGCATTTTTTGATTGGGATTTAGCTAATTCAATATTATTTATTGTTTTTTTTGAACTTCCAGTAATAGACAATTTTAATTTTTTCTTTTCCATACTTCATCTCTCAATCTTTATAAATTTTTTCTCTAGCCGACATTATTAATTCATCAGACTCTTTTTTTGAAAGGGCAAAATCTTCTAAATATCCTTTAATTTTAACTCTTTCCCCTTTTACAATATCATAAGCTCCAGTAAGTTCATCTGATGATAAATCGGCAAAATCAGACAATTTTAAAATATTTTGCTCACCCAGTGTTACTAACATACCTGGGGTCAAACCTTTGTGATTAATTAGTTCAGTTTCTAATCCCAAATCTTTTATTTTATTATTTATTTCTAGTTGATCTTTTTGATAAAATTCTTCTGCTCTTTCAATTAGTTCTTTAGCTGTATCTTCCTCTATTCCTTCAATTTTTGTTAACGATTCGGTTGAACTATCCTTTATTTCGTCTATTGATGAGAAGCCTTCTGCCACTAATAACTGACCAAGAGTTTCGTCTAGTTCTAAATTTTTCACAAAATTTTCTGTTTTTTCTTTAAATTCTATCTGCCTTTTTTCCGAGTCTTCTTGATCTGTCATTATATTAATTTCATAATTTAAGAGCTTTGTTGCAAGCCTTACATTTTGTCCTCTTCTTCCAATTGCCTTACTCAAATTTTCTTCCGTTAGTATTACATCAAGTTTTTTTAAATCGTTATCTACATTAACTCTCTGAACTATTGCAGGCGATAATGCATTTGCTGCAACAATTGCCGGATCTTCTGACCAATTTACTATATCAATTTTTTCTCCCTGAAGCTCATTCACTACAGCCTGAACTCTACTTCCTCTCATACCAACGCATGCTCCAACAGGATCTAAAGATGTATCTATTGCTTTAACGCAAATTTTTGCTCTACTTCCTGGGTCACGAGCTGAAGATTTAATTTCTATTAGGCCATCATAAATCTCGGGAACTTCTTGAAAAAACAGTTTTTCCATAAATTTTGGATGTGCTCTTGATAAAAATATTTGTTGACCTTTAGGCTCTCTTCTTACGTCAAGACAATATGCTTTAACTCTATCGCCTGCCTTGATATTTTCACGTGGTATAATTTCATTTTTTTGTATAATTGCTTCAGTTTTTCCAAGATCAACTATTACATTACCAAATTCTAATCTTTTAACTATACCACTAAGTATTGAGTCTTTCTTATCTATAAAGTCTTGAAATTGTCTTTCTCTTTCAGCCTCTCGTACATTAAAACTTATAACTTGTTTTGCAGTTTGCGCTGCTATTCTACCAAAGTCAAAAGATGGCAAAGGTTGTAATACCTCATCTCCTACTTTTTTATCTTTATTTGAAGAATTAAGTTCAATCGCCTGTTCCAAACCTATTTCTAAATTAGAGTTCTCAGGTTTTTCAACAATTATTAACTTTCTATATATTCCTATGTCTCCATTATCTCTATTAATTAATACTTTTATTTCATTTTCTGAACCAAATTTAGATTTTGCAGCTTTAGCAATTCCACTTTCCATAGAATCTATTATTAATTCTTTATCAATAGATTTTTCCAAAGCTACGGCTTCTGCTATTCTTAATAATTCTAATTTATCTGCTCTTCTATTTAACATTTTATGTTCTCCAAAAAAAAATGGGCCGAGGCCCATTTTGAAATTTCAACAATGTGATGTGAATATATGTATTTTTCTTATATTTTCAACTCTAATTACTTATTAAATACATCTGCTTTATCTGTTTTTTCCCATGAAAATGAACCATCAGACCCTGGGTCTCTTCCAAAGTGGCCGTATGCAGCTGTTTTTTCATATATTGCTTTATTTAAGCCTAACATTTCTCTAATTCCTCTCGGGCTCAAATCAAAATTTTCATTAATTAATTTTTCCACATGTCTATTTTTTTCTTCATCATTGTCAAATAGGTCAACATAAATTGATAAAGGTTTTGATACACCAATTGCATAAGCTAGTTGAATTAAACATTTATCTGCTATCTTCGACGCAACTACATTTTTTGCTAGATATCTTGATGCATATGCTGCTGATCTATCAACTTTTGTAGGATCTTTTCCTGAGAAAGCTCCTCCACCATGTGGAGCTGCTCCTCCATAAGTATCTACAATTATTTTTCTGCCAGTCAATCCACTATCTCCATCAGGACCACCTATAACAAAATTTCCTGTAGGATTTATATAAATCTCCTTTTCATCAAGATTTCCTAATAAAATTTTTGGAATAGATTTCTCAATATATGGCATACAAAGTTCTTTAACTTTTGCTAAGTCAACATCTTTGGAATGTTGAGTAGAGATAACCACTGATTTTACAGCATTAGGTAAACCATCTTTATACTCAATTGTAATTTGACTTTTAGAATCTGGCTCTATTCCTTTTAGCTTTCCAGATTTCCTATCCTCAGCCATTAATCTTAAAATTCTATGTGAATAATGAATTGGAGCTGGCATTAAAACATCAGTTTCATTACATGCGTATCCAAACATAATTCCCTGGTCTCCAGCACCTTCATCTTTATTTCCAGATGAGTCTACACCCATTGCTATATCTGCTGATTGAGCGTGTAAATGAGTTTCAATCTTAGTTGTATCTTTCCAGCTAAAACCTTTTTGGTCATAACCAATATCCTTGATACATTCTCTAACTTTCTGAATTAAATCATCTTTTTTAATTTCTGGTCCTCTGACCTCTCCGGCTAAAACAACTTTATTTGTGGTTGTTAATGTTTCACATGCTACTCTTGACTGAGGTTCTGCGCCTAAATAACTATCTACGACCATATCTGATATTCTATCGCAAACTTTATCTGGGTGACCCTCTGAAACTGACTCGCTAGTAAATAGATAATTCTTTTTCATCTTAACTCCCTTTATTTTTTAAAAAAAAAAACAAACTAATATAAATTAATAAAAAATAAAAGAAGATCTTGTTACCAAAAGAACTAAAAAGAGTTTTTTTTGTTTGTTCAAAACTTTTTATCTCCATAACTCCCCTCTCAGTTGATTTAATGTGTTTTATTATTTGTCCTTTAGGGTTAATAAATGCTGAAATACCATTATTGGCTGAACGAATTAAATTCTTTCCTTCCTCTATAGACCTGAATATTGAGTGTGAAAAATGTTGGTATGGACCAACAGAATTACCAAACCAACCGTCTTCTGAAATATTTAATATTAAATCAAAATCATCATTTGTTTTATTAATTTTTCCTGAATAAATTATTTCATAACAAATTAATGGAACAAAATTTATATTGTTTATATTAATTATTTTCCTTTCAACATCACTTGAAAAAGAGCTGTATCCTTGGGTAATTTTTTTTAAACCAAATTTTCTGAAAAAATTTTCAAATGGTAAAAATTCACCAAAAGGAACAAGTTTATTTTTATTATATTTTGCTAATATATTTAAACTTGAATCTAAAACTACCATGGAATTAAAAACTTTTTTATCCTCTGTGCTGTTTATGCCCATAATAATTTTATGTTGGTCTGAATAATTTTCCAAAAATATATAACTATAATTTTTTAAATCTTCTAGATAAACACTTGTAAGAGCACCTTCTGGAAAAATAAAAATAGTTTTTTCAATATTATTTGGTTTACTTAATTGAACTAGTTCTAAAATAATTTTTTCAGGATCTTCATCTTCAAAAAATCTTTTAATCTCAATTTTTGGTGAAATAATTTTTATTAAAAAATTTAAATTTCTTGGATTTACTTTTTCATTATTTTTAAGAATTATTGAACCATAAAAAAAATTTGCTATTAATAATATTGTAGTTAAAATTAAAAATAACAGTTTTGTTTTTTTTTTTGTGATTGAATAAAATAATGGTTGGGATTAAAAAAATAGTTAAAGCTAATAAATTAAATGCATATGTTCCAATAAATGATAGAATTTGCAAAATACTTAAATAATCCGTCCATGCAAAGGCAATTAAATTCCAAGGAAACCCTCCTAAAACAAAACCTCTGATAAATTCTATTAAAGAAAAAAATATAGAAAAAATTAATATAGAGGAAAATTTTTTATTTAATGAAAAAAAGGAACAAACAAGTGTAATAACGCCGTAAAATCCTCCTAAAAAAAGAGGTATTAATATTAATGCAATTGGTATTAATGGCTTAAAATTTTCTTCAAAAGTAAGTGAATTGGTTATCCAATATAAATTAGAAATAAAATATCCAAAACCAAACATCCAACCAATATTAAATGATATCCATTTCCCATTTTTATAATTTGAAATAAAAAAAAATAGTAATAATGGAAAAGTTATAAAATTTAGAAAAAAAAAACTATACGGTGGTAAACTAAACGAAGTAATTAAACCTAGTACAAAAGGTATAATAAAAATAAATAATTTATTTTGTAATAATAATGTCAATTTATTTATGAAAATAATTTAAAACTAAATTTTCTTTTTTGTTCATTCTTTTATAATCTTTCAACTTTTTATGATCATATCCATTTAAATGAAAATATCCATGTATCCACATTTTATCAAATTCAATAAAAAAATTAGATGATTGTGATCTTTTTTTAACTTTTTCAAAACTAATAGCTATATCTCCAATATAATTTTTTTCTTTTAGTCTAAACGATAAGACATCTGTGGGCTTATTTTTTTTTCTAAACTTTAAATTAAGAATTTTCATTTTTTTATTATTGGTAAGAAGTATAGAAAATTCTTGTTTTTTTTTTTTAAAATAAGGAATTTTAGATAGTTTTCTTAATTTTTTTTTTAAATAATTATTTGGATCTTTAATTTTATTTTTCCATTTTGAATAATCTAAAATTACATTTGCCTTAATCATTATTCAGTTTTTTGATCTGAATAAGCTTTGACGATTTTTGAAACTAATGGATGTCTTACTACATCAGTATGATCAAAATCTATAACTGAAATTTCTTTTAAATGTCCTAACAACTTTTTTGATCTATTCAAACCAGAGAGGTTTTTGTTTGGTAAATCAATTTGAGAAGGGTCACCATTTATTACTATTTTTGAATTTTCTCCAATTCTTGTTAAAAACATTTTAATTTGTGTATCAGTTGCATTCTGAGCTTCATCTAAAATTGCAAAAGAATTTTTTAATGTTCTACCTCTCATAAATGCTAAGGGTGCTATTTCTATATCTCCAACTTCTATTTTTTTTTGTATCTTTTCAAAATCTAGTAAATCATATAATGAGTCATATAGAGGCCTAAGATATGGATCTACTTTTTCTCTCATATCTCCAGGTAAAAAACCTAATCTTTCACCCGCTTCTACTGCGGGTCTAGATAATATTATTCTTTCAATTTTTTTTTCTAAAAGCATAGTTAAAGCAACTGCTACTGCCAAAAATGTTTTACCAGTTCCAGCTGGGCCAGCAGAAATAATAATTTCACTCTCTTTTAATGCTCTTACATATTTTTTTTGTTTTTCAGACCTTGGAATTACTGATTTTTTTGGTGTCTTAATAATATACTCTATATTTTTATTTTGTTTATTTTTTTCGTCTATCATAAATTTATTTACAGATGAAATTACATCTTTTTTTTCTATTGTACCATTTATAATAAATTGTTCAGATAAAAATTTTATCGCATTTTTTACTAATTCATTTTTTTTTTCATTACTTTTTACTAATATTGAATTTCCTCTTGTGTATATATTTGTATTTGTAATTTCCTCTAATTGTTTGATATTATTGTTAAACTCACCTACTACACCTAATAGAATTTCATTATTTTGAAATATAATACTCAAGGTATCATTTTCAGAATAAACAAATTTTAATGCGGACTTGAAATTTTTTTCAGCTATATTCTTCAATTATGCTGCTCTCATATTATTTTTTGCAATTTTACCAAATAAACTATTTTGATTAACATGTTCTATTTTAATATTTACATTTTTTCCAATAAAATTTTTACCATTCTCAAAAATTACAGAATTCATATATTGATTTCTACCAAATAATTTATTTTGACCAACTATTTCATTTTCAACAAGAACATCTACTGATTTATTAATAAATGACTCATTTTTTTTTAACTGAAATTTAAATAAATATTCTTGAATCTTTAATAATCTTTCTTTAGCAATTTTATTATCAATTTGATCTAAATTTGATGCTACTGTTCCCGGTCTTGGACTAAAAATAAATGAAAAAGAATTAATAAATCTAATTTTTTTAACTAAATTTAATGTCTCATTAAAATCGTTTTCTGTTTCACCAGGATATGCAATTATAAAATCACTTGAAAATTCTATTTTTGGATTAATTTTTATTAATTTTTCATAAATTTCTATATATTTTTCAACTGTATGTTTTCTATTCATTAATTTTAAAATTTTATTTGATCCACTTTGTATAGGTAAATGAACAAGTGGCATTAATTTCTTACTTGTTAAGTAACATTCAATCAAATCATCAGTCATATCTCTTGGATGTGAGGTTGTGTATCTTATCCTTTTTAATTCACTATAAGTTTCAAGTTTATTAATTAGATCAGAAATTCGATAGTCTTTTGTTTTTTCTTTAAAAGAGTATGCATTAACATTTTGACCTAATAATATTATTTCTTTTGTTCCATTTTTTATTAATTTTTCAGCTTCAGATATAATTTTGTTAAATGGCCTAGAATATTCTGGTCCCCTTGTGTATGGCACTACACAAAAACTACAAAATTTATCGCACCCTTCTTGTATTGTTAAATAAGACGAAATTTTATTATTTTCATTTTCAAGATTGTCAAAATAATTAAACTTTGAAACTGTGTCAAATTCTGTTTCTTCAATTTTATTACCTTTAATAAAATTTTTTAATTTTTCATTTATTTTGTGATAAGATTGAGGGCCTATAACTATATCTATATAAGGTTCTCTACTCAACATTTCTTGGTTTTCAGCTTGAGCAACACACCCTGCAACAACAATGATTGGTTTATTTTTTTCTTTATATAACTTTTTTACTCTACCAATATCGTGGTAAACTTTTTCTTTTGCTTTATCTCTAATATGACATGTATTAAGTACATAACAATCTAAATTATTTTGATCTTGACTTTTTTCAAACCCCAGTCTTTTAACTGAGTCATAAATTCTATTGGAATCATACTCATTCATTTGACAGCCTAGGGTCTTAATAAATATTTTTTTTGACATTAATCAGGATTTTTTTTTTATTCCATAGAGTTCTAATTTGTGATCAACTAAATTATAACCATATTTCTCAGCAACTTTTTTTTGCAATATTTCTATTTCTTCGTCAACAAATTCTATTATCTCTCCTGTTTTAATATCAATTAAATGATCATGATGACTTTCACTTACTTCTTCATATCGTGCCTTACCACCTTTAAAATCATGTTTTGTGATAATTCCTGCTTCTTCAAATAGTTTTACAGTTCTATAAACTGTTGCAATACTTATTTTAGAATCAAGTTTTGAAACCCTTAGATATAATTCGTTTACATCAGGATGATCTTCTGAATTTGACATAACTTTCGCTATAATTTTTCTTTGATCAGTTAGCTTTACTCCTTTAGCTATACATTTCTGTTCTATTGTTTCTGACATAATTTAATAATAACTCTAATATTGTGGTTTTATCAAATTTTTAATTAACACACCTTTGTTAAATAAATCAATAATTTTAGCATAATTTTGGTTAATTACATGACCTGAATTAAAGCCATATAAATCAATTTTGTTTACAAAGCTTATTGCTTTTGCAGTAGCGAGCGATGCCCTTATTCCAGAAAATTTTCCCGGTCCTTGATTAACAAATATATTACTTAAGTTTTTTATATTTAAATGATGATTTTCTAAAAATTTTACAATCAAAATTGCTAGTTTATCAAAATTTTCTCTATTGTTACTAAACTCACTAGTATATGATTTGTTATCAGCTATGATCGTAAAAAAAATTTTATCGCTTGCTGCATCAATTATTAAGTTATTCATATTAGTTAATTTATTTTTAAATTCTAATGTATATGCAGATAATAACAAATACTATTCGAATGATAAGGGTATACTTTCAATAATGTATCACAGATTTAATGAAGATAAATATCCATCTACTAATATTAATATGGAAATTTTTAAAAAACACATTGATATGATAAAAGAAAAGAAAATTAGTTTTGTTGACCCAAACGACTTTAGATCAAATTTTAATTTACCAAAATCAGAAAAGAAAGTTTTACTTACAATAGATGATGGATTCACATCTTTTTATCAAAATGCCTGGCCATATTTAAAAAAAAATAGAATTCCATTTATACTGTTTGTTTCAACAGAAGCGGTTGGGAAATATGGCTATATGACTTGGAACCAGATAAAAGAGATAGAGAAAGAAGAATTTGCTTTTATCGGAAATCATTCACATTCCCATGAGTATCTTGTTGGATACAATTTTGATAAATTTAAGAAAGATATTGATGAATCAATTAAAATATTTATTGAAAATATTGGATATAATCCTTTATTTTTTTCATATCCGTTTGGTGAGCACAGTTTAGAACAAAAAAGATATATTTCTACCAAATTTGATTTTGCTTTTGGTCAACATTCTGGGTTAATTGATATTAATAAAGATAAATACGAGTTAGCAAGATTTCCAATTAATGAAAAATATGGTGATTTAGAAAGATTTAGTTTTTTAATTAATTTATTTCCCTTTGAATATAAAAAAATTATACCTGAAGATAAATATATTTTAAAAAATAATAATCCACCTGAATTAATTATTGAATTTTTTGAAGATCAAAAAAATTTAGAAAAAATTAATTGCTTTTCCGATGAGGGTAATGGATGGGATAAATCTAAATTGAATTTAGTTAAAAATAAACTTTACATTCAATTTAGAGATAAGTTTTATTTTAGAAGAGGTAGAATAAATTGTTCTTTAAATGATAATATTGGTTGGAGATGGTTTGGAGTCCAATTTTCAATAGAACAAAATTAAATTAAATTTTTCTCTCTTTTACTACTGGGTAAAATTTTTGCGTCATCAAAATCAACTAATTTATTTTGTTCGATAATTTGTTTTAATACTTTAGTATATTCAATACCTGTTTCTGCATATTTATCTAAATATTTTACTAGCTCTAAACTATTTAATGATCCATAAACATCTCTCTGAATTGCTCTAACTTTTCTAAATTTTTTGTAGCTTGAGTGAGTATTTAAATTTCTTTGATAAGCTCTAACAGAAGCTTTAAGGATTTTAAATTTCATTACTTTATGAGTATCACCAGCAGTAGATCCTGCTGGTCTAATTCCTTCACCATCATAAGTCCATTGTCCAAACAAAGCATTTCCTTGCTGTGCAAACCTAGAAGTTCCCCAACCGGTTTCTTTTGCTGCTTGAGCGATTGCTAGTGAGACTGGAATTTCATCCATTCTTATTTTTAAAGTAGCTAAGTCCCTATTAACAACTCCATATTGTTTAAATTTACTTTTTAACCAATTTTTTTCTTTCTCTGAATTGCTATTTTTATTTAGAATTAAAAATAATGTTTTTCTTTCAATTTTAATTTTCTTGTTTTCTTCTAAAATTAAAGGCAAAATTATTTGTATAAACAATTCTTTTCTTTTTCTAACATTTTCTATTGATTTAATTTCGCTTGGAAGAAGATCAATGTTTATTGGCTTAACTAATTTATTTTTTCTTATGTCTTCTAAGTTATAATTTTCATCTTTAAATAATTGATTTAGCGTTGAAGCACTTAGCCTAACTGTATCTTTTTCATTTACATCAAAATTTAAAACATCTAAGAATAATCCTTTATAGTTTACTTCATCACTTTCATCGCTACTATCAATCTCAATTTGTTTGCCTTCTAAGACTTTATTAAAATTTTTGTTAGAAGTATTTACAACAATTTCGTTTTTTTTAAAAAATTTTGTAGAAATATTTACAACTAAAGGTATTGAATAAAAAAACAAAATTAAAAATACACCAGCGAATACTGTATAATAAAGATTGAATAAACTTTCATTTTTTTTAGAAACTTTATATCCTTTTTTTTGTAGAATTTTTTTAATTGTCTGAATTTTTATTTTTTTAAATCTATCCATAAGTTTATTATATTTGATTCTTTTAAATTATTAGATAGCAATTACTTCTTTAATTTCAGGAATATAATGACATAAAAGATTTTGTACACCTTGTTTTAAAGTCATAGTTGAACTAGGGCATCCTGAACAGCTTCCCTGTAAATTAACAGTTACAACTCCATCTTTGTAATCTTTGAACTTGATATCTCCTCCATCTCTTGCAACTGCAGGCCTAACTTTAGTTTCTAATATTTTTACAATTTTTTTTTCAATATCTGATAAATCTTTATCTGAAGAATTTTTACTTTCTTTATCTAATACAATTTCATTACCATTAGCATAATAGTCATTGATAAACGAAATTATTATATGTTTTAAATCCTCCCATTCTATTTTTTCATCTTTATTAACAGATAAAAAATCATCTGATAAAAAAATACCTGTTACACCATTTATAGATAAAATATTTCTTATTAATTCGTTATTGCTTTCATTTTTATTAATTATTTCAATTGGGACATCATTGGATACTTTTTTCCCTGGCAAAAACTTTAAAGAATTTGGATTTGGTGTAACTTCTGTTTGTACAAACATAATACTTATATAATTATTATATTAAAAAGTTAAAGGATTAAAAATTAAAATCCTATAATTTTTTTCATTTCTTTTACTTTTTTAGAAGTTATTTTATCAGCTTTTTCAGCACCTTCTTCTAAAATTTTATCTATAAAATTATTATCCTTTTTTAGTTTATTGATTTCATCAGATATTGGAGAAATTTTTTCCACAACAAGATCTGATAATTTTTGTTTAAATTCAGAAAAATTTTTTCCTCCAAATTCATTTATTGAATCAGATAATTTTTGATCATTTAAGCTTGAATAAATTCCCAAAAGATTTTCAACCTCTGGTCTTTGATTAAATCTTTTATCATCTGAAGGTAAAGGCAAATTATCAGTTTTAGCTTTTTTAATTTTATTTACTATTTCATCTTTTGTATCTGTTAAATTAATTCTGCTTAAATCTGAAGGATCAGATTTACTCATTTTTTTCATTCCATCTTTTAAACTCATAATTCTTGCAAAACTTTTTTGTATCAAAGGTTCTGGTGCTGTAAGAAAATCAGGAGCTTTGAAATCTAAATTAAATTTTTGTGCAATATCTCTAGATAATTCTAAATGCTGTTTTTGATCCTCTCCAACAGGGACATGGGTTGAATCATACAATAAAATATCTGCGGCCATAAGTATTGGATATATATATAAACCAACGCTTGCTTTCTCCTTGTCTTTTCCAGCTTTTTCTTTGAATTGTGTCATTCGATTTAACCAACCCATTCTTGCAGTACATCCTAAAATCCATGAACCCTCTGAATGTGCAGGAACTAATGACTGATTAAAAATTATACTTTTTTTATAATCTAGTCCACTAGCGAGAAAAGCAGCTGTTGTTTCTCTTATGTTGTCTTTTAAAATTTTTGGTTCTTGCTTGACTGTTATTGCATGCAAATCTACAACACAATAAACACATTCGTTATCTTTTTCATTTTGTAGTGCAACAAAATTTTTAATTGCTCCTAAATAATTTCCTAAATGTAGATTTCCTGTAGGCTGTACACCAGAAAAGATTTTTTTTTTCATTTTTAATACTTTAATTTAATATCTGAAATTTTGAAAGCTTTAGTGACTATTGAGCTTATTATATAAATTAAAAAGGTAATAATAACTAATAAAATTATAGTTAATAGTTTATA
>CACPJJ010000015.1 GCA_902634305.1 uncultured Pelagibacteraceae bacterium | reverse complement strand
TAGACCAGGTTGGCATCTTGAATGCTCAGTCATGTCTAAAAAATTTTTAGGTGATAAATTTGATATTCATGGTGGAGGAATGGATTTAATTTTTCCTCATCATGAAAATGAAATTGCACAATCCAGATGCGCTAATGAAAATGAAACATTTGCTAATTATTGGGTTCACAATGGATTTATAACAATATCAAGCGAAAAAATGTCAAAATCACAAGGCAACATTTTAAAAATAGGTGATTTTAAAAATAAAGTTAGTGGACAAGTATTAAGGTTAGCCCTGATTAGCGCCCACTATAAACAGCCTTTAGATTGGAATGATAAACTTTTATCTGAGTGTGAAAAAACAATTAATAAATGGTATGAAAGTTATACTGATATTAAAAAACAAGTTTTAATTCCTGAAGATTATCTTTCTCCATTATATGATGATTTAAATACTCCGGGTTATATTGCTAATCTTCATAAACTTTTTGATAAATCACAAAAAGGTTCAATTAAGGATAAAGAAATATTTGTTTCAGCATGTAATTTTATTGGTCTTCTAAATGAAAATAAAAATTCATGGGATCAATTTAAGCAAAGTAAATCTAAGATTTCAGAAGAAGAAATTGAACAAAAAATTACCGAAAGGAATAATGCCAGAAAGAATAAAGATTATAAAGCTGCAGATAAAATTAGAGATGAATTATTAGATAAAGGAGTTTTAATTGAAGACAAAGATGATAAAACCCTGTGGAAATTTAAATGAGCAAAGAAAAAATACATATATTTGATACTACATTGAGAGATGGAGCCCAAACCCAGGGTGTAGATTTTTCAATAGATGATAAATTAAAAATAGCAAAGGCTTTAGATGATTTAGGCGTTGACTATATAGAAGGTGGATGGCCAGGGGCTAACCCAACTGATACAGAGTTTTTTCAAAAAAAAATTAAATTAAACAATTCTGTTTTAACTGCATTTGGTATGACCAAAAGATCAGGCAGAAGTGCCGATAATGATCCGGGACTTTCATCTATTTTAAATAGCAATACATCAGCGGTATGTTTAGTTGGTAAATCCTGGGATTTTCATGTTGATGTAGCTTTGGGAATATCAAACGAAGAAAATTTAGAAAATATTTCGGAAAGTGCAAAGCTTTTTGTTAAAGAAAAGAAAGAATTCATGTTTGATGCAGAGCATTTTTTTGATGGTTTTAAAAATAATAAGGAATATGCACTTTCATGTGTTAAATCAGCGTACGATAATGGGGCTAGATGGATTGTGCTTTGTGATACAAATGGAGGAACTTTACCTAATGAAGTGTCTGAAATTGTAAATGAAGTAGCTAAGTCTGTTCCAGGAAAAAATCTTGGCATTCATGCTCACAATGATACAGGAAATGCAGTTTCAAACTCCCTAGCAGCTGTTTTGTCAGGTGCTAGACAAATACAAGGTACAATTAATGGACTTGGTGAAAGATGCGGAAATGCAAATTTAATGTCAGTAATTCCAACATTGTACTTAAAAGAAACCTACTCAAATAATTATGAAATAAATATTAAAAAAGAAAATATTAGTAAATTAACTCAGTGTTCAAGATTGCTTGATGAAATATTAAATAGAAAACCTAATCAACATTTGCCTTATGTTGGTGCTGCTGCATTTTCACATAAAGGAGGCTTGCATGTCTCAGCCGTACAAAAAGATCCAAAAACATATGAGCACATTAATCCCGAAGATGTAGGAAACGTAAGAAATATTGTAGTTTCAGACCAATCTGGAAAATCAAATATAGTTTCTAGATTAAAATCTATTGGAATAGATTTTAAACAAGATGACCCAAAAATAAAAAAACTTTTAGAAGAAGTAAAAGATAGGGAATTCATTGGCTACAGCTATGATGGCGCCGATGCGTCTTTTGAATTACTAGCAAGAAGAATAATGGGGGAAATTCCAAGATATATTTCAATTAAAGAATATGATGTTAGTGTTAAAAAAAATACTTCTGGAGAAATCGTTTCTTCTGCCAAAGCTCAATTAGAAGTTGATAAGAAATTAATTCTTTGTGAAGGAGAGGGCAACGGTCCTGTTCACGCACTTGATAATGCAATAAGAAACAATGTCGACAAACTTGCAAAATATTCTCAGTATTTAAAAGATTTAAAATTAGTTGATTATAAAGTTAGAATTCTTAACACTGGAACAGAGGCTGTAACAAGAGTTTCAATTGAGAGCACAGATTCAAAAGGTAAAAACTGGTTTACAATTGGAGTTTCTCCAAACATTATTGATGCATCATTTAAAGCACTTGTCGATAGTTTAGATTATAAACTATTTAAAGATAAAGCACCTGCAAGCATTTAATGTTTAATAACATTTCTTTTATTTTACATAAACCTCAATTATCAGAGAATATTGGTGCATGCGCCAGGGCAATGAAAAATTTTAATTTTTCTAAATTAATTGTAATAAATCCTAAACCGACTTTCCCCAATGATAAAATTATTGCTACTTCAGTAGGAGCCAACGAAATTATAAAAAAAAGCAAGGTTTTTGTGGGGTTAGAACCAGCAATGAAAAATATTGATGTTTTAATTTCAACAACATCAAGATTTAGAAACAAAAATATCAAACACATTAAGTTAAATGAATTAAATAAAATAGACTTTAGTAAAAAGGTTGCTTTTTTATTTGGACCTGAAGCTTCTGGATTATCAAATAATGAAATAAGCTTTTCAAATTATGTACTGCAAATACCTAGTAATAGTAAATTTAAATCATTAAATTTGTCACATAGTTTAATAATTGTGGCTCAAACTATTTTTCAATTATTAAATATGAAAAAATCAAAATACTCTAAATCAAAGAAAATTAAACCTGCATCAAAAAAAAATATCCAAGATATGACAAATTTATGTATTAAACACTTAGAAGAAATAAATTTTTTTAAACCGAAGGAAAAAAAACCTAAAATGTTAGAAAATTTAAGAAGTATATTTTATAAAATGGATTTATCAGAAAAAGAAACTCGTATTTTATCAAGTGTATTTGCGAGTTTGGGTAAAAAAAAGGCTGATTGACAAAATTGATCTTGTGTTTATAAAGCGTTCTATTAAATGACAAAAAGATTAAACTCTAAACACAAAGTTGATAGAAGACTAAGAGTGAATCTATGGGGAAGACCGAAGAGCCCATTTAATACAAGAGCATATCCTCCCGGACAACATGGACAGAAAAAAACATCTAAACCTTCGGATTATGGTATTCAACTAAGTGCGAAACAAAAATTAAAATCTTATTACGGAAATATGAATGAAAGACAATTCAGAAATGTTTATAAGAAAGCTATAATGAAAAGAGGTGACACTGCAGAAAATTTAATTGGTTTATTAGAAAGAAGACTCGATGCAGTAATTTATAGATCAAAACTTTCAAATACGATTTTTTCATCAAGACAATTAATTAATCATGGCCATGTAAGAGTTAATGGAAAAAAAGTTAATATTGCTAGTTATCAAGTTAGAGAAGAAGACAGTATAGAGATTAGAGATAAATCAAAAAAATTAGCTTTAATTGATATAGCTCTTGCTAATAAAGAAAGAGAAGTGCCTGAATATTTACAATTAGATGAAAAAAATAAAAAAGTAAAATTTGTTAGAGTTCCTAAATTTGAAGAAGTTCCTTATCCAGTTGTAATGGAACCAAATCTGGTAATTGAATATTATTCTAGATAGTTATTTTTTAAAATTAATACCTTTGTCTTCAAGAACTTTTTTAAGTTCACCATTTTCGTACATTTCTTTTACGATATCGCAGCCGCCTACAAATTCTTTTTTAATATATAACTGAGGTATTGTTGGCCAATCACTAAATTCTTTTATTCCTTGTCTGAGTTTTTCATCTTCTAAAACATTGACACCTTTAAAATTCACTTCTAAAAGTTTTAACATATTTGTAACTGCCATTGAAAATCCACATTGTGGAGCGTCCGGCGTTCCTTTCATGAAAAGGCAAACTTCATTTCCTTCAATTTCTTTACTGATTAAATCATTTGTTTGTTGATCCATATTACTCCTTTGTTTTAATTGCTAGTGCATGTAATTCATTTCCCATTTTTCCCTTTAATGAGTTATAAACCATTTTATGTTGCTCTATTTTACTTTTTCCTGCAAAAGTAGAAGATGTAACTGTTGCCGAGTAATGATTACCATCACCAGCTAAGTCTTGAATTTCTATTTTTGCATCTGGCATTGCTTCTTTAATTAATTTTTCTATTTCTTTTAAGTCCATTGCCATTTTATTTATCCATATAATCTTCTAACCAATATTTATTTGATTTGATTAAATCATCAATGTGTATAATTGGCTCTTTATCTATTATTACATCTTTTTCAGCAACTAATCCAATCTCATCATAATGTACCAAATTGTCTTTTAAGATTTTTTGCACATTTGAAAGGTTTTTTGCCTCAATTTCAATTATATATCTTCCTTGATCTTCACCAAAATAATAATCAAATTTATTAATTAAAACTTTAGGTTTGTTTAGTTCAAAGCCTTTCTTACCCTTTATTGCCATTTTTGAAACAGCAGTAATAATACCTCCTAATGATACATCATGAGCAGAGTTAACCAAATCCTCATTTATTAATTTTAATATTGTCTCACCATTATTTTTTTCATTAAATAAATTGACAACTGGAGGAGGTCCTTTTTTCTCACTTAAAATATTTATAGCAAATATACTTTGATCAATATGACCTTCAGTTTTACCAATAACTAAAATTAAATTTCCACTATTTTTTAGATTCATAGTTACCATTTTTTTATAATCTTTAATTAAACCAACACCTCCAATTGTTGGCGTAGGCTTAATTCCTTTATCTTTTGTTTCATTGTAAAAAGATACATTTCCCGAAACCACAGGGTAGTCTAAAAATTTACTTGCTTCATTTATACCTTCAACACATTCAACAAATTCACCCATATTTTTTTCCTTTTCTGGGTTGCCAAAATTTAAACAGTTAGTAATTGCAATTGGTTTGGATCCACATGAAATTAGGTTTCTCCAACTTTCACAGACAACTTGTTTTCCTCCTGTAAGTGGATGAGCATTACAATAGATAGCAGAAGAATCTACTGATGTTGCAACAGCTTTACTGGTTCCATGGACTCTTACTACACCTGCGTCAGAACCAGGTTTTTGAATAGTGTCTCCCATAACTGTATGATCATATTGCTCCCAGATCCATTCTTTACTTGAAATATTTGGCAAACTTAAAATTTTTTTTAGAACTTCAGTAATTTTTAATTTTTTAAAATCGTCTTTTTTAAATTTTATTTTTTGTGGAAGTTTTGTTTTTTTCCACTTTCGATTATAAACAGGTGCATTTTCTGCTAATATATTTATTGGAATTTCAGCAACTTTTTTTTTATCAAAAAATAGTTCAATTTTTTTTGTATTTGTGGTCTTTCCTATAACTGCAAAATCTAAATTCCATTTATCAAATATTTTTTTTGCATCTGCTTCTTTTCCATTTTCTAATACAATAAGCATTCTTTCTTGACTTTCAGATAGCATAATTTCATAAGGTGACATTTTTTCTTCACGGCATGGAACTTTGTTAAGATTCAATTCAATACCCAGATTTCCTTTAGATGCCATTTCAATACTTGAAGAAGTTAGTCCAGCAGCACCCATATCTTGAATTGATATAATTGATTTTCCTGCCATTAGTTCTAAACATGCTTCTAATAATAATTTTTCTGTGAAGGGATCTCCAACTTGAACAGTTGGTTTTTTTTCATCAATTTTTTCATCAAAAATTGCTGAAGCCATACTTGCACCATGGATGCCGTCGCGACCAGTTTTTGATCCAACATATATTACAGGTTTATTTATACCTGCAGCTTTTGAATAAAAAATTTTATTTTTATTAACTAATCCTAAGGTCATTGCATTAACTAAAATATTTCCATTGTAGGATTCATCAAAACTTGTTTGTCCACCAACAGTTGGAATACCCATGCAATTACCATAGCCACCTATACCTTTTACAACGCCTCTTAATAAATTTTTTGTTTTAGGATGCTGTGGTGAGCCAAAATGTATTGAATTTAAGTTTGCTATAGGTCTTGCACCCATCGTAAAAACATCTCTCATTATACCGCCAACACCAGTTGCAGCTCCTTGGTAAGGTTCTATAAATGATGGATGATTATGACTTTCAATCTTGAATACTATTGCATCATCATCTTCGATATCAATAACTCCAGCGTTTTCACCAGGACCTTGAATAACTTTTTTTCCTTTAGTGTTAAGTTTTTTCAAATGAATTCTTGATGATTTATATGAACAATGTTCATTCCACATAGCAGAAAAAATACCAAGTTCAGTAAGATTTGGTGTTCTTTTTAGTAGATCACAAATTTTGACAAATTCTTCTTTTTTTAAACCATGATCAATTGCAATCTTTTCGTTAACGTCCATTATTTTAAATTTTCAATTAAATTTTCAAAGAAAAAATTTCCATCATTACTTGAAAGATATTTATCAATCATTCTTTCAGGATGTGGCATCATTCCTAAGATATTTTTTTTTTTACTAAAAATTCCAGCAATATTTTTTAATGCACCATTTGGGTTGAATTGTTCATCTTCCTTTCCGTTTTCATTGCAATAAGTAACTGCAATTTGATTATTGTCATTTAAGGATTTCATTTCTTCCTCTGTACAAAAATAGTTTCCTTCATTATGAGCAATGTGCAATTCTAAAATCTCTTTTTTGATATTTTTAAAATATTTATTTTCCTTATTATTTATTTTTACATAAACATTTTTACATATAAATTTTTGATATTTATTTTGTAAAAGAACACCTGGCAACAAACCTGTCTCTGTTAATATTTGAAATCCATTACATATTCCCAGAACCAAACCTCCTGAATTTGCAAATTCAATAACTGATTTAATGATTTTAGACTTTCCCGCTATACTTCCACATCTTAAATAATCTCCATAAGAAAAACCTCCAGGCAATACAATTAAGTCGCTTTTTGGAATTTCAGGATCGTTATGCCATACCATTTGATTTTTAAAACCAAATTTTTTCAATGCTACATCCATATCTCTATCACAATTGGATCCAGGAAAAATTATTACAGATGACTTCATTAATCTTATAGAATTTTATAATCTTCAATTACCAGATTTGCTAAAAGTTTTTTACACATTTCCTCAACTTTAGTTCTTGCTTTTTTTTCATCGGTAGTACTGACTTCAATATCAAAATATTTACCTTGTCTAACTTCTTTTACTTCAGAAAAGCTCATTCCATTCAAAGTTTGTTGTATAGCTTTACCTTGAGGATCAAGCACTCCATTTTTTAGAGTAACAATTACTTTAACTTTCATCTATTTTTTTTAATTTTAACTGCAGTTGGTTTTGTGAATTTTATTGGTCTTATATTTGATTGTTCATGAAGAATTCCAAGTCTCCTTGCTACTTCTTGATAGGCTTCGACCACATTACCTAAATCTTTCCTAAATCTGTCTTTATCTAATTTTTTTTCAGTTTCTTGGTCCCATAATCTGCAAGTATCAGGACTTATTTCATCAGCTAATATTATTGTTTCATTTGATTTTATTTTTCCAAATTCTACTTTAAAATCCACTAATTTAATTCCTATACCTCTAAATAAACCTTGAAGATAATCATTTATTCTTAAACACTGCTCATTAATCAAGTCTAGCTCAATTACTTTTAGCCATTTAAAATTTAAAATATGCTCACGAGAAATTAATGGGTCACCAAGTTCATCATTTTTTAAACAATATTCAATTAATGGATAATCTAAGACTGTACCTTCTTCAATTCCCAACCTTTTTGTTAAAGACCCGGTTGCAATATTTCTAATTACAAATTCAATTGGTATAATATTTACTAATTCTACAAGTTGTTCTCTCATATTTAATCTCTTGATTAGGTGGTTTTTAATACCTATTTCTGTAAGAGATGAAAGTATGTGTTCTGAAATTCTATTATTTAAAATTCCTTTTCCACTTATGCTGGCTTTTTTCTGATTATTAAATGCAGTTGCATCATCCTTAAAATGCTGAATTACAACATTCTTATCGCTGGTAGCAAATATTATTTTTGCTTTACCTTCGTAAAGTTTCTTACCTTTTTTCATTATTTAAATACTCTTCTAAAAATTAAATTTACGTTTTTAAAATGAGAAGAGTAATTAAATATTGAATTTAATTTAGACTTGCTAATTTTACTCATTATTAATTTATCTTTTGATATTAAATCAATTAAATTTTTATTTTCAGAGAAACATTTTTTTGAATATGATTGAACAATTTTATAAGATTTTTCTCTACTCAATCCACTTTTTGTAAGTTCCAACATTATTTCTTGAGAAAAAATTAAACCTTTTGTTAAATTGATATTTTGAATCATTTTTTTTGGATAAATTATTATTTTATCTAAAATATTTGACAATCTATTTAAAGCAAAATCTAAAGTAATATTCGCATCAGGACCTATATTTCTCTCAACACTAGAATGAGAAATGTCTCTCTCATGCCAAAGTGCTATATTTTCTAAGGCAGGTGTTACATAACTTCTTACCATTCTAGATAATCCAGTTAAGTTTTCACTTAATATAGGATTTTTTTTATGAGGCATAGCTGAAGATCCTTTTTGATCTTTTGAAAAATATTCCTGTAGTTCATAAACCTCAGATCTTTGAAGGTGTCTAATTTCTGTTGCTACTCTTTCAACAGATCCTGCAATAATTCCTAAAACAGAAAAATAAAATGCATGTCTGTCTCTTGGAATTACTTGAGTTGATATTGGTTCTACTTTTAAACCAAGTTTTTTTGCAACATGTCTTTCAACATTCGGATTTATGTTGGCAAAAGTTCCTACAGCTCCTGAAATAGCGCAGCTTGAAACTTCATCTATTGCATCAACTAATCTTTTTCTATTTCTTTTAAATTCTTCATAAAATGAAGCTAGTTTTAAACCAAAAGTTATTGGCTCTGCATGGATCCCATGGCTTCGTCCAATACAAGGTGTAAATTTATGTTTTTTTGCCTGTCTTTTTAATACTTTTAAAATAAGATCTATATCTCTTAATAAAATTTTTCCTGATTGAACTAATTGAATATTAAAACTTGTGTCTAAAATATCTGATGAGGTCATTCCTTGATGAAGATAACGGGCTTTAATTCCTGCTTTTTCTGTAACAGATGTTAAAAATGCTATTACATCATGCTTTACTTTACTTTCTATAGCATGAATTCTTTTTACATTTATTTTAGCTTTTTTTCTTACAGTTGAAGAAACTCCTCTTGGAATTTGACCTAATTTTTCCATCGCGTGGGCTGCAGCAATTTCTACATCAAGCCAAATTTTATATTTGTTCTCTTCAGACCAAATCGTTCTAAGTTCTTTTCTTGAATATCTAGCAATCATTAATTATTTGTATGGGGGCTTAGAATAACCTTTAGCAGATTTTGTAAAGATTTCATATCCATTTTCAGTAATTCCTAAAGTATGCTCAAACTGTGCTGATAGTGATTTATCCTTGGTAACAGCTGTCCATCCATCATTTAATAGTTTTACATCATATTTTCCTGAATTAATCATTGGTTCTATTGTAAAAGTCATTCCAGGATAAATCTTGATTCCAGTATTTTTTTTTCCGTAATGCAAAATATTTGGAGGTTCATGAAATGTTGTACTTATTCCATGTCCACAAAAATCTCTTACAACACTAAAACCTTTTTCCTCAACATATGATTGAATTTCATATCCAATATCTCCCAAATTTAATCCTGGTTTTAAAATATTTATAGCTTTCATCATTGAATCGTAAGTTACATCAATTAAGTTCTTAGATTTAATTGAAACTTCACCAACAGTATACATTCTACTTGTGTCGCCATAATGGCCATCCAATATTGCAGTTACATCGATATTTATAGCATCGCCTTCATCCAATATTCTATCTGATGGTATTCCGTGACAAACAACGTGGTTTAATGAGGTACATAAAGATTTTTTAAAACCTCTGTAAAATTGTGGTGCAGAATAAGCTCCATGATCTTTTATAAATTCATATCCAAGATTATCTAGCTTATCTGTCGATACCCCAGGCTTTATATGATCAGTTAACATATCCAAAGTTTTAGCAGCCAAGTTTCCTGCAGCACGCATTTTCTCAAATTTTTCTATATAATTACTCATCAATAATTTTTAATTTTTTATCTATTTTTATTTGTTTAGGGTCAATTTTACATTTATACGCAAGAAATTGAACTCCAGATTTTTTTGCAATTAAATAATTTTCATAATAGTCCTTATCTATATCTTTTGCTATTTTAAAATATTTCATATTTTGAATTTGTACTAAAAATAAAACATATGATTTAAAGCCTTTTTTTGATGCTTCTATTAATGTTTTAATATGTTTTGTTCCTCTAGATGTGGGAGCGTCAGGAAATTCAGATACTTTGCTGTCTCTAAATAGAGTAACATTTTTAACTTCTATAAATATATCTTTATTATTTTTATTTACTAAAAAATCAAAACGAGTTTCTTTATTATAAAAAACCTCTGGCCTGATACTCTTTAAATTATTAAATTCTTTAAATGAGTTATTTTTAAGACCCTCTTCAACAATCTTGTTCGCTAAATGGGTATTAACACCAACGAGATTGTTTTTTACCTTAATTATTTCCAATGTATATTTTAGTTTTCTTTTTGGATCGTCATTTTTTGTAACCCAAACATCGTTATTTTTATCCAATAATCCCATCATTGAACCAGTATTAGGACAATGTGCTGTTATAATTTCTTTATTTGCTTTTATATCTGCAAAAAATCTCTTATATCTTTTTACAAGTTTGCCTTTAATTAAAGACTTGGTAAATTCCATATTCAAAATATATATAAGAAATGTCTGAAAAAACAAAAGTAAATGCTGCAATACTGATAATAGGTAATGAAATTTTATCTGGAAGAACCCAAGATACTAATACAAGCACATTATCATTATGGTTAAATTCTATTGGAGTGAAAGTTCAGGAAGCCAGAGTAATTCCCGATGTTGAAGAAACAATTGTTAGTTCAGTAAATTTATTAAGAAAACTGTATGATTATGTTTTTACAACGGGAGGTATAGGTCCTACACACGATGATATTACCGCAGAGTCTATATCAAAAGCATTTAATCTTAAATATGAGATGCACAAAGAAGGTTATAAGCTTCTTGAAAGATATTATAAACCAGGAGAGTTTAATGAGGGTAGGCAAAAAATGATTTGGATGCCTGAAAATGCAAAATTAATATTAAATCCAACAAGTGGAGCACCAGGTTTTAATGTTGAAAATGTTTTTTGTTTACCGGGAGTTCCTTCAATTTTAAAATCTATGCTAGGCGGTTTAAAAAATGATATAGTAGGTGGTGAACCTATATTAAGTTATACTATTAATCTCCGGACTGTTGAAAGCGAAATTGCAAACTCTTTAACTAAAGTTCAAGATAACAATAAAGATGTTGAAATAGGAAGTTATCCATTTTTCCAAGCAGGAAAATTAGGAGTTTCAATTGTTATAAGGTCTGAAGATCAAAAAAAAATTGATATTTGTAATTCACAAATATTAGATTTCGTTAAAGAAAAAAAAATCGAAATAGTTAAAAGAGATTAATATGCTTTATTTTGCATACGGAAGTAATCTTAACCATCGACAAATGAAAAATAGGTGTGATGGTGCTAAATATTTAAAGCCCTATATATTAAAAGGTTATAAACTTTGTTTTAGTCATAAAACTCAAACTTCAGTTTATGGGCATGCAAATATTATTAAAAGTAAAAATTCAAAAGTTCCAGGTGCAATTTGGAAAATTACAAAAGCTGATGAAAATGAATTAGATGGTTACGAAGGAGTTGATTACAATTATTATTCAAAGCATTATTTATCAATAAGAGGAAATAAAGCTTTAGTATATATACAAAATATTTATTATTTACAGAAACCTAGCTCATCATATTTACATACAATTATAGAAGGATATAAAAATTGTGATTTAGATTTAAATTACTTAAAAAGAAAAATTTCAAAATACACAATTAATTACATTGTAAATTGGTAGACAAAAAGTCTTAATATAATATTTTAAAAGTTTTTCTAAAAAGTATTAAATTTAATTTTAATACATAAGTGGTTAATACTAAAATTATAATATAATCTAATAAAATTTTTATCCCTAAAATTAATTGAGCAAACAAATCTACATTTATGTCACCAAACATTACTTTTGGCCAAAACAAGATCATAAAAAAATATTTGAAGAGTATTAAAGAAAGACAAATTTTAGAAAATAAACACTTCTCATTATTAATTATTAATAGATATGGAACAACTCCAATAAAAAAAACTTCTCTAAAGTAATTATTATTAAAAAATAAATATAAAATTATTAATAGATTTGAAGAAATAAAAAAAAGTTTTGCACGTGGATAATAAAAGTGTCTTTCTTTTTCTAAAGGGGCTTTAATTTTTTTGTTAAAAATCATGAAAATAAATGTCGAACATATTAATAAAACTCCGATTAAAATTGGTTTAATTAGATTATTATCAATTATTTGAAGATGACTGATTATCCTTGAAAAGGCATTTAAAGAAAATGAATAACTTATATTTCTTCCAACTGTCTTAAAATCAGAAGCAACCATACTAAAATCATCTAAATTCAAAAAAATTAAAGTAGATGAGATTAATATTAACAAAAACGAATAAAATATTTTATTTTTTAGTTTTAACTCATTTTCAGTAAAAAAGTTCATAATAAAGATTATTGGATAATATTTAAAGCTAAATAAAAGGAATTTAATCAATAATTTAAAAATATATTTTCTTTTCAAAAAAACAATCAATAGTAAAGAAAGAAAAATTAATAAGTCTAAATTTAGTCTCTCAAATAATAACAAGGTAGTTGGATTAAATATTAGTATTAAACAAATAACATTTTCATATATTGATTTTGGTTTAATTAATTTAAATATAGCAAAAATTAAAGCACTTATTAAAATTGAACCATATATTATCAAAAAAAAGTTTTTAAAGTTTTCATTTATTACGGGCAAATATAATAATAACCTACCGTAATCATGACCTCCTGGTATTCCATATTCTGACAAACATTCACTTAAAAAAACGTCAAACCCAGCTTTGTGGCATTCGGCAGCTAAAAATAAAGTTTGTGTATCACCAAAATATTTAAATGTTGAATAAGTTTTGTAAGGCCAATTATCAAAGGAATCTTTCCAAAATGGAACATATGTGTCATGGATTAATCCTGTGTAAAAAAAAATAAAAGTTAAAACTAGAGAAAATATTAAAAAAATTATTTGTAATTTTTTTTTATGTATCATTTATTATTTAACAATTTGTTAATTAAATTAAAAAGCTTTTTAAATCAACTATATTAAATTAACTAAAAACTTAAAATATATTGATTTAAAGTAATTATTAAAATAAATTTTATATTATGAGTATCAAAAATAAAAACAAAAGAAATTTTTTCAAAATATCTTCATTAATAATTTTTTCTTTAATTACCTTAGACTTTAATAGACTTAATTTTTAT
Organism: uncultured Pelagibacteraceae bacterium; assembly: GCA_902634305.1. Lineage (GTDB taxonomy): Bacteria > Pseudomonadota > Alphaproteobacteria > Pelagibacterales > Pelagibacteraceae > Pelagibacter. The sequence continues at coordinate 8,577 of CACPJJ010000015.1, read as the reverse complement.
ACAAAATTGAAAAATAATGGAATTAAATTTGTAAAAAAAAATAAAAAAATTTGGATTTTAAATCAAGATGATTTTGAATAATTTAAAAGATATAGATGATAATTTTTTTTCAGTAATAATTATTGGTAGTGGGCCAGCCGGGATATCTACAGCATTAAAATTAGAGGAATTTAATATTAAAACTCTAATAATCGAGGCAGGTAATCTTGAAATGAATATTGAATCCGAAAATTTTTTAAAAGGTAATATTTTAGCAGATGAATTCAACGATATTTCAACTACCAGAGCACGTATGTTTGGTGGTACTTCTAATCTATGGGGAGGTCACTGCAATAAATTTGAAAAAAATCAATTTGATAATTGGAAAATAGATTATGACGAGTTACATGAATATGAAAGTCAAGCTAATAAAATATTAGGTTTAAAATTTTATCATTCAGATTTTTATGTAAAAAAATTTAGCAATAATTTTAATCAATATAATTCAAGGCTTTCTGCTGATAACAGAAATTTTAAGGATAATTATTATGAAAAAATTAAAAATTCAAAACATATCTTTTTATCATTAAATACAACATTTTTGCATTTCAATAATATAGATAAAAAAATAACTTCTATTTTTTGTAAAAAAAATAATAATTTTATAAATCTTAAAGCAAAATATTTTGTTTTAGCGGCGGGAGGTATAGAAAATTCAAGATTGTTACTTTGGTCAAAAGAAAAGTGTAAAAATTTATTTAAAGACGAAATTCCAATTGGAAAATATTATATGGATCATCCTTATTATCAACCAGCAGAAGGTTTTATAAAATATAACGATGTATCAATGTATCTAAATAATACAAAAGGTAATGCTAGAGAGTTTTTTGTTGATTGCGTCAATAGAATATTGCTTTTTCCAAACTTAAAATTTAGAAAAGAAAAAAATATTGACAGTCTCACAATGTTTTTAAGATTTTCTAATAAAGATTATTCAAACAAAGATTACATCGACAAAATAACATGTATGGCACCCAATTTTATTAAAAGATATATCGAAAAAAAAAAAATAGATGATCTAATTAAATTTACAGTTCAAATTAATCAAGAACAAGAACCAGATCTTGATAATCAAATAAGTCTAAGTGATGATCTTGATCCTTATGGCACTCCACTAATCAAACTAAATTGGAAAATGAGCGATAAGATGAAGAGAGCTGCAAAAGAAAATTTAATAAACCTAGGAGATTTTTTAATTAAAGAAGATTTGGGAAGAATATCTATAGATGAATATATTTTTTCCTATAAAGAATTTAAAACAAAGTTTAATGGCAGACATCAAATGGGCGGGACATGTGTTGGCGACGACCAAAAAAAATCTGTAGTGGATAAAAATTTAAAGGTTCACTCTGTTGAAAATCTTTTTGTAACTGGTAGTTCAGTTTTTGCCACCTCTGGTCATGGAAATCCTACTTATACAATAGTTTTATTATCATTAAAACTTGGCGAACATCTTAATAAAATAATATAATTATTTTTTTAATCAAATATAGTTTTAAAAATTTTTAAGATTTTTTAGAATTTATATTTAAATATATCTTAAATATTCCAACTAAAGATTCATAAATTAATTTTATATTTACAGTGCTTGAACCTTTTTCCCTATTTATAAAAGTTGTTTTAGTATCTTTAATTTTAAAATTGGCATAGTTTAGTTCAGCAAGTATTTCTGATAAAACTATAAAACCACTGCCAATTTTTCCACAATTATCGACCACATGCTTAACAGCATTTTTTGAATAAATTCTATATCCCATAGTATAATCGCTAACTTTTACTCTTAACAAAAAATAAGCTAATTTATTTGATAAAAAAGAAAAAGCCCTTCTCCTTAAAGGCCAATTAATAATTTTGCTACCTTTTAAATATCTGCTCATTATTAATAAATCTAATTTTTCTTTTTTAAAAAATTTTATATTTTTAGGGAGTTCTTTAGGATGACTTGACAGGTCCGTATCCATCTCAACTACATAATTGATATTTTTTTCTTTTAAAATCTTTCTCATTCCACAAATTACAGCTGAACCTCTTCCAGATTTTTTTTTTCTTTTAAAGTATTTTACATTTTTATATTTAACAATTTTATGTTTGATTTCGTTTGTTGATGAATCATCAATTACTATTATTAGATGTCTATCAAAGATTTTCTTAATTTGGTTGATTAAAATAAATATATTTTCGAACTCATTATAGCAGGGTAAAACAAAACCTATTTTCATATAAAATAATGACTGATATGATTTACTTTGGGCACATAATTATTGTAGTATTTTAACTATCTTATATACATTAAAAATATTAATAAAATGAATAATTTTTTAAAAAATAAAAATATCTCTGTTACTGGTGGCGAAGGTTTTCTTGGCGGTCATTTAATTAGACTTTTAGAGAAAAAAAACCCTAAAACAATTTCCATAGTTCGTCATTCTGAATATGATTTGGTTAATGGCTCAGATGTTCAAAGAATGTATAAGGATCAGAACCCTGATATTGTTTTTCACTTAGCAGCAACAGTAGGTGGTATTGGAGTTAATCAAAGAAACCCTGGAAAATTTTTTTATGAAAATGCTGTCATGAATTTGCAGGTTATACACAATGCTTATTTAACAAATGTTGAAAAAATAATTTCTATCGGGACCGTATCTGTATACCCTGAAGATACACCAATTCCATTTGAAGAAAAAAATATTTGGAAAGGATACCCACAAGAAGATAATGCCCCATATGGTATAGCAAAAAGAATTATGCATACTCATTCTTTAAGTTACAGAAAACAATATAATTTTAATTCGATTATGATGATACTTACAAATTTATATGGACCAGGAGATAATTTTAATAAAGATACCTCTCATGTAATTGCTGCCTTAATAAGAAGATTTGATGAAGCAAAAAAAAATAATGAAAAAGAGGTAATGGTATGGGGAGATGGTAATTCAACTAGAGATTTTTGTTACATAGAAGATATTGCAACAGGAATAATTTTAGCAGCTGAAAATTACAACGAAAGTGAACCACTAAATTTAGCTTCTGGAAGAGAGGTAACAATTAAAGAATTAGCAATGATTATTAAGAAGCAAATGAATTATGAGGGTAAAATTATTTGGGATAAAGATATGCCAATTGGTCCAAATAGAAGAAATATAAACATTCAGTTAGCCAAAAAAAAAATAAATTATAATCCAAAATTTTCTCTAGAAGATGGTATTCAAAAAACTATAGATTTTTATATAAATTTAAAAAAATAATTTTTAAAAATGCTGTTTGATTTTGTTATAATAGGAAGTGGACCAGCTGGATCGATACTTGCATGGAGATTAGCTAAATTAAATTTTAATATAGCTTTAGTTGATCAAGCTAACTCAAAAAAAAAAATTATTAACGACTATTTTTTACCTTATGTAAATAAATCACCTAGTCACTATAACCCAGTTTTTAGCAATCGTTTAGGTGGTAACAGTGTATTATGGCACAGCAAAGTTTATTTAATGTCAGAAAAAGAATTTGATACAGGAGAATGGCCATTTAACTACGAAGAATTGAGTGAAAATTCTAGGGAGTTATCTAAATTATTAAATATTGAAAAACCCGTCAACTTAGTAAAAACTGAAATGGATGATAAACAAAATTTTTATTATCATTACTCTGAAAGATGTAAATTTAGAAATATTTTTAAATTTCTTAAAATTTCAAAATTTTCAAATATAAGTATTTTTCAAGATAGTTCTCCAATTAAAATTAATTATGGTGATGAGTTTAATGCAAAATCAGTCATTATTAAAAATAAAAAAGATGCAAATGAAATAGAATTAGAAATAAATAAATCATTAATATTTTGCGCTGGAGGTATAGGTAATCCACACCTTGTTCTAAATTTAGTTCCCAATGTAAACCATAACGTAGGAAAATTTTTATCAGATCATCCACACATTAATGTAGCCAAAATAAACTCAAAAGAATTTATAAATTATAAAAAAATACTTAAACCAAATATTAAAAATAATATCAAAGATATTGTGGGTGATGAAAAAGATGAGGAAGTAGCTGCAGTTTATAAGGAGAATAATACTTTAGCTGGAGTTCAGCTTGATTATAAAAGAGACCCAATGCGATTACTTAGAAGTTTTTTTTTAAGAATACCTTCGAGTCTTATAAGGAAATTTTTAAATATATTTAGTTTTTTTATTACAAAGCTTAATGGAGCAATCATTAAATTAGGATTAGTTTTTGGTAATTATTATCAGTACTCTTTTGAATTCTTTTTTTCTCAATCCCAAGAGGAAAATAACAAAGTTTTTTTAGACGATAAAGCCGTTGATGAATTTGGATTAAAAAAAGCTAATATTAATTGGGATGTTTCATTAAAAGACCAAAATAATTATAATAAAATATTAAACACAATGGTTGGAAATGATGGATTTTTAAAAAATAGAAATAAAAAAAATGAATTTATCGAAAATTTTTACAAGTCAGGAGGTGCAGGTCTGCATCCAAGCTGTACCACCAAAATGGGTTTTAGTGAGTTAAATAGTGTTGTAGATAAAAATTTAAAAATCAATAACACAAAAAATATATTTATTTGTGGCTCAAGTGTATTTCCAATAAATGGTATTACCAATCCTACTTGGACCATAATGACTCTAGCTAATCGTTTAGCTAAATATCTTTCAACAAAAGGGTGATAAATTATAAAAATTTTACTTATTAAACTTGTTCAATTATAAATATTAGAATAAATACTTATGAAAATAACTCATGCCCTCGTGGTGAAATTGGTAGACACAAAGGACTTAAAATCCTTGCCGCTTGCGGAGTGCCAGTTCGAGTCTGGCCGAGGGCACCATTAAATGAGCAAACTTCATATTATTTCAGATAAAAATAAAAAATCATTAAAGATTAAAAATTTATTGTTAAAAAAGATTAAGTCTAATCATTTTAAAAAAGAGAATCTGATTATAGTTATTGGTGGTGATGGTTTTATGCTTCAAACACTTAAAAAGAATAAAAATTCTAGAAAACATTTTTATGGAATTAACTCTGGAAATTATGGATTTCTTATGAATAAATTTTCATCAAAAGATATTATAAAAAATTTATCTAAAGTAAATTTGGTTACAATTTCTCCACTAGAAATGGTTGTTAAAACCAGAAATAATCAAATTAGAAGATCTATAGCAATTAATGAAGTATCTGTTCTTAGACAAAGTAGACAGGCTGCTACATTGTCAATTAAGCAAGGTTCAAGACAAATAATCAAAAAATTAATTTCAGATGGAGTATTAGTATCAACTCCCGCAGGAAGTACGGCTTATAATCTTTCTGTACATGGACCAATCTTAAGCCTACATTCAAAAAAATTATCCATATCTCCAATAAGTGCGTTTAGACCAAGAAGATGGAAGGGTAAAATTGTAAATGATAAATCAAAAATAGTTATAACTAATCTAAACCCATCCAAGAGACCAATTAGTGCTGTTGCAGATAATTTAGAAGTAAGAAATGCTAAATCAATTATAGTAAAAACTAATTATAGTATAAAGTTTAATCTTTTATATGACAAAAATAGAAGTTTACAAAAAAAAATTAAAATTGAACAAATTAGAAGAGAAACTAATTAGCCAATGAATATTATTGATAGTGTTAAAGAAAAAGGAATTTTTAAATTTGAAAGATTTATTAACAACATAGATCTACAAGAAATAGATCAAATTCTAAATAAATATAAACATTTAAAAGCTACAGATAGTTCTTTTATTTATAGATCTAGGAAAAATTTTCTCTTAAAGAAGCTTTTTAATTTTGAATTATCTGATTTCAATAATGCATTAAAATTTTTGAATTTATCCAAAAAAATGAAGCTTAAAGAAATATCTTCTGAAATTATTGGAAAAAAAACAAAATTAGCATTTATTGATGCATATTTTTCAAAAATTCAAAAAGAAAAAATAATTGATTGGCATGTTGATCAAGCTTACTCAGGTAAATTGAACGTTACAGATTTCGAAAATCCTGACCATGCAGCAATAAAATTTTTTGTTTATATGACCGATGTTTCAAAAAAAAATGGTTGCCTAGGCTACATTCAAGAAAGTCATAAAATATTATACTATTTAAAATTAGGAATTTTTAAAGGTGATTTAAAATATGTGCCATATTGGAAATTAGACGATTTAAGAAAAGTTATTCAAAACGAGAAGTATAGAATGTATTTAAAAAAAAAAATTGATGATAAAATTATTGATAATTTTTTAGAGCAAACAAAATTTATTAAAACTGATCCATATGATACCAATCTATTTGATTTTGATTGCAAAAAAGGGGATGCCTTAGTGTTTGATGAGTCTGGAGTTCATAGAGGTGCTGAAACATCATTAACAAATAGACTAGTCTTAAGATTTGCATATAAAGCAAATAATGCTCCAGATTAAGATTTAAAAAAATTAAATTAAACTTATTCTACTTTAAAATAATCAATATTAATTTTTATGAATGCTGGTGCCCCCGCACGGATTCGAACCGCGGACCTATTGATTACAAATCAATTGCTCTACCAGCTGAGCTACAAGGGCTTAGTGAATATTTATTAATAATCTTTAAACTAATCAAGTTATTTTTTCCTTTTCATTATATGATGAAATACAATTGCTGCACTGTTAGATATATTTAAACTTTCAATATTTTCATTAATTTCAATTCTAACTAAAAAATCTGTATATTTTTCAGTATGTTTTTTAATACCAGAGCCTTCCGAACCGAAAAGAAGTATGTTATTTCCATTCCATTCAACTTCTGAAAAGTTTTTTTTACTTCTTGCTTCAAATCCATAAATCCAGAAATTTTTCTCTCTTAAAAATTTTAAGGTAGTGTTTATGTTTGAAACTTTGAAAATATTAATATGCTCCATGCATCCACTTGCTGATTTATACATTAATTTACTTTCATCTGGAAAATTTCTTTCTTTAACTATAATTCCGTCTATATTAAATGACGCAGCACTTCTTATTATTGAGCCAATATTTCTTGGATCAGTTACATTGTCTAAACATGCAAATGTTAAATTTGTTTTATTTTTTATGAATTCTTTTATTGTTAAACTTTCTAAGTTTTCTATCTCAGCAACATAACCTTGATGAAGAATATTTTCTTTACCAGTGTATCTATCTAGTTCTTTTTTATTTTTATAATAAATTTTTACATCTTTAAGAAGGTTTTGATTTTCTCTGTAGATATTTTTTTTACTTTCTTCAGTTAAAAAAACCCTCAAAATTTTACGATTTGGATTTTTTAAGGCTCCTAACACAGCATGTTTGCCAACTATAAAAAATGATCTTTTATTCATAAATTTTATTGTTTTTTACACGTTTTTTTACTTATTTTCTCAATAAATCTAATATTGCATTTATGTGATAAAAATATATAAACCGCTTGTTGTTTAAAGCTTTATTGAACAAGGGGACGCTTCCCCTGCGAAAAGGAGGGGTACCAAAGCGGTCAAATGGGGCGGGCTGTAAACCCGTTGACTTCGGTCTTCGAAGGTTCGAATCCTTCCCCCTCCACCATTTAATTTTGCTTTAGATAATATTGGAGTGAACTTGGGTGATGCGGGTGTAGTTCAATGGTAGAACGCTAGCCTTCCAAGCTGGATGTAAGGGTTCGATTCCCTTTACCCGCTCCAAGAATTATTAATAAAAAAAAAGGAAAAAAGGTAAAAATATAATGTCGAAAGAAAAGTTTGTAAGAAATAAACCGCACTGTAACATTGGTACAATCGGTCACGTCGATCACGGTAAAACAACTTTAACGGCCGCTATAACTAAAGTTCTAGCTGAAAGTGGTGGTGCGAATTTTGTTGCTTATGATCAAATAGATAAAGCTCCAGAAGAAAAGGAGAGAGGTATAACAATATCAACTGCACACGTTGAATATGAAACAGAAAAAAGACACTATGCCCACGTAGATTGTCCAGGACATGCTGACTATGTAAAAAATATGATCACTGGTGCAGCTCAAATGGATGGCGCAATATTAGTTGTTAATGCTGCAGATGGTCCAATGCCTCAAACTAGGGAACATATTCTTTTGGCAAGGCAAGTAGGAGTACCGGCAATTGTTGTTTTTTTAAATAAAGTTGATCAAGTTAAAGATAAAGAGTTGATTGATTTAGTTGAAGAAGAAATTAAAGAATTATTAACATCATATAAATTTCCAGGTGACAAAACACCAATTATAAAAGGATCCGCATTAGCTGCTGTTGAGGGAAAAGATGAGGAAACAGGAAAAAAAGCAATTCTTGAACTTATGAAAGCTGTTGATGATTTTATTCCACAACCAGATAGACCAAAAGATAAACCTTTTTTAATGCCAGTTGAAGATGTTTTTTCAATTTCTGGAAGAGGTACGGTTGTTACAGGAAGAGTAGAATCTGGAGTAATTAAAACTGGTGAAGAAATAGAAATCGTAGGTATTAGAGACACAAAAAAATCAGTTTGTACTGGAGTCGAAATGTTTAGAAAACTTTTAGATTCAGGTGAGGCAGGT
>CACPJJ010000014.1 GCA_902634305.1 uncultured Pelagibacteraceae bacterium | reverse complement strand
GGCTAATGAAATTTGAGCATTTAATAAAAAAGAATTTGATTGAATAACTTCTAGTGTTGTTCTTCCAAGACCACTTTCATATTCAGCGGTAATTCCTTCATTTGCAATTTCAGCGGCTCTAACTTGTAGCTCAACTGAATTTAATAAACTTTTACTAGATTGAAAATTTGACCAAGCACTTGCAACATTTGTTTCATTTGACCTAGTTGTATTGTCTAAAAGTAATCTTTTTCTAGTTTGTAAGTTTATGTTTTTTTTGTATCTAGCTCTATTTTTTCCACCAGAATAAAAAGGCCAGGACACTGTTGCTTTTAAAATATCTTTTTCTCTTTCATCATATGTAGAACTTAAATCTTCACTATATGATCTTTCAAAAGAAAGTTTTGCTGTCGGTGATAAATCTGATTTTGCAATGATTGTATCTTTTTCAGATTGTTCATATTCTAATAAAGCAATGATTAAATCTGGATTATTTTTTTTTGATAATTCAATTGCTGAATTTAAATTTTGTGGCATAACAAAATTTATTGTAGAATTTTTTTCTAATAAATTAGAGTTTGATAAAGGTCCAATTATATTTTCATAATTTAATTTACTTGTTAAAACTTCATTTTGAGCCTGTATTACTTTTGCTTGTGCTTCTGCTAGAGAGGACTCGGATTGTGCGACATCTGAAAGTGTAACTTGTCCTCTCTCTAGTCTAATACTGTCTGTCTCAACTTGCCTTTCAAGTAAATTTACATTTGCTTTATTAATTTCAAATTTTTCATTTGCTAAAATAAGTCCTGTGTAAGCTTCTATAGCTTTGTAAAAAATATCTTGTTCTTTTTTTAATAATTTTGCTTTAGCAAGATTAACTCCTATTATATTTTTTTCATGTTCAGCACCTCTTCCAAAATCTACTAATGTTTGTTCTATAGTTATAGAAGTAGACTGAGGATCAACATCATTAATAGTTGCATCGCCTCCTGTTTGATTTGTTAATTTATTCGTATCTTCTTTGCTTTTACTTCCACTCAAAGTTAAAGTTGGAAGATATTCTCCTTTAGAAATATTTAAATCTTCCTCAGAGACTTTTAGGCTTTCTCGTTCAGCATTTAATTCAGGATTATTTTTATAAGCTTTAGTAAGAGCCTCAGACAGTGTAACTGCAAATACTTGTGGTACAAAAAAAATTAACGAAATTATAATTAAAATTGCTTTTTTCATCTATCTAAATTTAATTGAATTAATTTGATGATTACTATTTAATTTCATTACAATCGAGGCATATTTTGGCGCATCTTTAAACATACTTTGAGTAATTCTTTGGTATGTTTTCATAAAATTTATTATATCACCTATATTCATAATTCTTAAATTTCTTTTATTTTTTGATTTTAACCAAAGTATTTTTTCTTGTTTTATTCTCCATTTTTGAAGCATTTTAAAATTATTAGCTCTAAGATAAATTATTTCATCAATTTGTTTAAATAAATTTTTATAATGTGTTTTCAATTGGATGTTAACATAATTTCTCCAAGCTAAATCTGGATCTTCTGTTTTTTCTAATGAATTAATTGATCTAACAAGTTCAGAATTTTTTTGAGCTTTTGCACCAACACACCAGCCTTCAAAGATTATTACATCGGGTCTTGAATTAATTTTATACCATAATTTTTTGCGGTATCTATCATCTTTAGATTTATCAAATTTTGGTAATCTTAATTTACTAAATTTTTTATTTTTAATTTTTTTAAAGAATTCATAAATAATTTTATAATCGTGAGTCCCTGGCACTCCCCTTGTCATTAACAAAGGATGCTTAGTGATCGATAATTTTTTTCTATCTTTTCTGGTTTTATAAAAATCGTCAATAGAAATTTTAAAAACTTTAAGTTTAAAATATTTTTTTAATATCAAAGATATTATTGTAGTGATTGTAGTTTTTCCTGTTCCTTGTCCTCCTGCTAAACCGATAATCAATGGAGATTTTTTATTTAATTTATTTGCTATCCAAAAACTTGTAGGTATCAAATAAGATTTAAGCATCTTATTTTTATTTTTAAATTTATTTGTTTTTGTTTCTTGTAAATTTATAAATTTAAAACAATCATTTTTTACTTTCTTATAACACTCATCAATTGACTGCATATAAAATTATTTTTTTTGATCTAGAGGATGATTTTCTCCATCATTAACTGGAACATTTTCTATCTCGAATGGCTTAATGCCTTCAATGCAAGCAATATTTACACCATAGATTTTTGGATTACTTCTTGGTCTGTTATGTGTATGAATGCCACAAACTTTACAAAAATAATGTTGAGCAGTTTTTGTTTTAAATTGATAAAGTGTTAAAAGATTTTCTCCTTTAACTAGTTTAAAATCATCTGGTCCTGTAACTCCTATGATGTATCCTTTTCTTTTACAGATGGAACAATTGCAACGCATAATCTTTTGAAATCCATTTTCAGGAACATTAACTTCTGCTTCTACTCCTCCACAATGGCAAGTTAGTTTTTTCATTTATATTTCTCCTTTAATATATTATTTCCTAAAATTTTTTTTATCAAATTTATACATTTCCATTTGTGGAAGATCATTTGCTATAAAACTCCTAGCAAATATTAAAACCTCTGAGTCTTCTTTTGCCAGAGGAGGTAGTTCAATGGTTTCTTTAATAATTATTTTGCCTTTGGAAATATCATTTCCTTTAACAATTGACTTACCTTCCCATAAATATTTTTTATTATCAAAATCTAATGAGATGAACTCATGCATCCATCCCCCAGTGATAAGTTTTTCATTGTCTTTACAATTAAGAAAAATTGGTTTTGCAAATCCAACATTGAACCACAACAAACCCAGAATCACGATTCCTAAAATTTTTTTCATATTAGTATCCAACGAAACTATCCTTGGTTGAAGTTATCCACAAGCATACAAAATGTGGTTTCAATGTTCACGTTTTGATTCACTTTTGATTCACTTCCAGACTCAAAATACAACCTGGTTGACACTACTGAATAACTTATATATTAATGAGAACAAAATAAGAACATTTTATGAAGCTAACTATACCTTACTATTTACACAAAGCTGGAGCGGGTTTTCCGTCCCCTGCAACAGATTATATTGAGGAAGATATTGATCTAAATGTTCATTTAATCAAAAATGTTCCAGCAACCTTCATCATAAGAGTTCAAGGAAAATCAATGGTCGATGTTGGTATTAATGATGGCGATCTATTAGTTGTTGATAAGAGCTTAACACCAAAAAACTTTTCAACAGTTATAGCAAATGTTCATGATGAACTTGTGGTTAAAAGTTTTGTTCAAGAGAGAGATAAAAAATTTTTAACATCTGGATCTAAAAATTTTGAGGATAGAATTTTAATTAATGAAGAAGAAGATATTTTTATTTGGGGAGTTGTAACTTATGTCATCCATTCAACATACTAGAAAAATAGCACTAGTTGATTGTAATTCTTTCTATGTTTCTTGTGAAAGATTATTTAATCCTAAAATAAGAAAAAAACCTGTTGTTGTTTTATCAAATAATGATGGGTGTATTGTTTCAAGATCTAATGAAGCAAAAGCATTAGGAATAAAAATGGGAGAACCTTATTTTAAAGCAAAAGATATTATTATTAAAAATAATGTTCAAGTTTTTTCATCTGGTTATTCTCTATATGGAGATATTTCAAGAAGAGTTATGCGAACTTTAAAACGTTTTAATTCAGATATAGAAGTTTATTCAATTGATGAGGCCTTTCTAGATTTGTCAAATTTTTCTGATGACGAAGTAGAAGATGTTGGAAAAGAAATTAGAAGTACAGTTTTACAGTGGACTGGTATTCCAACAAGTATTGGGATTGCTAAAACAAAAACCTTAAGTAAAGTTGCAAATCATATTGCTAAAAAAAAAGAATCTGGAGTTACAAGTTTGATTGGAATTGAAAATATTGATCCAATATTAGAAAAAGTAGAAATTAATGATGTTTGGGGTGTTGGAAGACAATTAACTAAATTTTATCATCAAAATGGAATTTACAATGCTAAGCAATTGAAAAATATGTCTAATACTTGGATTAAAAAAAGTTCTAATGTTTTAAGTTCTAGAACTGCAATGGAGCTTAGGGGTATTACTTGTATTGGTCTTGAAAAAACTGTGTCAAAAAGAAAGAGCTGCGTAGTATCACGTTCATTTGGTCAAAGAGTAGAAAAGTTTCAAGAATTAAAAGAAGCTATTGCAAATTACTGTTTGAATGCTTCAGAAAAAATTCGATCAGAGTCTTTAATTGCAAAATCAATAACTGTTTTTATTAGAACAAGTCCTTTCCAAAGTAAGTTTGGATATTATTCAAATTCAAAAACAATTGATTTTCCAGTTGGAACAAATAATAGTATTGAAATAGTTAAGACCGCCTTAACTGCTTTGGAAAATATTTTTAAAAATGGTTATCGTTATCAAAAAGCAGGCGTATTACTAACAGGACTGTCAAATGATGATGGAAAAAAGAATTTATTCTCATCAGAAAAAGATGAAAAGATAAGTAGTTTAATGAAATCAATTGATAATACAAATTACAGGTATGGCAGATCTGCTATAAGTCTTGCTAGTGCAGGAGTTCAAAAGAGATGGAACATGAAAAGAGAACATTCTTCTAGAATAGATACGGCAGATTTTCATTTACTACCAACGATTAGAGCTATTTAATTATTTTTGAATTTTTCTTCTTTTTTAGGTTTTCTGAAAACAATACTGTCTAAATAAACCCTCTGATCTTTGAGGCTTTCCCAGTCTGAATTCCAATAGCCTATTGTTCTATGCCTGTATATTCCAAATTTCATATAGCCACCAGTGCAAGTATCAGCAAGAGTTTTTATATTTTTAAGATCTGCAATTACTTCATTGTTTTTATAAATTTTAAATCTACCTGTTTCATCAAGCTTCCAAAGGACATGAAATTTTAGATGAGTCCACTTCCCTTTTAAGTCTTCAATTTTTCCAATTACAACAGGTTCGGATGAGTAGGCTGCTTTGCTTGCCCAACTATAATAATGTTCCCCTTTGTATTTAAAATCTTGTGCCCAAAAATGGCAGCAACTGTGACAGCCTTTTGCTTTGTTGTCAGTATGCATTTGACCAATTATAACTACAGCACCTTTCTCTAAAGGTTCATAACTTTCATCAAAATAAACTGCGTATTCAAAAATATGTTCCTTATTTTTTAATTTCATGTCACCAAGATGTATTTCTTGTCTACTTCTGTTACCTTTACCATCACATTGAATTTGTGTTGTTTTTGCTTTTCCTTTCCCACAACCTGCATCTTCTCTGTTTACTGTAACTTGAATGCTTGTTTTTCCTTCATAAACTGGAAATCCATCTGAAGCTTTAACTTCTTTAATTCTATTTACTTTTTTCAAAGACATAGAAAGAAATTGTTTCTTGTATCCTTTTATGTCTTTGAAGTTTGTTTTATGGTTGTCCGAAAATGATGTTCCAGAAAAAAATAAAAAAATAGAAATTACTTGTAAAAATTTTTTCACTAAACAGTGTTAATTTTAACACCTTTTAAGAGAAAATCTGATAGCTGATTTGCAACCATTTCAGCAACAACTATTGATGCTTCAGTTGTAGAAGCTGCTATATGCGGTGTTACAATTGCTTTTGGATTATTAAACAAAATATTTTCTTTTGCTGGTTCTTTTGAAAAAACATCTAAAGCTGCTCCTGCAATTAAATTTTCATTTAATGCATCATTTAAATCTTTTTCATCAACAATATTACCTCTTGCAGCATTAATTATATAAGATGTTGGCTTCATTTTTTTGTAATGTTCTTTAGTTATCATTGGCTTTCCATCCTTAGGGGCCTTACAATGAAAACTTATAATATCACTTTTGCTTATCAGATCTTCAAAGCTTACATTTTCCACATGGGGATAATCTTTTTTTCTAGATTCTAGTGATTTTGAATTAACAAGTATTTTCATATCAAAACCTTTAACAAGGTTGCTTAATCTTACACCTACATTTCCAAAACCAATTATTCCTAATGTTTTTTTTGAAAGTTCGGTACCTTTAATATTTTTTTTCTCCCATTGTCCTTTATGAGTTGTTTCATTAGCAAAAGGAACTCTTCTAAGCACCGACATTATTAAAGCAAATGCATGTTCAGCTGTTGCGTTTGCATTTCCACCAGGTGTATTCATAACAATCATATTTTTTTCCTTTGCCATAGGAACATCTATATTGTCAACTCCAGCACCGGCTCTTCCAATTACTTTTAAATTTTTTGCAGCTTCAATTATATTTTTAGTAACTTTTGTTGCAGATCTAACAACCATTCCGTCATATTCGGGAATAATTTTAATAATTTCTTCTTCAGATAAACCTGTTTTTACATCTACTGTAATATTGTTTTTTTCAAAAATTTTTTGAGCAACATTACTCATTGAATCTGAAATTAGAACTTTAGGCATTATTTTTTACAGAATTATAAGCCCAATCAATCCAAGGTAAAAGAGCTTTCATATCACTGTTTTGTACAGTTGATCCGCCCCAAATCCTTATACTAGGTGGTGCTTTAGGATACCCATTAATGTCATTAGCAACACCTTCTTTTTCTAGAAGTGAAAATAATTTTTTTAATACCCCTCTTTGATCTTCTTCATTATGTTTTGTAAACCATTCATCTTTGATTAAAACAGTTATACTTGTTGAAGATCTAATATTTTTATCTTCACACATAAATTTAAAATTATCACTTTTATCAATCCAATCTTCTACAATTTTTAAATTTTGATTTGAAATATTTACTAATTCTTTAGTGCCGCCTACTGACTCAACCCAATTCAAAGCATCAAGGCCATCTTCAACGCAAATCATTGATGGTGTATTAATTATTCCTCCCTCAAATATGCTTTTAATTAATTTTTTCTTATTTGCTAATCTAAATAATTTTGGAATTGGCCAAGGCGGTATATGGTTTTCTAATCTTTCAACAGTTCGTGGAGAAATTGCTATCATTCCATGAGCAGCTTCTGCGCCCAAAACTTTTTGCCACGACCAAGTGATTACATCTAGCTTACTATAATCCATATCCATAGCAAAAATACCAGACGTAGCATCACAAATTGTTAAACCTTCTCTATCTTCAGGTATCCAATCACCATTTGGAATTCTGACTCCTGCTGTTGTACCATTCCAAGTAAAAACTACATCATTTTTAAAATTCACTTTAGATAAATCAGGAAGAATTCCATAATCAGTTACATGACTATTTACATCTTTTATTTTTAATTGATCAAGAATGTCTATAACCCAATCTTTTCCAAAATTTTCCCAAGCTAAGACATCAACACCTTTACATCCTAAAAGAGACCACATAGCAGCCTCTAAAGCTCCAGTGTTTGAACCAGTCATTACACCTACATGGTAATCTTCAGGTAATTGAAGAATTTTTTTTGATTTAACAATTACTTCGTTTAATCTTTCTTTACATACTTTGTGTCTATGAGACCTTCCTATCGGTGTATTTTTTAATGCATCTATAGTCCAACCTGGGCGCTTAGAGCAAGGTCCGCTAGAAAAATTTGGATTGTCAGGTTTTGAGCTTGGCTTTTCCATAAAATAAGTTTTTAGATATATTTGTTTTTAAAAAGATATATCATTATTTTTTTTATATATATTTTTTAGCAATAAATAATGAACAATTGACGCAGTTACAGAACATAAATAGAAAATAATAAATTTTATTCAAAATCATATGCCACTAGACCATCCAAAGGCTTAGGATCAAACCATGTCGATTTGGGAGGCATATTTAATTTTTTATCTGCAAAGTTAATTACATTTTCCATTTGAGTGGCGAATAAAGCAAAACCAACTTTTGCATCACCAGAATCTACTTTTTTTTCAATACCTTCCAATCCATGAAAACCCGCTAAAAAATCAATTCTATTATCATATCTTGGATCACCTATTCCTAAAGTGGGTTCTAGTAGATAGTAGTGCAACAAATTTATATCCAAATTTATAATATGAAATAAATTTTGATGAGGTTTCTCTTTAAGTTCCAAAGAATACCATTGCTTTTCTAAATACATTCCAAATATTTGAGATTTTTCAGGTTTGTATGAAGAACTTTGTTTTTCAACTTTAAACTTTTTTTTAATTTCCTTGATAAAATCTGAAGGTGAGTATCCATATAAATCTTTTATAAGTCTATTATAATCAAGTATCCTTGCCTGACTTTTTGGAAAAATTGCTATCATAAAATAATTATATAATTCACTTCCAGTATGATCATGGTTTTTATGTTGCTTAAATTTTGAGAGTTTTAATAATGCATCCATTCTATGATGTCCATCTGCAATATAAATTCTATTTATAGAATTAAACAAATCAGATATTTCTAAAACTTTATTTTCATCATCAACAACCCACATCTCATGTTTACTTTCATCCATGCCATCAAAAGAATATTCTGGAGAATTAACTAACTCTTTTTCTACTAAATCATTAAGTTGCTTATTATCAGGGTACACAGCATATATAGGACCTATTTGAGCATTTAAATTGTCCATTTGTTTCATTCTTTTTTGAGATCTTTCAAAAAATATTTCTTCATGGCCTCTAATATGTAAGTTGTCATAAGCAGACAATTTTGCGGTTCCAACTATCCCTACTTGTGAATGATTTCCTGTTGATATTTTGTATATATAAAATGAATTTTTTTTATCTTTTTTTAAGATTGATTTTTTTTTCATTAATTCAAATTGATCTTTAGATTTAGAATTATCCTTCTCACCAAAAACATTTAAATAACTCCAGGAATTGTTTTTTTTATGATCTACAACAGAATCTTTTGATAAATGATCAGTGCTAGAAACCGCGACTGATGAGGCATTTTCTTTTGTTGGTCTTAAACCTTTAAATGGATTTATAAAATACATGCAGTTATTTAATTAATAGAACGGAATAGAGCAACTCTATTTTTTAGATATAATTATTACTATTATTGATTAATTTTTTTATGCAATTTTAGGTAGTTTTTCTAAAGCTTTATTTGCATCGGTCTCATTATATTTGTCATCTGAAAGCTTATTATTGAAATAATCACCATAGGCTTGCATATCAAAATGTCCGTGACCACATAAATTGAAAAGAATAGTTTTCTTTTCACCATTTTTTTTACATTCAAGAGCAGCATCTATAGCTCCCTTAACTGCGTGTGTTGCTTCTGGTGCTGGAACAATACCTTCAGCATTTGCAAATTTTACACCTGCTTCAAAACACTCTTTTTGTCCAAAAGCTTTTGGTTCAATAGCTCCTATATCAGTTAAATGACTGACCATTGGGGCCATACCATGATATCTCAAACCACCTGAATGAGTTGATGGCGGCATAAATTGAGATCCTAAAGTATGCATTTTAACTAGCGGTGTACGCATTCCTGTGTCTCCAAAATCATATGCAAACTTACCTTTGGTTAAAGTAGGACAAGACTTTGGTTCACAAGCTATTACTTTAACATCTTTTTTTTCTCTAAATTTTTTTCCAAGGAAAGGAAATACTAATCCTGAAAAATTACTTCCTCCTCCTGTACATCCAACCAATATATCGGGATAATCATCTGCCATTTCCATTTGCATTATTGCTTCATTACCAACAATTGTTTGGTGCATTAAAACATGATTTAAAACACTTCCAAGAGAATATTTTGTATGATCATCTTGTGCAGCCATTTCAACTGCTTCGGATATAGCTATACCTAAGCTTCCCGTATTCTTTGGGTCTTTTTCTAAAATTGCTTTACCTGTTGGAGTTCTATTTGACGGACTAGCATAACAATTTGCTCCAAAAGTTTGCATAATCATTTTTCTATATGGTTTTTGTTCGTAACTAACTTTAACCATATAAACATCAAGTTCGATTTTAAAAATTGAACATGCAAATGCTAGAGAGCTTCCCCACTGACCTGCGCCGGTTTCAGTTGTAATTTTTTTTGTACCTTCTTCTTTATTAAAAAAAGCTTGAGCTACGGCTGTGTTTGGTTTGTGGCTTCCTGTTGGACTAACACCTTCGTATTTATAATAAATTTTAGCAGTTGTATCTAATACTTTTTCTAGTTTTCTTGCTCTATACAATGGTGAAGGTCTCCATTGTTTATAAATTTCTCTAACTGGTTCTGGAATTTCAATTTCTCTATCTTGTGAAACTTCTTGCCCAATAAGTGCCATTGGAAATAGTGGAGCTAAATCATCTGGTCCAATTGGTTTAAGTGTACCAGGATGAAGAACTGGCGAGAGTGGTTTTGGAAGATCGGCAGCAATATTATACCAAGTTTTTGGCATTTTGCTTTCTTCAAGAAAATATTTAATTCTATCTGACATATTTTATAAAAGTATTTTCTTAACTTATTGAATAAAATGCAAGCTCAAAATAAGACCTGATCATTTGTCTTTCTTGCTCAATATATTGTAATTCTATGCATTATCCTATCGCCTTTAAAAGGAGTGGCTTGATGCAACATTGATCTATTGTCCCAAATGGCTAATTGATTTTTTTCCCACTCTAAAGAGTACTGAAATTTCTTTTTAATTTGATGTTTAAATAAAAACTTTTTTAATTTTGTCTCTTCTTTTTTATTTAAATTATTAAAGCCTACAAAATGACCGGGACTACAAAATATACTTAATTTTCTATTAATTTTTTTTATTATCTTATGTCTAGAAATTAACTCGTTTTTTTGCTTACCTTTTTCTTTTGCTCTTTCTTTTGTTGTGATTGATATAGGTCCTTCTGAAGAATAAATTGCTTTTAAATTTTTTAATTTTTTTTTTATACTATAAGGCAGATTTTCATATGCTAGATATTGTGAACAAAACTCTGTGTTAGCCTGTCCTTTTTTAGGTACTAATTTTGATAATAACATTGTAAATCGTGGTGGTTTTTTTGTGTAAATTGAGTCTGTATGAAATTGCTCACCAAAACTTGGTCCTTTATCTTTAGATTTTCTTTCTACTACTGTTATTTTAGTAAATTTAGAACTTAGACCTTTTAATCGAGGGTAGTCAGCTGGAACTCCTAATTTTTTAGCAAATTTTAAATAATTGCTTGAAGACAAACTTTGCTTTCTAAAATAAATCATTCCATATTTTTGAAGAGAATATTTAATTTTTTTAATATGATTTTTTTTTATTTTTTTAAGATCACAGATAATTTGTGCACCAATTTCTTTTTTTCCAGGAATAATTTCAAACATATTTTTTAAAAAAATTTTTTAAATGTTTAATAGTTTCTTTAGGATTTTGTTCTGGTATAAAATGACCAGATTCAATACCGGCCCCATAAACTTTTTTTTTTGTGTATTTTCTCCATATTTTCAACGAATTAAATTGTTTGCCAATTACTCCGTTTTTTCCCCACAATACCTGAATAGGAATATTTAATAGTTTTTTTCTATCTTTTTTATCATGTTCTAAGTCAATTGTGGCTGAAGCTCTATAATCTTCACATGTTGCATGGATTCTTTTCATTTGTCTAAAAGCTTTGAAATAAATTTCTTCTGTTTTGCCAAATTTATTTTTTCCAGACCATTTGTCTAAACAACTTTTCATCCATTTTCTTGGATCACTTTTAATCATTCTCTCAGGAAGCCATTTGGGCTGTATTAAAAAAAACCAATGAAAATATGCTTTTGCAAAATTCTTGTCTGTTTGTTCATACATATCTATGGTTGGGCAAATATCCAAAACACTTATCGCAATAACCTTTTTTCTATAATCTCTGGCTAATCTATGTGCCACTCTTCCACCTCTATCGTGACCAGCTATAAAGAATTTTTTAAATCCAAGCTTTTCCATTAATTGAACCATATCTTTGGCCATTTCTCTTTTAGAATAATTTAAATGTTTATTGTCACTTTTTATAACAAAGCTTGACCCATAGCCTCTGAGATCAGCGGCCACAATCGTAAAGTTCTTTGCAAGTTCATTTGTTGTTTTATGCCAAATAACATGTGTTTGAGGGTAGCCATGTAATAATAACAAAGGAGGACCCTTACCACCAATCCTACAAAATATTTTTCCTTTATTAACTTTGATAAATTTTTTTTTAAAACCTTTAAACATTGCTATTTATCTGCTCCAAACAACTGGAAACCAGTCTGTCCTTAAAGTATCTCCTGCCTTTAAATTAATATCAGTAAATGGTGGAGATGTTTCTCCGCCACGATCTATATAACGTACATCGTCACCTATAAAACGCATAGAAAAAGCACGCCTTCTATCTTGAGAATTATTTCCAGATGCTCCATGAACTATCTTAAAATTAAATAAAACAGCATCACCTAGTTTAAGATCAGGTATCATTATTTCATTATTTAAAGATTCAAAGCTAGGCATTTCCATAAAATCAGATTTATTTTTATACCAAGGTTTGTCATTCGACCATTTTGTAGGCTGAATAAGTTTAGGCCACTTATGTGAGCCCAATATTAATTTTAAAGTATTTTCTTTGTTAACTTCATCGAGAGGTATCCAATAACTTCCTGTATCCTCTCCATCAACACAATAATACGGCATATCTTGGTGCCAAGGAGTTGGTTTACTTGTGCTAGGCTCTTTTACAAAAATATGATCATGAAATACTTGTATTGATTTTGAATTTGTAGCTTCTGCAACAATTTGTGCTGCTGGAGATTCTGCGACAAATTTTTTGAACTCTGGAATTCGATCCCAATTACAGTAGTCTTCAAAAAAACTTCCATTTTCGTTAATGCTTGTATTTTCACGAGCATGAGGCCCTGGATTTTCTAAAATTTTTTCAAATCCTTTTCTTAAAATGTCTATCCACGGTTTAAATATATCTCTTATTATTATTGCCCCTTCTTCCTTGTAAGACTCAACTTGTTTTTGATTTAAGATCATTATTTTAAACTATCAATATTTGAAATATTTAATAACGAATTATTCAATTCTTCCAAACTTTCTCTTTTAGATATCGAAAATACTGAAACTATCAATATGAAAACTAATATGATTGGAATAAGCATTACTATTGTTATGTTTTGTTGAATTAAAAATAAATAGACCAATAAAAACAATATAGATCTTATTAAGACATTTATTTTAAAAACACCAACAATAGATAGTGAATGAATTAATAGGTTTTTAAAACTCATTTTAGATGGACCAAAATATCTTGCTCCTCTTTCAGATGGAATTGTGGCTCTATCTCTCTCAACTTTTGCAAGTGAACCCGAAAAACTACTCCAAGTAGCCTTTTCGTTAATCATTTTCTCAACAGTTGATTTTGGCAAACAAGTATAATTGCCATACTTTATAGACTGGCCAGTAAAAGTAGAAGTTATTATTTTGTGAAAAAAATAACAAAATTTAAAAAAAATTCCCTCTGATCTCTTAATTCTCTCTCCAACAATTGGTTTGTCTGGGTGATAATTTAAATTATCTACAAGTTGTTTTATTTCTTCTGGTCTATCTTCCCCATCTCCATCCATTGGAATTACATAATCAAATTCTTCATTTTCAAAAATATGTTTTAATCCTGCTGCGTTACACCTTGCGTGCCCTCGATTTTCTTTCATATTTATAATTTTAATAGAATTTAACTTTTCTAAATTATTAGATAACTCAGGTTTATTTTCAGTTGATGCATCATTTACAATAATCACTGAAAATTCATGATCTAAGTTTGAAACTTCAGAATTTATATTTTCTAAAAGTTTAAAAACTGACTGCCAGTCATTATAAACTGGTATTAATATTTTTATTTTCATTAGCTAGCAGAGCTTATTAATCTAAGCAAAGATGCAATTATCCCGAAACCTGAAAACTCAATTACTGCAACAATTACTATAACAAATAATATTTTTTTCCATTTATCACTTATATTCATAAATATTCACTTATATTTTATACATTCTAAGTTTTTATTACAAAGAAAGATATTACTTGGATTATAAATCCATTTTGGCCTCTCGTCTAAATGATAAGATAGGTTCCCCGCAATCCACTCATTACCTTTTACAAAGCTTAATTCACCGGTTACTTGAATATCGCTACTCCAAAACTCTTTGGCTTTGTTTGCTTCTTCTTTTCCAAGATAATCTGTTCTTTTATCTTTTTCTGAAATTGAAACATAAGCATAAGCTAAAGGAGAGAAAATAAACAAAATTAGGAACACTGTAGTAAAGCCTTTTAGCTTATTTAAATTAATTTGTAGTTGAAAAATATAAATTAACAGAACTCCAAAGAATAAATAAAAAGGTGACATCCACATTGTTCTAATTTTAACACCCATAATCATAGAAGTTAAAAAAACTAAAGCTATTGGAACAAAGTTTATTGCTAGCAAAAATAAAAGCTTATTATCTTTAAAGTTAAATTTGCTTTTTAATTTATCGCTTAAAAATAAAAACATTAAAAATAAAGGCATTAATATTCCAATTTGTTTTCCTAGAAAGATTAGTGGATGGATTATATGATCTAAGAAATTTTGATCACCAGTTCCTGTTCTATCAAGCCCATAAGTAATAGTTATATAATTATTTTCAGTTAGCCAAATTAAATGTGGTATTAAAACTATTAAAAAAGAAATAATTGAGACAAGACATTTAAAATCAATTTTCTTTTTATAGATCATGTAAATTAAAAAAATATCAATTCCTAAGCCTAAATAGATAAATAAATATTTGGATAAAAATCCGAAACCTGCAAATAATCCAACTAAAAACCAATCAATAATTTTATTATCTTTAAAACTTTTCCATAAATATAGAGCTGTTAATGTCCAGAAAGGCATCAAACAAACGTTCACATTAAATTCAGGAGTTGTAAAATTATAAAAGTAAATTCCTTCCAATAATAAAACTGATAATAAACAAAAAGCTTCATTTTCAAAAAACTCTTCTGCAAGTTTAAAAACAACAAAAAAAGAAATAATTACACAAATTTGACTTAATAAATAATACGCCCAATCCTGAGAACCAAAAATTTGGTAAAAAATTTCTACCAAGAATGCGCTCATTGGGGGATGTTTATTAAATCCCCAATCTAAATTACTTCCCCACGCTAAAGCTTCAATTGTATC
This sequence comes from uncultured Pelagibacteraceae bacterium, assembly GCA_902634305.1. Taxonomy (GTDB): domain Bacteria; phylum Pseudomonadota; class Alphaproteobacteria; order Pelagibacterales; family Pelagibacteraceae; genus Pelagibacter. Next base: position 10,162 of record CACPJJ010000014.1, on the reverse strand, counting down.
CAAGGGTAAATTGTTATTTGTTAAAGATGGAATCAAAGTCCAAACAATTAGATGGGTTGTAATAAAAATGTAAAATAAATTGTTAATATTTTTTTTAATTTCTGCCATTTTGTTTAATTTATACAATTAATGGTTTCTTGACACCTATTTATTCATGAATATATTCAGCCACGTTTAAAATTTAAGTATGGTTAAAATCTCTAAAACTTACGTTCCAAAAGAAAAAGAAAAATATATGTGCGCAAAGCACTTAGCTTTTTTCAAACAAAAATTGACTGATTGGAAAGCAGATTTAATAAAAACAAACAATGATGCATTATACAATAGTTCTATGGATGACAATAGTACGTCTGCTGATATCGTCGATCAGGCTAGTTCTTACACAGAAAAAAATGTTGAGATGAGAGCCATTAATAGACAAATTAAATTAATTTCGAAAATAAACTCAGCTTTAACAAGAATAAAAGATGGAACTTACGGTTTCTGTCAAGAAACTGGTGAACCTATTGGTTTAAAAAGATTAATGGCAAGACCAGTTGCAACACTTTCAATTACTGCACAAGAAAAACACGAAAAAGAAGAAAAAGTGTTTGCTGATAACTAAGGCTTAGGAATTATTTCCCCTTTTTTCATAAAGTTATAACCTTTAATGACTGCCTCTCTTTCAGCTATTTCTAAATACCATCTTGAAAGATTTTTATAATTTTTTAAACCTATATCGTGCCACTCGTGTCTGGCTATCCATGGCCAAGTCGCAATGTCAGCGATAGTATACTTTTCTCCTGCTAAAAATTTCGATTTTGCCAATCTTTCATCTAAATCTGAATAGAGTGTTTTAGCAATTTTAAAGTATCTTTCTTCTCCAAATTCACTTTTGCCTGGATTGTAATGATGAAACTGGTGATGTTGACCAATCATTGGTCCAATTAAACCCATTTGTGCCATTAACCATTGGTTAATTACTAATCTTTCATTTTGATCATAAAATTTATTACTTTTTTCACCAAGGTAAATAAGTATAGCACCAGACTCAAATACAGTTTTTTGATTATCATGATCAATTATTGTAGGAATTTTACTAAATGGACTTATGATTCTAAATTCTGGTTTAAATTGATCTCCTTTTGAGAGATCTACTTTTGTTACTTTATATTCAAATTTAATCTCTTCGAGCATAATACTAATTTTTTTTCCGTTTGGAGTATCTGCAGAAAATAATTCAATCACTCTTTAACACCAAGTCTATCTTTAATAGATTTTGAAGAAGTGGTAAATTCAAACCTATACTTTTCATTTGGTCTGGCCAATTTAAAGCATGCTCTAGCTGCTAGTGCGCCTTCATGGAAACCTGACAAAATAAGTTTTAATTTTCCAGGATAAGTACATATGTCTCCAACTGCAAAAATACCTTTTTGATTAGTTTCAAATTTTTCTGTATCAACGCTAATTGTTTTTTTATCAATATTTAAACCCCAATTAGATATTGGTCCAAGTTGCATAATTAATCCAAAAAAACCCAAAACATAATCTGTTTTTAAATTTTTGATAACTTTATTATCATGCTCTATTTCAATGCTCTCTAAGTTTTCTTTGCCAATTACACTTTTAAGTTGACATTTTGTGAATAAATTTATTTTATTACTTTTTGCTAATTCATGCATTTTATCTACTGTTGCCTGCGCTCCTCTAAATTCATCTCGTCTATGAATTAAATTTATTTTTGAGTCCTTTGATAATTCTATAGCCCAATCCAATGCACTGTCACCGCCTCCAAAAATTGATACTGTTTTTTCTTTAAAAATAGTTTTGTCTTTTATTGAATAAAATACTGATTTATCTTCAAATTTTTCACATTCTTTAGGGCTAAATTTTCTTGGTTCAAATGATCCAACTCCACCAGCAATAATTATATTTGGTGTACTAAATTCTGTTCCTTTATTAGTTTTTACTTCCCAATTTCCATTATTTTTTTTTACTTTCTCTACTCTTTCACTTAAATGAAATTTAATATCAAAAGGTTTCAATTGGTTAATTAAATTGTTTGTTAATTCTTCTCCTGTACATTCTGGGATTGCCGGAATATCATAAATTGGTTTGTCTGGATAAAGTTCAATACACTGGCCGCCAATTTTATCAAGATTATCTACCACTTCACAATTTAAGCCAATGAGTTTTAATTGATGTGCTGTGAATAATCCTGTTGGACCTGCCCCAATTATTAATGCATCAGTTTTAATCATTAAATTTGTTTTTCAGGTAGATTAACTACTAGTCCTTCAAACTGATCGGAAACCATTAATTGACAACTTAATCTACTATTTTTTTTTGGCTCAAATGCCATATCAAGCATGTCCTCTTCACCATCTTCTTTTTTTGGTAATTTATTAAACCACTCTTCTTTGACGTAAACGTGGCAAGTTGCGCATGCCATTGACCCTCCACAATCAGCATCTATTCCAGGTATATTGTTTTGGACAGCGCCTTCCATGACGCTTAAGCCATTTGCAATTTCTATAGTGTGAGATTTACCGTTATGTTCAATGTATGTAATTTTGGGCATTAATTAATATATAAGGGTAAAAAAAAATAGGGCAAGTATGTAAAACATACTCGCCCTATTAAATATTACTTAGATATTTACTTTCTTGCGCCTTGTCCACTCATTGCAGCAGCCCAGATAATTAGACCAAATGCAATTTTGTTGATAAAGTCAGCTAAGTTGTAAATCACGTTTAGTGATTCAGCATCTACACCACCTGTTAGGTAACCAAATACATAACCTAATGGGTAAATAGCCCAACCTACAGTAACTATCATTCTTAATGCGCTGAAAGCAGTTGAAAGTGCTTTGTTGCCACTTTTCGCTGCAGCTTTTCCAGCTTCACCAGAGAAGATTTCATATAATACATAAATCCAACCAGCCATACCAATGATAAAGCCAAGCATTGCATTAATGTATCCTGCTTCTCCTAGGTAACCACCAACAAGCATTACTGTTGAACCAATTAACAGTCTCCAGAATATGCCTGATGGCACTTTTCTAACAGCTGCTAAGATTAAGTAAAACTCTACCATCTGTAATGGTACAGTGATTAACCAATCAATATATCTATAAACAGTTGGTGAATCTCCAGTTTGAACCCATACACCTCTCATGTACATGTAGTGAATGAATGCAATACCAGTGATTAAACCTGCTACTGTTACCGATGTTCTCCAGCCTGCGGCTACAGAACCTCTCTCCATAAAGAAGAAAGCTGTAGCAGCTAACATACCCATTGAAATTACCCAAAACGAAATTCCAACAAAGTCATCAGAAGCTAATAGAACTGTCTCTGCGTTTGCTGCACCTGAAAAGCCCATAAGAGCTAAAGCTGCAAGAGCAAACAATTTAAGTTTTTTCATAAAAAACTCCCTCTCAGTTGTTTTTTTAGTTTAAATTTAAACCATGAATCTATCTAAAATAGACCCAAAGCATGGTGCTAAATAACAAATTAATTTAGGTAATAGAAGAGTTTTTTTACTCTTATTTGTATTGATTTTACTAACTTTTTAAAATTAAATACAACTTAAGACTTAAATTTTGAACAAAAAACAAATCAAAATAAAAAACTAAAATGAACTCAAATTTTGAAAAAATTTATACAGAATCAATAAAAAACCCAGAAGAATTTTGGAAAAATGTTGCTGATGATATGTTTTGGTTTAAAAAACCTTCAAAGATATTAAATAAATCTAACCCTCCATTCTACAAATGGTATGAAGACGGTGTTACGAACACTTGTTATAACGCTTTAGACTTCCACATTGATAATGGAAGAGGAGAAAGAACGGCTTTAATCTATGATAGCCCTATAACTGGTAATAAAAAAGAATTTTCCTATAAAGAATTAAAAGAAAAAGTTTCAAAATTTGCTGGAGCACTACAAGACCAAGGAGTAAAAAAAGGAGATAGAGTTATAATTTATATGCCTATGATTCCTGAGGCAGTTATTGGTATGCTCGCTTGTGGAAGAATTGGTGCAATTCATTCAGTAGTATTTGGTGGTTTTGCTTCAAATGAATTAGCGAGTAGAATAGATGATAGCAAAGCAAAAGTTTTGCTTACAGCCTCGTGCGGGTTTGAGCCAGGAAGAACAGTTCAATATAAACCTCTTGTTGATGAAGCCATAAAATTAGCATCTCATAAAATCGAAAAACTAATACTATTTCAAAGACCATATAATGAAGTAAAATTAAATTCTCGAAATGAAATTAGTTGGGAAGAAGCATTGTCAAATGCAAAAAATGTTGATTGTGTTGAAATGAATGCAAATGATTTTGCATATATTTTATATACATCGGGAACAACTGGAATTCCAAAAGGAATTGTAAGAGATATTGGTGGTCACATTGCTGCACTTAAGTGGACGATGAAAAATATTTATAATATTGATCAAGATGATGTTTGGTGGTCAGCAAGTGACATAGGATGGATTGTTGGTCATTCTTATATAGTTTACGCACCATTGTTTAAAGGATGCACAACTATATTGTTTGAAGGTAAGCCAGTTGGAACTCCAGATGCAGGAGCTTTTTGGAAAATAATATCTGAATATAAGGTAAAATCTTTATTTACCGCTCCAACAGCTTTTAGAGCAATCAAAAAAGAAGACCCTGAAGGTAAATATTTTTCTAAGTATGATTTAAGTTCATTTGAAAGTTTATTTCTTGCAGGAGAAAGAGCTGATCCAGATACTATTAAGTGGGCAGAATCTCTTTTAAACGTTCCTGTAATTGATCATTGGTGGCAAACTGAAACTAGTTGGGCAATAAGCTCTAATTGTACCGGCATAGAAATGATGAAAACGAAATATGGTTCAGCTTGCAAAGCAGTTCCTGGCTATGATGTTAAAGTTATTAAGCCTAACCATAGCATAGCTAAGCCAAACGAAATGGGTGATATAGTTGTAAAACTTCCATTGCCCCCTGGAACATTTCCAACTTTATGGAATGCTGATGAAAGATATAAAAAAACTTATATGACAAATTATGAAGGTTATTATCAAACTTATGATGCAGGTCATATTGACGATGATGGTTATATTTGGATTATGTCTAGAACTGATGATATTATTAATGTTGCCGGTCATAGACTATCAACTGGTGCGATTGAAGAAGTTTTATCAGAACACCAGTCAGTTGCTGAATGCGCGGTTATTGGCATTGCAGATAAACTAAAAGGCCAATTACCAATAGGTTTAATAGCACTTAAAGCTGGAGTTCAAAAAGATAATGAAACAATATCAAAAGAATGTATTCAAATGGTAAGAGATAAAGTTGGCCCAGTTGCCGCTTTTAAAATTGCAATAGTTGTAAAAAGATTGCCAAAAACAAGATCTGGAAAAATTCTAAGAGGAACGGTTAGAAAGATAGCTGATAAAGAAGATTATAAAATGCCAGCTACAATTGATGATCCTGCAATTTTAGATGAAATAAAACAGGATTTAATAAGTAATAATATTTTAAAATAATGACAAAAGCTTACTTATTTATGTTTATTGCAATTTTTTGTGAAGTTGCAGGCACATTACTTCTTCCTTCTACTCAAAATTTTACAAGAATAGTTCCAACAGTTATAGCCGCCACATGTTATTTATCAGCTTTATATTGTCTTACCCATGTATTACATAAAATTCCCATTGCTATTGTTTATGCAACTTGGAGTGGATTAGGCATATTTACTATTGCAATATTTGGATACTTCTTTTTTAAACAAAGTCTTAGTTGGCAAGCAGTTTTAGGATTATTTTTTATAGTTGTTGGTGTTGTTTTGGTTAATAGTTTTTCTTCAAGAGTTATTTAAATTTCATTGGGTTTCCATCCGGTTCTCCAATTATCTTTCCATCTTTCATTTTAATTTTACCATTAATTATTGTTACAATAGGAGTTCCTTTAAATTTATATCCATCAAATGGAGACCAACCACATTTACTCTCAATATTTTCATTTTTAATCTCAATTGTTTTATTCATATCAACAATTGTGAAGTCCGCATCATATCCTTCTTTTATAAATCCTTTATTTTTAATTCCAAAAATCTTAACTGGATTTTCACAAACAAGATTCATCAACTGATTTAAAGATAATTTTCCATCATTTATATGATTAAGCATAACAGGCATAAGAGTTTGCACTCCTGGCATGCCAGATGGTGAGTTAGGATATTCTTTTTCTTTATTTACTTGTAAATGTGGTGCATGGTCTGATCCAATTGTATCATTTAAATTATTTTTAACCGCATACCACAACCTATCGTAATGAGATTTATTTCTTAAAGGAGGGTTCATTTGAGCATAGGTTCCAAGTTTATCATAACAATCAGGAGCATAAATTGTTAAATGCTGAGGAGTAATCTCGAATGTAATATTGCCTTTATGTTGTGATAAAAAATCAATTTCTTCTTTTGTTGTTATATGAAGAACATGAGCTTTTTTGTTATATTTCTCCGCAATTCTAACAATTCGTCTAGTAGAAGACATTGCACACTCAACACTCCTCCAAGTAGGATGTGAATGCACATCTCCATTTTTAATTAATTTTTTATTAATATTTAAAATCGCTTCATCTTCAGAATGGACAGCTACAACTTTTGAACTATTTTTAAAAACTACGTCTATATCATCTTCATCGGCAACTAAAAGATTACCGGTTGAAGATCCTGCAAAAAGTTTAATGCCACAACATCCTTCTAGGTTTTTTAAATCAGCTAATTCACTCGCATTATCAGCTGTTGCACCAAAATAAAAAGCGTAATTGCAATACATCCTATTTTTGGCGAGGTCTAATTTTCTCTGAAATTCAGTCTTAGTAGATGTTGGTGGATTAGTATTTGGCATCTCAAACACACTGGTAATTCCTCCAACAATTGCCGCTCTACTTCCAGAATGTAGATCTTCTGTATCGGTTGATCCAGGTTCTCTAAAATGAGTTTGTGTATCTATACATCCAGGTAAAACAGTTTGTCCTTCTGCATTTACTATTTCTTTTGCTTGGTCTAAAATTTGACCAATCTGTTGAATTTTTCCATCTTTAATAGCAACATCAACATTTTTCAGTTCACCATTTATGTAACATTGTCCATTTTTTATTATTAGATCTAACATTTTTCAGAAAAGTAACTATATTATAAATAGCTTACTTTCAATTATGAATAAAAAAAAAGTTTATATATTAGAAGATCGAGGAGTATTATTTATTCATGGTAAAGATACGAGAGAATTTTTACAGAATTTAATAACAAATGATATTGATAAAGTTAATGAAACTAGTAGTTGCTTTGCTTCTCTTTTAACACCTCAGGGGAAATATCTTTTTGATTTTTTAATTATTAAACATAAAAATGGATATTTGCTAGATTGTGAAAAATTACAAATTGAAAATCTTTATAATCAATTAGATCTATACAAACTTAGATCTAAAGTTGAAATACTTAATCTAAGTAACGAATTCGTAGTAGCTGCACTAAGCAATGAAAGATTTTTAGAGTTTGAAGGTTCTAAAAACCTACCTGGGTTCACAATCAAATATAGAGAAGATCCTATATTTTTAGACCCAAGAAAAAAAGAATTGGGCGCAAGAATTGTTGTTAATTTAGAAAAACTATATTTATCTTTAAAAAAATTAGATTTAAATGCTTCAAATATTGATGAATACTATAAGTTTAGTCATGAAATTGGAATTGCTCAAAAAAATACCAATCAACTGAAAAACAAAATATTTGGTATAGAGTGTAACTTTGAAGAATTAAATGGTATTGATTTTAAAAAAGGCTGTTACGTTGGGCAAGAAAATACAGCAAGAATTAAATTAAAAAATAAACTATCTAAAAGGCTGTTGCCAATACAACTAATTGAAGGTGAGCTAAAAGAAGAGATTATTAAATATAATGATTATGAGATTGGCAAAGTTTTAATAAAAAATAAATTTCCTTTTGCTTCGATTAAATATTTAAATGAAAACTTTAATGAAAAAAATGAATTTAACTGCGGTAATGCAAAAATAAAAATTATCAAACCTAGTTGGATTAAATAAATTCAATTTATAAAAATTTACTTAAGTCAGGTTTAAAATAATTTGGACCTTTCATAACTTTTCCAGATTCGTTATAAATTGGTTTTCCATCAGAACCTAATTTGCTCATATTCGATTCTTGTACTTCTTTAAAACAATTGTCTAAATTTATTCCAAATGCATGGCCAGCTCCATATGTAACATATAAAATGTCTGTTAAAGCATCCGCTACCTCCAAAACATCATTGTCCTTAATTGCTTTTTTCAATTCTTCTAGCTCCTCATTAATTAAGCTTATTCTAAGCTCATTTATTTTATCATTGCTAAGTTCGGCTCTTGTTTTAACTTCTTGTCCAAATGTTTTCATGAAGACACCTACTTTTTCAAAATTTGTCATATTGCTCCTATTTGATTCTTGTGAAACTTAATGTATAAGAAATATGGCATTACATTCAAAATCTAAATTATGAAAAATAGAAAAGAATATGACAGTATTGGTCAAATTAATGTGCCTGTGGATAAGTATTGGGGCGCATCCACACAAAGATCAAGCAAATATTTTGATATTGGAGATTTTTTAGTTAGACCAATAGTAATTAAATCAATCGCAATAATTAAAAAAGCTGCGGCAATCGTAAATGCAAAAAATGGTGATTTAGATAAAAAAATAAGCAAAACAATTATTAAAGCATCAAATGAAGTTATTTCTGGAAAATTAATTAATCATTTTCCCCTAAAGGTATGGCAAACAGGCTCAGGAACTCAAACAAATATGAACGTTAATGAAGTTATTGCTAATAGATCTATTGAAATTTTAGGTGGAAAAAAGGGATCTAAAAAACCAGTTCATCCAAATGACCATGTAAATAAATCTCAATCAACTAACGATGTTTTTCCTACTGCAATGCATATGTCAATTGCAATAACAGCAACTGAAAAATTAATTCCAAGTCTAAACTTACTTAATTTGCAATTAAAGAAAAAATCAAAAGAATTTAAAAAAATTGTTAAAGTTGGTAGAACTCATTTACAAGATGCTACACCTTTAACTTTAGGTCAAGAATTTTCTGGTTATCATTTCCAATTAACAAAATGTGTTGAAAGAATAAAAAATGCGCTTCAAGAGATATATTATTTAGCACAAGGTGGTACTGCTGTGGGAACTGGTCTAAACACTAGGAAAGGTTTTGACAAAAAAATAGTATCTGAGATAAAAAAAATTACAAAACTCCCTTTTAAACCATCTCCAAACAAATTTGCTTCATTAGCAGCTCACGATGCTATAGTTAATTTTTCTGGAACAATGAATACAACTGCAGTTTGTTTGATGAAAATTGCAAATGATATTCGATTCCTAGGATCAGGACCTAGAGCTGGATACGGAGAACTTATTTTACCAGAAAATGAACCAGGTTCTTCTATTATGCCTGGAAAAGTTAATCCAACTCAATGTGAAGCTGTAACTATGGTATGTGTGAAAGTAATTGGAAACCACAATGGAATAACGATGGCAGGGTCTCACGGTCATTTCGAATTAAATGTTTTTAAACCATTAATTATTCATAATATTTTGCAATCAATTCATATAATGTCAGACTCAGCAAGGAGCTTTGGGAAATATTGTGTTTCAGGGCTAAAGGCTGACAAAAAAAGAATTAAAGAACTATTAGATAATTCACTAATGTTAGTAACAGCGTTAGCTCCACATGTTGGATACGATAACGCAGCAAAAATCGCAAAAAGAGCATTAAAGAATAAAACAACATTAAAAAAAGAAGCTTTAAAATCCGGATTAATCAGTGAAAAAGATTACAATAGAATAGTGGATCCAAAAAAAATGACTAGTCCAGCTTAATTTTTTTAAATTCTTTTGAGATTACTGTGTTTAACTGTTGAAAATTATTTATTTCGTAAAAATTATCTGTTTGTTCAATATTTTCAGTAAAATTAATATCTGACAAATAATAACTGCCTTCATCAATGTTATATTCAAGTTCAAAATATACTTTCTTTAAATCTATTCTATTTTGTCTTGGTATAAGAAATTTTTTATATAACTCCTGCTGATCGTAAACATCAAATGTAATTTTTGATTTTGCAAATAATTTTT
>CACPJJ010000013.1 GCA_902634305.1 uncultured Pelagibacteraceae bacterium | reverse complement strand
TCCCTTGATGATCTACTTTAGATTCTACTAAAACAAATTTTTCTACATATTGATTTAAAATATTAAATCTTATATCTAAAATTAGATCTTCATTATTATAGATAAAGCAGTCATAAAATTTCATTAATTATTCCTTATTAATTTTAAGAACTCCAATAAAGGCCTCTTGGGGTATTTCAACTCTACCAAATTGTTTTGATCTTACTTTTCCTTTTTTTTGTTTATCTAATAGTTTTCTTTTTCTATCTCTAGCACCACCACCATGTATTTTTGTTAAAACATCTTTTTTAAAACCCTTTATTGTTTCTCTGGCAATTATTTTACCACCGATTGCTGCCTGAACTGGTATCATAAAATTATGTCTAGGAATTAAATCTTTAAGTTTTTCACAAACTTCTCTTCCTATCGATTGGGCAAAATCTTTATGTACCATCATTGAAAGAGCGTCCACATGTTCTGCATTAACTAAAATACCAAGTTTTACCAATTCACCTTCCCGGTGTTCTATTATCTCATAATCAAAACTTGCATAACCACTAGTCATTGATTTTATTCTATCATTAAAATCAAAAACAACCTCGTTTAGTGGTAGCTCGTAGTTTAAAACAGCTCTATTTCCAGAATAAGATAAGTTTGTTTGAATTCCTCTTTTGTCTTGGCACATTTTAATTATAGATCCTAAATATTCATCTGGGGTTATAATTGTAGCTTTGATCCACGGTTCTTCTATAAAATCTATTAGAGTTGGATCTGGCAAACTACTGGGATTTTGAAGTTCAATTATGTTGCCTTTGTTTAAATGGACTTTATAAACTACTCCTGGGGTTGTGGTAAGTAAATTTATATCAAATTCTCTTTCTAATCTTTCTGTAATAATCTCCAAATGTAACAATCCCAGAAAACCACATCTAAAACCTAAACCAAGAGCAGAAGATGACTCAGCTTCATAGGAAAAACTAGAGTCGTTTAGCTGTAATTTTGCAAGACCATCTTTTAACTTTTGATATTCAGAACTATCTACTGGAAATAAGCCACAAAAAACAACTGGTTTACTTGGTTTAAATCCGGGTAGAGCTTCTTTTAAAGGTCTAGTAGCATCACAAATTGTATCTCCAACTTTTGTCTCAGATAAATTTTTTATTCCTGTAATTATAAATCCAATTTCTCCTGATTTAAGTTCGTTAATATCTTTTGGCTTAGGGGTAAATATTCCAACTTTTTCTACTATATACTCTTCATTATTTGACATCATTTTTATTTTCATATTTTTTGATAACTTTCCATCAATAACCCTAACTAATATTACTACTCCTAGGTATGAATCATACCAGCTATCAACTAATAAGCACTTTAAGTCATTATCTTTTAAACCTTTTGGGCACGGTAAGCTTTTAACTATCTGTTCTAAAATTTCATCAATTCCATCTCCAGTTTTTCCAGAACATGATACTGCGTTACTTGTGTCTATACCTATTACATCTTCTATTTGTTTTTTTGTTTTTTCAATATCTGAAGCTGGTAAGTCAATTTTATTTAGTATAGGAATTATTTCATGATTAATCTCTAATGCTTGATAAACATTTGCTAAGGTTTGAGCTTCTACGCCCTGAGTACTATCGACAATTAAAATTGATCCCTCACAGGCGTATAATGATCTACTAACTTCATAACTAAAATCTACATGTCCTGGAGTATCGATGATATTTAAAATATAATTTTTTCCATCTTTTGATTTATAATTTAATTTTACTGTTTGTGCCTTGATGGTTATTCCTCTTTCTCTTTCTATATCCATAGAGTCTAAAACTTGAGCTTTCATTTCTCTCTCGGTAAGTCCACCACATTTATGAATTATTCTATCTGCTATTGTAGATTTTCCATGATCAATATGAGCAATAATAGCGAAGTTTCTAATGTTATCAATTGTAGACATTGTTACGATCTTATTTTCGCACCAGATTTTGACTCTACAGTTGAAATTATAAGTTGATTAATTTTTTCTAAATCTTCATCTTTTAAAGTTTTTTCTGAAGATTGAATTGTAACATTTAGAGCAATTGATTTTTTATCACTTGGAATATTTTCTCCTTCATAAACATCAAAAACTTTTACTGATCTAATTAAATTTTTATCAACTTCAGAAATTATATTAATCAAATCTTGAACCTTAAAATTTTTATCAATAACAAAAGCAAAATCTCTTTCTGATTTTTGATAATCTGAATATTGATATTGATTTTTTTGATCTTTTAATTTCTTACTTGTTTCTTTTATATTGTCTAAATAAATTTCAATACATACTAAAGCTTCAGTTTTAACATCAATCTTTTTTAAAATATTTGGATGTATTTCGCCAAAATACACGACTGGATTATTTTCATTTTTATTTAAATAAATGCTTCCTGATTTACCTGGGTGATAATAGCTTGGTGCTTTATCATTAATATAAAGTTTATTTTGATCGAAACCAGCCTCAACTAAACTTTGAATTGCATCTCTTTTTGCGTCAAAAACATCAACGAATCTCTCTTTTTCTATCCAATTATGTCTAGATACTTTTCCTGACCTTATGGCTGCTAAAACTATTTTTTGTTGCCCAGGTTTATTACCATTAAATATTGGTCCAATTTCGAAAAGTGAAATATCTTTAAACCCTCTATCTAAGTTCTTTTTTAAATAAATTATCAAATTGGAAAAAATTGAACTTCTTAAAACATTTAAATTAGAACTTATTGGGTTTATGATTTCTACTTCATTCATATCTTCTTTAAATAATTTATTAATTTTTGAGTCTGTAAAAGACCAAGTTACAGTCTCATAATAACCTTTTGAAGCAACAGAACGTTGTAAAAAGTGAAATAATTTTTGCTGTTTATTAAGTGTTGGCCTGTCTCTAACTTTCTCTGGTAATTCTGTTTTTATTTGATCAAACCCTTTAATTCTTGCTATTTCCTCTACTATGTCAATTGGCAGTAAAATATCTGGCCTCCATGAAGGAACTGTTAGACTTAAATCGTTATTCTTTTTTTTAACTACAAAACCTAAATCGTTTAATATTTTTATTATTTCTTTTTCAACAACTTTAAATCCAGTAATATTTTCAAAAAAAGTTATTGGGAATTTAATTTGTATTTTTTTAAAAGTTTCGATTTTTTGAACATCTGCTCTACTTATTTCACCACCACATATTTTTTGAATCAATCTAGCTGCTTTAAAAAGACCTTCTTCGATTGAATTTGGATCAATTCCTCTCTCAAATCTAAATTTTGCATCAGTATCTATATTTAATAATTTAGAAGTTTTTCTTATTGATCTTGGATTAAAATATGCCGACTCTAGCAAAATATTTTTTGTATCTAATTCAGTCCCAGATCTAGTGCCACCAATTATTCCCCCAAGTCCTAGAACACCAGATTTATCTGATATTACACACATATTATCTTTTAGTGTATACTTCTTATTATCTAAAGCTTCAAAACTTTCACCTTTTTTAGAATTCCTAACAACAATACCTTCTTTAATTTTATCTGCATCATAGGCATGCAAAGGTCTATTTAAATCAAACATTATATAATTTGTTACATCAACTATTGCTGAAATAGGTTTTTGACCTAACGATAATATTTTATCTTTTAACCATTTTGGACTTTCGGTATTTTTAATACCCTTAATTAAGCAACTCCCAAATACTGAACATCCCTGATTTTTTTCTTTAGTAATCTTTACTTTAATTTTTTGAGATCCCTTAAATTTTATTTTACTATCATCAAATTTTTTAAGTTTTCCAGCACCTGCTGCTGCTAAATCTCTAGCAACTCCTCTTACTCCAAGACAATCAGCCCTGTTCGGAGTAATTGAAAGATCAATAGTTTTTGGGCTGTTGTTTTTAAAAAATTTTTTTCCAATTTGATTATTATATTTCTTTGAAGATAATTCAGTTATTCCTTCACTTTCATCTGACAGTTTTAATTCTGATTCTGAACAAAGCATTCCATATGAGGTTACCCCTCTAATTTTGCTTATAGATAATTTCATTTGATTTTTAGGTATTACTGCTCCAGGTGGAGCATATACAGTTATTAGATCTTTTTTTGCATTTGGTGCTCCACAAACTACTTTAACTATTTCTTCTCTACCTATATCTACGTTGCACACTCTTAATCTATCAGCATTGGGGTGCTGTTCTGCATTTAAAATTTTGGCTATAACAAATTCATCTTTTTCAGATGATTGGCTTTCAAAACTTTCTACTTCAAGACCAATATTGGTTAATTTATTAATTATTTTTTCTTCATTATATTTTGTATCCAAATGTTCCTTTAACCAATTAATCGTAAATTTCATCTACTCAACCCTCTGTAGCTTGAAGGCACATCTAAAGGATCAAATCCAAAATGATTTAACCATCTATAATCTGTTTCAAAAAACGCTCTCAAATCATTAATTCCATATTTGAGCATTGCCAATCTATCTATGCCCATACCAAAAGCGTATCCTTGAAATTTTGATGTATCTACTTTAACATTTTTTAGTACATTTGGATGAACCATCCCACATCCTAGAATCTCTAACCACTTGTCACCTTCTCCTATGATTATTTTGCCATCCTTTAACTCATAACCAATATCAACTTCTGCAGATGGTTCTGTAAAAGGAAAATGACTAGGTCTAAATCTCATTCTAATTTTATCAACCTCAAAAAATTCTTTAATAAAATAATTTAAACATCCTTTGAGATGCCCCATATTTATATTTTTATCAATATGAAGGCCTTCTACTTGATGAAACATTGGCGCATGTGTTTGATCGCTATCAGATCTGTAAGTTCTCCCAGGTGCAATAATCTTAAACGGAGGTTTGCTACTTAACATTGTTCTAACTTGCACAGGTGATGTATGAGTTCTTAGTAAAAATTCTTTTTTATTATCCAAATAGAATGTATCATGCATATCTCTTGCAGGATGATTATCGGGTGTGTTTAGTGCAGTAAAATTATTGTATTCATTTTCTACATCAGGACCTTCCTGAACACTAAATCCTATTTCTGAGAATATTGATGATATTTCGTCTATCACTTGTGACACAGGATGAATTTTACCTCTATTAAAACTCCTTTCTGGCAAAGTAACATCTACTTGTTCGTTTTGAAGTTTTAGATTTATCTCATTAATTTCAATATCTTGAATTCTTTTCTCGATTAGAATTTGTAGTTCATTTTTAATTGAATTTAAATCTGAGGCAAATTTTTTTCTATCTTCTGCAGAAACAGAGCCCATTTTTTTAAATTCATTTGAAATTATTCCACTTTTTCCAAACAACTCAGATTTTAATTGATTAACATTATTAAGATCTAAATTATCTTTTAGCTTATTTATATATTCTTCTTTAATTTTTATAATATCTGACATTTTTACAGATTATTTCTTAACAGGAGAAAAACAATAGTGAAGATTAATTAAGAGCTGCTTGGGCTTTTTTAACAATTGTCTTAAATGCTTCAGGGTTATCATATGCTATTTCTGCTAGAATCTTTCTATCTATTTTTATTCCTGATTTAGCCAATCCATTAATAAATTTTGAATATGTTAATCCTTCAGCTCTTACCCCTGCATTAATTCTCTGTATCCATAGTGATTTAAAATCTCTCTTTTTATTTCTTCTATCTCTATAAGCATATTGCATGGCTTTTTCCATTGCTTGCCTTGCAACTCTTATAGTATTTTTTCTTCTTCCCCACTGGCCTTTAACGGCCTTAAGGACTTTTTTATGTTTAGCGTGGCTAGTTACACCTCTTTTAACTCTTGCCATTTTATCCTCTTAAGCTGTAAGGCATATAAGATTTTACAATTTTGCCGTCTTGTTTTGACATAATTGTTGTGCCTCTTTGTTTTCTTATTTGCGAATTTGATCTTTTTATCATGCCATGTCTTTTGTTAGCTTGAGGCATCACTACCTTACCTTTTGCTGTTATTTTAAATCTTTTTTTTGCAGAGCTTTTTGTTTTAAGTTTTGGCATAATTGAGAGGACTTATACAAATATTAATATTATTTTACAACATCAATTATTGCCTATAAAGGCTGAATTACCATGATCATTTGCTTACCATCAAATTTTGGTTGGAGCTCAACTCTTCCAATTTTTTCCATATCATGCTTAATTTTATCCATTAACTCATTTCCAAGATGTGAGTGCTGTAACTCTCTTCCCTTAAATTTTATTGTAAATTTTACTTTATCTCCTTTAGATAAAAACTTTTGTGCGTTTTTAATCTTAAAAGTGTAATCATGAACTTCTGTTACTGGTCTCAGTTTTATTTCTTTCAGTTCAATTTTTTTTTGTTTTTTCTTTGCTTTGTTTGCTTTTTTTTGGGCATCATATTTATATTTACCCATATCCATTATCTTACAAACAGGTGGTTTAGAATTGGGAGCAATTTCTATTAAATCTAAACCTTCATCTTTTGCTTTTTTTATAGCTTCAGACAAATTTAATATTCCTAAATTTTCTCCATTGCTTGTAATAACCTGAACATCTGGAGATGTAATCCTATTATTGGATCTTGGACCTCTATCTTTGGTTCTTTTTTGGAAATAGTTTTTTCTAATTTCTGGCACTTAGTTTAAAGGCGCTTTACTTAAAGCGGAAAATTTTTTTAAAAATATACTTAATTCCATACTTTCTTGTTTATTAGAATCCAATCTTCTAATAGTTACTGTATTGGAGTCAACTTCTTTTTTTCCACATATTAACAATATAGGTATTTTTGATAAAGAATGTTCTCGTATTTTGTAGTTTAAGTTATGATTTTTTAAATCTACCTCTGATGTAATTCCTTCTTTTTTTATTTTTTTATTAACTTCTTTAGCGTAATTATCAAATTCTGCTGATACTGGAATAACCATTGTTTGTAGTGGTGATATCCAAAATGGAAGTTTTCCAGAATAATTTTCAATTAATATCCCAATAAATCTTTCAAGAGATCCAAATAAAGCTCTATGTAACATGACAGGAACTTTTTTTGACCCATCCTTATCAACAAATGATGCACCAAGTCTTCCAGGCAAATTTAAATCTACTT
Source organism: uncultured Pelagibacteraceae bacterium (assembly GCA_902634305.1). Lineage (GTDB taxonomy): Bacteria > Pseudomonadota > Alphaproteobacteria > Pelagibacterales > Pelagibacteraceae > Pelagibacter. Next base: position 23,059 of record CACPJJ010000013.1, on the reverse strand, counting down.
GAAGTGTTCCACATTGCCAATCTCTACCAATTGCATCTCTCAATACAAATTCTATCTTGGGACCATAAAATGCACCTTCACCTTTATTTATACTATACTCAAGTTTAGAGGCTTTAATTGCTTCTAATAGTGCCTTTTCAGATTTATCCCATACATTGTCATCTCCTACTCTTAAATCTGGTCTATCAGAATATTTTAAAATTACATTTTCAAAACCTAAGTCTTTATAAATTTCTAAAATTAAATTTGTTACATTTAAACATTCTTCAGTAATTTGATTTTCAGAACAAAATATATGTGCATCATCTTGTGTAAATGCTCTTACTCTCAAAAGTCCATGTAAGGCTCCTGATGGCTCATATCTATGAACTTTTCCAAACTCTGACATCTTAAGTGGTAAATCTCTATAACTTTTTAATCCTTGATTAAAAACCTGAACACAGCCTGGGCAATTCATTGGTTTAATTGCAAACACTTTTTCATCTGGTGTTGTGGATGTATACATATTAGCTCCAAATTTTTCCCAATGACCCGACTTCTCCCACAAAGTTCTATCTAAAATTTCTGGAGTATTTATTTCTTTGTATCCAGCTTCGTCCTGTTTTGCTCTCATATAAGAAATTAATTTTTGAAATAAATTCCAACCTTTTTCATGCCAAAAAACAGAGCCTGGACTTTCTTCTCTAAAATGAAATAAATCCATTTCTTTTCCTAATTTTCTATGATCTCTTTTCTCAGCTTCTTCTATACGGTTCAAATAATCATCTAGCTGTTTCTGTGTAGACCAACTAGTTCCATAAATTCTTTGTAACATTTCATTATTTGAATCACCTCTCCAGTAGGCACCTGAAACTTTCATAAGTTTAAAATATTTTCCAACTTTTCCAGTAGACATTAAATGTGGTCCCCTGCATAAGTCATGCCATTTTCCATGGAAGTAAACAGAAACCTCTTCATCTTTTGGAATATCTTTAATTATTTCAGACTTATAAATTTCTCCTACTTTCTTAAAATGCTCTATGGCCTTATCACGCTTCCATACTTCTCTATGGGTAGGCTCATCTCTCTCAACAATTTCTAACATCTTTTTTTCTATTTTTCTTAAATCTTCCTCGGTAAATGGTTCTTTTCTTGCAAAATCATAATAAAAACCATCATCAATTACTGGTCCAATTGTAACTTGAGTCCCAGGAAAAATTTCCTGTACAGCCATTGCTAAAATATGCGCTGTATCATGTCTTATTGTTTCTAGTCCCTCTTTATCTTTCGCTGTATGAATTTTAACAGAACAATCTTTATCTATTTCATAGTTCAAGTCTTTTAAATTTCCATCAACACTAATGACTAAGGCTTGTTTTAAAAGCGACTTGCTAATCTTTTCTGCTACTTGCAATCCAGTAACTTTTTTTTCAAAATTAATTGAATTTCCATCTGGTAATTTAATATTAGGCATTTATGATATTAATTTTATATATTCTGAATATGTAGAAAAACACATTTTTTCAACATTAAATTTTTTAATTACATTTTTTCTACCCTCATTACCCATAGAATTCAACGTTGTTTCATCCAATTCAAATATATGAGCTAATTTTTCACTTAAGGCATTTGGATCTCCAGCTTTAAACAAAAAACCAGTCTTGTTATCAATAATTGTTTCTTTTGATCCACCAATATCGCTCGCTACTATTACTTTTTCCATTGCTTGCGATTCAACTGCTACTCTTCCAAATGCTTCGGGCTGTACAGAGCAATTTGTAACAATATTTGCTATCTTATAGGCTAAAGGCATTTTTTTACAATTCTCAATAAATAGCACATCTTGAATTAGTCTGTATTGCTCAACAAGTCTTTGCAATTTTTTTTTATATATTTTTCTACCTTGATCACTTCCTAAAATAATTGCAAAAAATAATTTATCAGGATTTTTCTGCTTAAAAATTCTTAATGATTCAATAAATATTTCATGCCCTTTCCAAGAAGTAAGTCTTCCTGGGAAGAGAATAATTTTTTTTTGATAAAAACTTAAAGTTTTGTCTATTTTCCATTCATTCATTAATTTTGACTCATCGTCACTTTTTATCTTTGTGGAATCAAAATATTCTAAATTTATACCTCTAAAAATAGTTAATAGTTTTTGACTCTTATTTAAGTAATTAGAATAATTTTCATTTATATGAGAAAAAATAAAGTTTGATCCAGCTATAATCAAATCAGACTTTACCATTACAGAATTATAAAATTTTTTAATTGAGCTATTAAAATTATAAGTTCCATGAAATGTTGTAACAAATTTTCTTCTAGTAATTTTACAAGCAATCAAACACGACCAAGCTGGAGCGCGGCTTCTGGCATGAATAATATTTATTCTAAAAAACAAAATTATAAATATTAAAACAATTGAATTTAAAAAAATAAAAATAGGATTTTTAAATTGAACAGGTAGTCTTATTAATTTTACTTTTTTTCTATCTATAAATTTTAATAAAGGGCCACCACTAGTTACTATGTATGATTTAGCATTTTTCTCATGTAAATAATGACCTAAATCATAACATCCAGTTTCAGCTCCTCCATAACCTAATCTTGGAATAACTTGTAAAACTTTTAATTTAGATGACATTTGATAGAATTATATATTAAGAATTTACTCAGATAAACTTTAATGAATAAATATAAATTTTTAAAAATATCATCATCTAAGAAAATTAGGTATTTAATCAATAAATACAAAAAAGAGCCATATATAGTTTTTCTTCACGGTTTTATGTCGGATATAGAAGGAGAAAAGCCAAAAAAAATATTAAAATACTGCAACCAAAAAAATATAGGTTTTCTTGCATTAGAGTATTCTGGGCATGGAAAATCTTCAGGTAAATTTACTGATGGAAATATAAGCAAATGGACAAATGAAGTAAAAATATCAATTAAGAGAATTATAAAAAAAAATAAATTTATTATTGTTGGATCCAGTATGGGTTCTTGGATATCTTTAAATCAATTTAAATTTTTTAACAATCAAATTTTAGGTTTTTTAGGAATCGGTTCTGCACCTGAGTTTTTAGAGAATTTAATGTGGAAAAAATTTAACAAAAAAATAAAAAATGAAATTACAAAAAAAGGAATTTATCATTTAGAGTATGGAAATTATGAATATCCTATTACATATCAATTAATTAAGGATGGAAGAAAAAATAAAATTTTAAATAAAAAAATTAAAAGTAAAATTTATGTAACCATGATTCATGGAAAAAAAGATGAAGTAGTACCAGTAAATTATTCTAAAAAAGTTCTTAAAGTTTTTAAAAATGCCAATAAAAAATTATTAATCATCAAAAATGGTGATCATAGCCTTTCATCAAAAAGAAACTTAAATAAAATTACAAAAGAATTAAATAATATTGTTTCAAATACTAATTAGATAGCAATATTAATCTTATCTTTTACTGTTATAGGATTATCAAGTTTATCCAACATTTCTTTTGGACATACTTGATAGAAATTATTTATCTCATTTTTATAATCAATAATGATCTTTTCAGCTATCTTTGATTTTGTTTCTTCAAAATGTTTCTGAACTAAATTTTTTAACAAATTTTTCCAATATTCAGTTTCTAATCTTTGCCATATAACTGTTTCTGGATTTACTTTTTTTTCAAATTCATTTTTTTCATCATAAATAAATGCCATTCCACCAGTCATACCTGCTGCAAAATTATCTCCCACTTGCCCAAGAATAACTACTGTTCCACCTGTCATATATTCACAGCCGTTGGAGTCACAGCCCTCAATAACTGTTGTGGCCCCTGAATTTCTTACAGCAAACCTTTCACCGGCTTTGCCAGAAGCAAATAAATTTCCTGATGTTGCGCCATATAATACTGTATTTCCAATAATTGTATTTTCATTAGAAATTAAATTACTATCTTTTGGTAATTTAATTGAAATCGAAGCTCCAGATAAACCTTTGGCAACATAATCGTTTGCATCGCCTTCAAGTAAAAGTTTTAAACCTTTAATTCCAAAAGCACCAAAAGATTGTCCAGCTGAACCTTTAAACTTTAAAGTTAGAGAATCTTCTTCAAGCTTTTCATGACCATATTTTTTTAATAAATGGTAAGAGATTCTAGTACCAACTGCCCTATGAGTATTTTTTATTTTAAACTCTTTATCGATTACATTTATTTTTCCAATTTTATCTTCTATTTCAGGTAATATTTCTTGGTCCAAAGTATTGGGAATTTCATTAATATCTTTTTTTTCACAATATCTTTTGAAACTCCCAGGATCAGGCAAAATAAAAAGAGGGTGTAAGTCTAAATCATCTAAATTTGATGAACCAGTGCTAACTTGTTTTAATAAATCTGTTCTTCCAATAATTTCATTTAATGTTTTAAAGCCTAATTCAGCTAATATTTCTCTTACTTCTTCTGCAATAAATTTAAATAAATTTACAACTTTTTCTGGAGTACCACTAAATTTTTCTCTTAATTTTTCATCTTGTGTACAAACCCCAACTGGACAAGTGTTAGAATGACACTGTCTAACCATAATACATCCCATTGCAACTAAAGCAGTAGTTGCTACACCATATTCTTCAGCCCCCATCATCGCAGCAATAACAACATCTCTCCCTGTTTTTATTCCACCATCAGTTTTTAAAGTAACACTATGTCTCAAATTATTTAAAATCAAAACCTGATTAACTTCTGTTAATCCCATCTCCCAAGGTATCCCTACATACTTTACACTTGTTTGTGGAGTAGCACCTGTTCCTCCGTTATGCCCTGAAATTAAAATTATATCTGCTTTAGCTTTTGCAACTCCTGCTGCAATTGTTCCTATTCCCGACGATGCAACCAACTTAACTGCTACTCTAGCTTTTGGGTTTACTTGTTTTAAATCATAAATTAATTGTGCTAAATCTTCTATTGAATAGATATCATGGTGTGGAGGTGGTGATATAAGTGTTACCCCTGGTGTAGAATGTCTTAGTTTTGCAATTTCATCTGTTACTTTAAAACCTGGTAGTTGTCCTCCTTCACCAGGCTTTGCTCCCTGAGCAATTTTAATTTCTATCTCATTACAATTATTTAAATAATTAATTGTTACACCAAATCTTGCTGACGCAATTTGTTTAACTCTAGAATTTGCATTATCGTTATTTTTTAATAGAGTGAACCTTCTTTCATCTTCTCCACCTTCGCCACTACATGAAGCACCTTTAATTCTATTCATTCCTATAGCTAAAGTTTCATGTGCTTCTTTTGATAAAGCGCCATGAGACATGCTACCACTTCCAAACCTTTTTAATATTTCAGCTGCTGGCTCAACTTCAGAAATATTAATTGAAGATTTTAAATATCTTTTTCTAAAATCAATCAAATCTCTTAGATTGATTGGTGGAAGATCATAAATTCCTTTTGTATATTTTTTATAAGTATCAAATGAATTATTAGTTACTGCGCTTTGAAGTAAATGAATTAATTTACCTTGATATTGATGTGTTTCTCCATTTTTTCTATATTTATAAATTCCTCCAATTGGTAGAATATTATCATTGTTTTGAAATGCCTCCTTGTGAATATTTTTTATTTTCTGTTCTATCCCAACTAATCCAATACCTGAAATTTTTGAGGTTACTCCATGAAAATATTCTGAGACGATAGTACGACTTAATCCAAGAGCTTCAAAATTACACCCACCTCTATAAGAACTTAAAACTGAAATTCCCATTTTAGACATTATCTTCAAAAGTCCTGAATTTACTGATTTAATATATCTTTCAATACACTCTTCGTACCTAAACTTTCCAAAAAGTTTTTTTTCGTATCTTTGATATAAACTATCTAAAGCTAAATATGGATTAATAGTAGTTGCACCAACTCCTAAAATCGTTGCAAATGAATGTGTATCTAAAGCTTCTCCAGTTTGCACATTGATAGAAACATATCCTCTTAACTTTTTTTTAATTAAATGCTTATTAATAGCGCCTACACACAAAAGCATCGGAATCGCAATTTTTTCTTCTGATACGGCTATATCAGTCAATACTAGCTGTGTTGCACCTTGTCTTACTGCAATTTCTGATTCCTTTATAATTTTATCCAAAGACTCAACCAAAGAACTATTGTGCAAAAAAGTACAATCAATAGTTTTTGAATTATCTCCAAAAAATTTGATAAATTTTGAAAATTGTGAATTTGATAAAATAGGACTTTCTAAAACATAAATATTATCTTTAGTTAGCTTATCAAAATTTAATATATTACCTAAATTTCCAAATCTTGTTTTTAAACTCATTACTTTATTTTCTCTTAATGAGTCAATAGGAGGATTTGTAACTTGACTAAAATTTTGTCTAAAAAAATGATACAATGGTCTATATCTATCAGATAGAACTGCAAGTGGAGTATCATCGCCCATAGAACCAACTGCTTCTTTAGCATCCTCAGCCATTGGATGTAGAATCATTTCCAAGTCTTCTATACTTATTCCAAATGCATGTTGTCTTTTTCTTAAATCTGATCCAGAAAAAATAAATTTTTCCTTATCAATTGTAATTTTTTTATCTAAATCTACTATTTGGCTATTAAAATGTTTAAATTCTTTTGCTAAATAATTTTTAATTTCATTATTATTAAAAACCTTACCCTTGTTTATTCTTATTCCAATAATTTCACCAGGACCTAATCTTCCTTTCGAAACAATTTTTTTTTCATCTAATTCGATCATTCCAGTTTCAGATCCTGCAAAAAGAAGTTTATCTTTTGTTATAGTATATCTTAAAGGACGAAGACCATTTCTATCATTGGCTGCTATTGCCCATTCATTATCTGTAGCAGCTATTGCTGCTGGACCGTCCCAAGGTTCCATTGTACTATTTAAAAAATTAAATAATCTTTGATGATCTCTAGGTAAAATTTTACTTTTTTTAGACCATGCGTCTGGAATTAGCATTAGTTTTGCTAAAGGCGCAGATTGACCTGATATATTTAGCAATTCAAAAACATTATCTAAAGCTGCTGAATCAGAAGCACCTGGTTGTATTACTGGTTTTAAATTCTCTATATTTTCAAATAATGGACTTTCCATTTCATCTTCATGAACTTTCATCCAGTTACAATTTCCTCTAAAAGTATTTATTTCTCCATTATGAGCAATGGCTCTAAAAGGTTGTGCTAAATCCCAGCTTGGAAATGTATTGGTAGAAAATCTTTGATGAAAAATTGCATATCTTGATATAAATCTTTCATCCTTTAGATCAGGATAAAAATCAGATAGTGCCTCCGCTAAAAACATTCCTTTATAAATTATCGATTTTGAACTTAAAGAACATATATAAAAACCTTCTATGTTGCTTTTTATAATTTGATTTTCAATTTTTCTTCTAATCTCATAAAGTTTTCTTTCTAAATCTTTATCTACTAATTTTTTATCATTATGCTTAAATAGTATTTGAGTAATTTCTGGTCTGTTACTGTTTGCTTTAACACCTAAAACTTTTGTGTTTATTGGAACTTGTCTCCACCCATAAATTTTAAAATTTGATATGGTAAGTTCTTTTTCAACAATGGTCTTACAGTCTTCTTGAACACTAAAATTATCTCTAGGCAAAAAGATCATTCCAACACATATCTCAGAATTGTCGTGCTTATGTCCTTTAGTTTCTATCTTTTCTGAGAAAAAATCGTATGGAATTTCAACATGAATTCCTGCTCCGTCCCCTGTTTTGCCATCAGCATCAACAGCACCTCTATGCCATACAGCTTTAAGAGCTTCAATTCCATACTCTACAATCTTTCTTAATTTTTTTCCTTCTGTAGAAGCAACTAAACCAACCCCACATGCATCATGTTCCATGTCTTTTGAATAAACATGATTATTTTCCAAAATTTTTAGATTTTTTTTATAATTTTTTATCATGCAACTTTTGCTTTTTTACTTTCTATCTTTTCCAAGTAATTTTTAATAGAAGTTGCAGCTTCTCTTCCATCTCTAATGGCCCAAACAACTAGGGAGGCTCCTCTTATAATGTCTCCTGCCGCAAATACCCCGGATAAATTTGTTTCCATAGTATCAAAATCCACTTTAATCGTTCCCCATGTGCTTACTTTTAAATCTTTTTCTTGAAATAGATTTGGAAGATTTTCTGGATCAAATCCAAGAGCTTTAATTATAACGTCTGCTTTTAAATTAAATTCCGAATTGGTTTCAATAATTGGTTTTCTTCTTCCACTTTCATCAGGATCACCAAGTTTCATTTTATCGACCAGTACATTTTCAATTTTAATTGTTCCATTAAATTTTTTTGGATTTGATAGCCAAACAAATTCAACACCTTCTTCCTCTGCATTGGAAACCTCTCTTGCAGAACCTGGCATATTCTCTCTATCTCTCCTATATAAACATTTTACTGATTTTGCGTTTTGTCTAACAGAAGTTCTAACACAATCCATTGCTGTATCGCCACCTCCAATAACAATTACATCTTTTCCTTCTACATTGAGTTTGCCATTGTCAAATTGTTCAACTTTATCACCTAAACCTTTTCTATTTGATGCTGTTAAAAAATCCATTGCGGGAAAAATATTTTCTAAATTACTACCCGATATCTCTATTTCTCGTGCTTTATAAACTCCTGTAGCAATAAGAATGGCATCATGTTTTTCTTTTAGTTCACTTAGTGTTGCATCTTTTCCAACTTCAAAATTTTGAATAAATTTAATACCTCCCTTTTTTAAAAGATTTGTTCTTCTCTCAACTACAAATTTTTCTAATTTAAAATTTGGAATACCATATATAAGAAGGCCTCCTGCACGATCATATCTATCATAAATTGTTACTTGATAACCTTGTTTTCTTAATTGTTCAGCACACGCAAGTCCTGCTGGTCCTGCACCTATTATTCCTACTGATTGTTTTTTTTCTATTCTAACCTTTATAGGTTCAACCCATTTATTCTCCCATGCATTTTCTGTAATAAATTTTTCTACTGATCCTATTGTAACTGTTCCATGCCCTGATTGTTCAATTACACAATTTCCTTCACATAATCTATCTTGTGGACAAATTCTTCCACAAACTTCAGGCATATTATTTGTACTTTGTGCTAATTCATAAGCTTCCTTAAGCCTTCCTTCAGCGGTAAGTTTTAACCAATCAGGAATGTTATTACTCAAAGGACAATGTACTTGGCAAAAAGGAACTCCACATTGTGAACACCTGCTAGATTGTTCTTTTGCTTTTTCGTTAATAAATTCTTTATAAATCTCATTAAAATCCTCTCTACGCTCTAAAACTTTTCTTTTAGCTGGATTTTGCTGACCTAATTTTACAAATTTAAGCATTTTATCTGTCATATTAAACTGAGCATATATCATAATTTATATGGATAAATAGAGAAAAGGGTAATAAGTGCTGACTATTAATCTTCTTATTTGTTATATTTTATAGGGTTTTAGATATACCTGCATGACTGTTATGCTTTCACGTAATTGCTTTAATTTAAGGTTATATTGTGAGTAGAAACAAATCAAAATGATTTCAAACTTCTTAGAAATTCTAATTTTATCAATTGTTCAAGGGATTTCAGAATTTATACCGGTAAGTTCCTCTGCACATTTAATAATATTTTCTAATATTATTAATTTTTCAAATAAGTCAATTATATTTGATGTTGGATTACATTTAGGATCACTGCTTGCAATAATATTTTATTTTAAAAAAGAATTATTAAATATTTCAAATGATAAAAAATTATTGAATTTACTTTTAATCGGCTCAATCCCATTAATATTAGTTGGCTACATTTTTTATTCAACAGGTATGATTAATTCTTTTAGAAATCTAAAAGTAATTGCGTGGACTACATTAATTTTTGGTATTTTAATGTATTTTGCAGATACTTTTAAAATTAAAAAAAATATAGAAAAAGATTTAACAATTAAAAATATTTTAATCATTGGAATATTACAAATTCTTGCAATTATACCTGGCGTAAGTAGAGCTGGAATAACAATTACAGCTGGCAGATTTTTAAATTTTGATAGACATGAATCAACAAAAATATCTTTTTATTTATCAATACCAGCTCTAATGGGTGCAAGTTTTCTTTCTTTAAAAGATTCAATAAATGAAAATTTAGAATTTAATTTTTTTCTTGTTATTTCAATAATATTATCTTTTATTTTTTCATATCTAACAATTAAATATTTTTTAATTTATACAAAAAAATATTCTTTAAAATTTTTTGTAATTTATAGAATTATTTTATCTATAATAATTTTTTCTATTATCTATTATTAATTTTTTTTACTTCAGGTAATATTTGTGAAAAAATAACACCAGTAAGAATAAATAAACAACCAATTATATTATTAATTTCTAAATATTGATTTAAAATTATCCAGGCAGCTATTGCTGCAAACACACTCTCTAAAGAAAAAATAATTGCTGATGGAGATGGCGCAATATTCTTTTGAGCATATATTTGCAATGTAAATGCAATCCCACCTGATAATACACCTGCGTATATTATTGATACTGACTCATTTAAAATATTTGCAAACGATATATTTTCAAAGAAAAAACCAAACAAGAATGAAAAAGAAGCTACAACAAGTGCTTGGAGTGCTCCAAAAAACAGCGGTATGTCAAAAATTTTAATAAATTTACCAATAAAAATTATATGAAGAGCCCAAAAAAATGCACATAATATAACTAAGCTGTCTCCAAATCTTACTGTTGCATCAGAAAAATCACTAAGTAAATAAACTCCTGCTACACATAAAATTGCAGAAGGCCATATACTCCAGTGTATTTTTTTTTTATAAAATATAAAAAGTATTATTGGAACCATAGGTACATAAAAAACAGTGAAAAATGCTGCATTAGCAATGTCTGTATAAAGTAGTGCGGCTTGCTGCACAAATGTACCTAAAAATAAAAATAAACCAATCCAGAAAAGTAGTTTAAAAAATTCAGTTCTATTATTATTTATTTGCTTAATAATTTTTGAATTTTCATAAATTAGAGCAATTGGAATTATAGATAAAAAACCTATAAAAAATCTGGCTCCATTAAATGTAAGAGGTCCTATTTTATCCATTCCAGTATCCTGAGCAATAAATGTTGTTCCCCAAATAAATGTGCAAAGCAATGCACTAATTAATGATAATGATTTAGACATATGTTGTTTTAAAAGGCCAAATTGTAGGCAAAATTTTTTCCTAAATTTTCTTTTAATGAATTACAAAACTTAGCTGCTTCTGCACCGTCTATAATTCGATGGTCATATGAAAGCGATATTGGCAACACTGTTCTTGCAAGAAACTTATCCTTTACAAAAATTTGTTTTTTATAGGATCTACCAACACCAAGAATTGCAACTTCAGGATAATTTATTATAGGTGTAAAATAAGTACCACCAATACCACCAAGACTTGTTATAGTTATTGACCCTCCAAAAAATTCCTTTTTATTTATTTTTAAATTTCTACTAAGTTCACTTACATTTTTTAATTCTTCTGCAATTTCTTTTATTTTTTTCTTATCCACATTTCTTATTTTTGGAACCATTAAACCATGAGCTGTATCAACAGCAATACCAATATGAATATATTTTTTCAAAGCAATCTTTCCTTCGCTAATATTGTCGATGGAAGAATTAAATGTAGGAAATTTCTTTAAATTATTAGTTAATGCTTTTGCTATAAAAGCAAGAGGAGTAATTTTAATTTTATCACCAGAAAATGGATCTGTTAATTTTGCTCTGAAATCTTCTAGTTCAGTTATATCCGCTTCATCATGATGAGTAACATGTGGAATTGTTTTCCATGAATTTGTAAGATGTGGTGCAGCTAATCTTTTTATTCTTGGTATATCAATTATTTCCACATCACCAAAATCAGAATGATCAAATTCTGATTTAATTTTAATATCTTTTTTTGTTTGAGATTTATTTAAATTTTTATTTACAAAATTTTTGACATCCTCTTCAGTTATTCTTCCTAATCTTTCCGATCCTTCAATCTCGGCTATATTTGCTCCAAGCTCCCTTGCAAATTTTCTTACTTTAGGTGTGGCAAATATTTTTTTATTTTCTGACATAATTATAGTTTTGTAGGGATTGTTTTATTTGGGTCAATATTATATTTTTTTATAGCTTCGTAAGCATATTTTGATGGTATTAATTGTTCTTTGGCTAAAACACTCAGCGAATAAGCTACTATATGCTCTTTATCAACCTCAAAAAACTTTCTTAAATTTTTTCTAGTATCGCTTCTTCCGTACCCATCTGTACCAAATGAGTAAAAACTTTTTCTAGTAAAAGGCCTAATCTGATCTGAATTCAATCTTATGTAGTCTGAAGCTGAAACTATCGGACCTTCAGTTGAAGAAAGACATTTTTCTACATGGCTTTTTTTATTTGTTTTATCTGGATTAAGTAAATTATATCTTTCTACCTCTATGGCTTCTTTTCTAAGCTCATTATAACTCGTAACGCTCCATACATCACTATCTATTTTATAATCTTTTTCTAAAATTTCTGCAGCGGCAATAATTTCTCTTAGAATGGTCCCAGATCCTAATAATTGAATTTTAGTTTTTTTATTTTTATTAAATTCTTTAAATTTATACATACCTTTTAAAATATCTTCCTCTATATTTTTTTCTTTTGGAATTTCAGGATGAGTATAATTTTCATTCATTGTAGTAATGTAATAAAAAATATTTTCTCTCTTTTCATACATTCTTCTTAAACCTTCTCTAAAAATTACAGCTAACTCGTATGAAAAAGTTGGGTCATATGAAATACAATTTGGTACTACAGAAGACAATATATGGCTATGTCCATCACCATGTTGAAGACCTTCTCCAGACAATGTTGTACGTCCAGCGGTTGCTCCAATTAAAAATCCCCTTGTTTGATTATCTCCTGCTGCCCAAACAAAGTCACCAGTTCTTTGAAAACCAAACATAGAATAAAATATATATATTGGTATCATTGAGATATCATGATTTACATAGGATGTGCCAGCTGCGATCCAGGATGAAATAGCACCAGCTTCTGTTATTCCTTCTTCTAAAACCTGACCCTTTATATCCTCACGATAAGAACTTAATTGTTCTGAGTCAACTGGTTCATATTTTTGACCTTCGTGAGCATATATTCCTATTTTTTGAAATAAACCTTCCATACCAAAAGTTCTAGCCTCGTCTGGAATAATTGGAACTAGTCTTGGAGCTACATTTTTATCCCTCATAAGATTTGTCAACATTCTAACTAATACCATTGTTGTGGACATTTCTTTTTCTCCTGTAGACTCTTTCATTTTTGCAAATATATCTTTTGGTGGAGTTTTTATAGCTTTAGCAAATGATGACCTTTCTGGTAAGTTTCCGCCTAATTTAATTCTACATTCTTTTAAGTATTTTATTTCTGGTGAATTATCATCAGGTCTATAATATTGAATATTTCTTACTTGTTCATTTGTTAAAGGCACATCAAATCTATCTCTATAATACAGCAAATCTTCTTCATCTAATTTTTTTTGTTGGTGAGTTGTATTCATGCTTTCTCCTGACTTGCCCATTCCATAGCCTTTAATAGTTTTAGCTAGAATTACAGTTGGTGTACCTTTATTCTGCATAGCAGCGTGATAAGCAGCATAAACTTTGTGTGGATCATGTCCACCCCGGTTAAGTTTCCAAATATCTCTATCTGTCATTTGAGAAACCATATCTAAAAGTTCTTTATACTTTCCAAAAAATTTCTCTCTTACATATTTTCCTCCTTTTGCTTTGAATGCTTGATATTCTCCATCAACTGCCTCTCCCATTCTTTTAATTAGCAATCCAGATTTGTCTTTGGCTAACAATTGATCCCAGTAAGAACCCCAAATAACTTTAATTACATTCCAACCAGCTCCTCTAAATATTCCTTCAAGTTCTTGAATAATTTTTCCATTACCTCTTACTGGGCCATCCAATCTTTGTAAGTTACAATTTACTACAAATATTAAGTTATCTAGTTTTTCTCTAGCTGCTAATCCTATAGCTCCTAAAGATTCTGGTTCGTCAGTTTCGCCGTCTCCCAAAAAGCACCAAATTTTTCTTCCTTCATCTTTTAACAATCCTCTATTGATTAAATATTTATTAAATCTAGCTTGATAAATTGACATTATTGGACCAAGACCCATTGACACTGTAGGAAATTGCCAAAATTTTGGCATTAACCAAGGGTGAGGATAGGAAGATAGCCCACCTGGTTTAACTTCTTGTCTAAATCGGTCTAATTCTTTTTCATTAATTCTGCCTTCAAGAAAAGCTCTTGCATACATTCCGGGTGCACTATGACCTTGAAAGTAAATTAAATCTCCACCAAATTTATTATTTTTTGCTCTCCAAAAATGATTCATACCAATATCATATAGAGTAGCAGCTGAAGCAAATGTTCCAATATGACCTCCAAGTTCTGGATTTTTTTTATTTGCTCTAACAACCATTGCTGCTGCATTCCATCTAATCAGAGATCTTATTTTTCTCTCCAAATTTTGATCTCCAGGAGATTTTATCTCTTCCTCTGGTTTTATAGTATTAATATAAGGAGTATTTCTGGATAATATTAAATCCGAACCTTCCTTATATGAATGTTCAATAAGTTGCTTAATTAAAAATTGAGCTCTATTTTTTCCATCTTTTTCTAAAACTGCGGAAAGAGACTCTAGCCATTCTTTTGTTTCTATTGGATCTATATCTCCATCTTTTGAGACTTGAATAATTGTTTCATTATTTTTATCAATTTTTTTTTCTTTTTCTAAAGTTTTTTCTGCTTGTTGGATAATTTTTTCTGTATCTACAGGTAATTTATCTTGATTTGATTTTTCTTTTTCTTTTTCTTTTTTAACTTCAATTTGGTCTCCTGAAACTTCTATAAGTACATCGCCTTTTGAAACTTTATCTCCGATTTTCACATTTATATTTTCAACAACACCTTCAATTGTAGAAGGTACCTCAACACTAGATTTGTCGCTTTCAAGAGTTACAATAGAATCATTTTTTTTTATTTTATCACCAGATTTTATTAAAATTTCTATAATTTCAACATTCTCAAAATCACCAATATCAGGAACTATTACCTTATTAGCCATATAAATATTTATTTAAAAAAACTTATTAAAAGTTTCATTTTAGACATATTTATATCTTTTTTTAGTCATTCTTAAATGTGTAAATTGAGCTATGTTAACAAAGTTAACACATATTATTAATAAATTTAGCCTATCTTATAAAAACAAAAATATAGATAGTAGATTTTGGATACAAAAAATACTGCTTAAAAAAAGGTACAGAATTAATTAAATATTAAATATTTATTGTTTAAATTTTTACTTATTCATCTATATTGTTATTAAGGGCTGCTAGCTCAATTGGATAGAGCGCAGAGCTACGGACTCTGAGGTTGAGGGTTCAAGTCCTTCGCGGCCCACCAAAATTATGAAAATATCACTTCAAAACTCTGTTATTATTTTTTTTCTTATAATATTTTTTATTTTATCAATAATTACAATATTAATTTAAATTCATGACAGATAAATTTGAGCAAATCAGTAATAAACCAGGCTTCATGAAACATAATGGTGGAATTTTTTTTAGGAAAATTTCAGATACAGAATTTGAATTTAAAACAACTGTTGATCAGAATAAATTAAATTCTGCTGGCATTACTCATGGTGGTTACATTTGTTCAATTATTGATGCTGGAGCAGGTACTGCTGCTCATCGAGCGAGTAATAATTCACCTTGCGTAACTATATCTTTAGATATTAAATTTATTGGTCCTACAAAAATTGGAGATGAAATAAAAGGTTTTACAAAAATTCAAAAAATTACTAAATCGATGGTTTTTTTGATCTGCCATTTAGAATCTAATTCAAAAATAGTAGCATCTGCATCTGGTGTATGGAAAAAATTAAAAAAAAATATACCTGATTTTGGACCAGGTGGTTAATTCTCGTTTTTAATTTTAATACTTTAATTCTTGTAAGTTTTTAAATTCATTTAGTACTTCTGGGTTAGCTAAAGCTTCTTTATTTTTTATTTCGTTACCTTCGATAATATTTTTTACAGCTAGTTCAACTATTTTTCCATTTTTTGTTCTTGGAATATCATTAACTTTAATAATTTTACTAGGAACATGTCTAGGAGAAGCATTTATTTTAATCTGAAATTTAATTTTTTTAATCAACTTCTTATCAAATTTATAGTTTTTGTTCATAATTACAAAAAGAATAATTCTAATATCATTATCCCAAGACTGCCCTACTACTATAGACTCTTTTATTTCTTTAAATTTTTCAACTTCAGAATAAATTTCAGAAGTTCCTAGCCTTACACCGCCAGGATTTAATGTTGTATCTGATCTACCATATATTATAAATCCTCCAGATTTTTTAAGCTCTGCATAGTCTCCATGATGCCAAGTATTTTTAAATTTATTAAAATATGCTTCTTTAAACTTGATATTATTTTTATCATTCCAAAATTTTAAAGGCATTGATGGAAATGGATTTTTACAAACTAATTCGCCTTTTTTATTTTTAATTGGTTTGCCTTGATCATTAAATATATCAACATCCATGCCTAAACCTTTATTTTGAATTTGCCCAGAAATAACTGGTTCATAAATATTACCAAGTACAAAACATGACACTATATCAGTTCCTCCAGATATAGAGGCAAGATGGACATTAGATTTAATTTTTTCATATACAAACTTAAATCCATCTTTGGATAAAGGAGATCCTGTAGAACAGATTGTTCTTAGGTTTTTTAAATTATATTTTTTTTTGTTTAAAATGTTAGATTTATTAAGTGCATCTAAGTATTTTGCACTAACTCCGAACAAAGTTATTTTTTCTTCATATGCTAATTTAATTAATAGATCATATCTTTTATACATTGGAAAACCTTCAAATAGAACTATTGATGCTTTTGAAGCTAAAACAGTTACTAACCAGTTCCACATCATCCAGCCACATGTAGTAAAATAAAATACATTATCATTTTCCTTAATTTCATTATGTAATTGATGTTCTTTGAGATGTTGAATTAAAACACCTCCTGCCCTGTGACAAATACATTTTGGTTTTCCAGTGGTGCCACTTGAATATAATATTGCTAGTTCATGTTCAAAATCAAATTTTTTAAATTTAAAATTTCTTGGATTTGTTTTCATAATAGAATTCCAACTAATATATTTTTTGTTTTTTGTTTTTTTAAATTTTAAAAATGATCTATTTGGATAATTTATAATTATTATATGTTTTATAGATTTTATTTTTTTTAATATAAAAGGTAATCTTTTAATAACATTGATCTCTTTTCCATTATAAAAGTATCTATCACATATTATTAGTATTTTTGGATTTATTTGTGAAAACCTTTCAATCACACCATTTGTTCCAAAGTCTGGTGAGCATGAAGACCATATTGCTCCTAAAGCTGATGTTGCTATGAACGATTCTACAGTTTCAATCAAATTAGGTAAATATGCAGCAATTCTATCATTTTTTTTTATTTTAATTGAGTTTAAAAAGGTAATTAATTTATTTACGTTTATATTTAGCTCTTTCCAAGTTCTTATTTTTTTTAGGCCATTCTCACTTATAAAAGTTATAGCCTTACTATCATCATTTTTTGACAATAAATTTTCTGCAAAATTTAATTTAGAATTTTTAAAAAATTTATTTTTATAAAATATTTTAGATTTTTCATAATTTTTAACTTTAATCCCTTTGATTTTAGTAAAATCCCAAATAGTGTTCCAAAAATTTTTTGGATTATTGATACTCCATCTAAGTAAGGTGCTATATTTTTGGGTTATCTTAAATCTAAATTTTGAAAATAAAAATTTTTCATATTTAAATAAATTTGATTTATTTTTTTGTAGCTGGCTAGCCTGCCATAATATTTTTGGTTTCATTATAAAATATATATTTAAATATTTATATTTATGTTACTGTCTTTTTTATAAAAAAACTAAAATGAGAACTTTTTCCTCAATGATTCGGTCATGTTTTATACTATTTTTGTTCTTTACCTTTAACAACATATGGTAGTTTAAAAAAAAAATATACTAAAAGTAGAAATGAAAAAAAATAAAATTACAGCTGTTCTTGGGCCTACAAATACAGGTAAAACTTTCCTAGCAATTGAAACTATGCTTTCGTTTGAGTCTGGAATGATAGGTTTCCCACTAAGACTATTGGCAAGAGAGGTTTATGACAAAGTTGTAAAAAATGTAGGTAAAAATAAGGTGGCCCTTATTACAGGTGAAGAAAAAATAATTCCATCAGAAGCAAAATATTTTTTATGTACAGTAGAGTCTATGCCAATTGATAAAAATTTAGAATTTGTTGGTATAGATGAGATTCAAATGTGTGCTGATCACGAAAGAGGTCACATATTTACTGAAAGATTAATTAATCTTAGAGGTGAAAAACTTACAATGTTTATGGGATCAAATTCAATTAAAAGTATTATAGAAAAATTAGATGGAGATATTGAATATATAAATAGGAAAAGGTTATCAAAGCTAACTTATTCTGGCCATAAAAAGATTTCTCGCATTATAAGAAAGACTGCAATAATTGCTTTTTCGGCAGAGGAAGTCTATGCAATTGCAGAATTAATAAGAAGACAAAAGGGTGGAGCTGCAATAGTTATGGGATCTTTAAGTCCTAAAACGAGAAATTCTCAAGTAGAGCTATATCAATCTGGGGACGTTGATTACTTAGTTGCAACTGATGCTATAGGTATGGGGATTAACATGGATTTAGATAATATTTTTTTTTCAAATTTAAAAAAATTTGATGGAAAAAAGCTTAGAAGATTAAAACTATCTGAAATTGGTCAAATAGCTGGAAGAGCAGGGAGATATTTAAATGATGGTACTTTTGGTATTACCGGAGAATGTGGAGAAATAAGTGCTGAAGAGGTAGAATTATTAGAAAATCATAAATTTGATGAAATTCACACAATATTTTGGAGAAATTCAAACTTAAATTTTAAAAATGGCAAAAATCTAATTCAATCTTTAGAAGAACGACCAAATAAATCATGGTTAAAAAAAATTCCAGAATGTGAAGATGAAAAAATTTTAAAATATATATTGAAAGACGCTGAAAAATTAGATGTCTTTAATAATGAGAATGAACTAAAATTATTATGGGAATGCTGTCAAATCCCAGATTTTGTAAAAAAAACTTATGGAAATCATTTAGAAGTAGTTGGAAAAGTTTTTAATTTTTTAAGAAAGAAACCTGGAAAAATAACTAACAATTATATGAAACAACAATTATCAAATCTTGATAAACTTGATGGAAATGTTGATTCAATATCTAATAGAATTGCTAATGTAAGAACTTGGTCATATGTTTCAAATAAAGTAAATTGGGTAGAAAACCAAGATTATTGGGTAGAAAGAACAAAAAATTTAGAAGATAAGTTATCCGATAGATTACATGAAGAGCTTACGAAGAGTTTTATTGATAAAAGAGCAAGTGTATTAGCAAAAGGGCTTAAGCAAGATATAAATTTTAAAACAGAGATATTGGAAAATAGAAAAGTATTAATAAACAATCAATTTATTGGCCAACTAAATGGTCTAAAATTAGAGCTTGATTTTAAAATTGGAGCTCTTGATACAGATATTAAATCACTAAAAAAAGCCGCCAAACAAAACGTTGAACCAGAAATAACAAATAGAATGAAACAAATTAAAGAAACTGGTCTTATTGAATTGAAAGATGATTTTAAAATCTATTGGAAAAATTTTCCTATTGCAAAATTGACACCGGGAAAAGATTATTTAAGACCTGAAATTGATCTAATTATTGATGATATGATTGATAGTAATGACAAGTCAGATTTTTCTAAATTTTTACAGGATTGGATAAACAAAAAAATAAATCTTGAACTAAAAAGTTTAACTGATTTAAAAAATATAAGTACTAAGAATGCATCAATTAGAGCATTGGCATACCAATTGTATGAAAATAATGGTGTTATTAAAAGAGAAAATGTCAAAGATTTTTTAAAAAAATTAGCCCAAGAAGAAAGAAAAATTTTAAGAAGTTTAGGTGTAAAATTTGGAAGGTATCATATTTTTTTATTTAAATTATTTAAACCAAGTGCAGTTTCCCTAAGAATAGCATTGTGGAAAAATTTCCATCAAAAATATTTTGATCTTAGGCCACCAACTTTTGGACTAAATTTTTTAAAAGAAAGCAAAGAATATTCCAAAGATTTTATGTTATTATGTGGTTTTGAAAAATTTGATAATTTTTTTGTTAGGATAGATATATTAGAAAGATTATTTATAAAAATAATAGATTTGAGAAATGAAAAAGAGATCAAGTTAATCCCAGAAATGTTAAATTTATTAGGATGTAGTAAAGAAGACTTTTTAAAATTGATTAAAAAAATGAATTATTATACATATGAAAAAAATCAAGAAACCTATTTTAAATATTCTCCAGTAAGAAATACTAAAAAACAATTTTCTTCTAAAATTTTGAAAAAAGAAAATCCTTTTAACGTATTAAAAAATATAAATTTTAAATAATGTTTAATTTTTTTAACAAAGAAAAAAATAAGAATATTAAAGATCCTTTAGCTAAAATAGCTGCTTTATTAATTCACGTTGCAAAAATTGATGAGAACTACACAGAAAAAGAAAGGAGTATTATCAAAAAAGCTATTATTGATCTTGGTTCAAATAATGAAGTTATTGATGATATATTAATAAAAGCAGAAGAAATTGAGAAAAATTCCAATCAAATATTAGAGTTTACAAAAGAAGTTAAAAATATGAATACAGACTCAAAAATAAAAGTCGTTGAAGTTTTATGGAATATAATTTATTCGGATAATAGTGCTGACATTTATGAAAACAGTCTAATGAGAAGATTAACTGGGTTGCTATATTTGGACACAAAGATAGTGGGAAATATAAAAAATAAAATAATAAAAAATTTAAAATAATGACTTATATTGTTAATGAAAAATGTATCAAATGTAAGTTGATGGATTGTGTAGAAGTTTGTCCAGTTGACTGCTTTTATGAGGGAAAAAATATGCTTGTAATAAAACCAGATGAGTGTATAGATTGTGGCGTTTGTGAACCTGAATGTCCAGTAGATGCTATTGAACCAGATACAAACGAAGGTATAGATAAATGGTTAGATATAAACAAAAAATATTCAGAAATTTGGCCAAATATATCCGACAAAAAAGAACCTCCAAAAGATAACGAAAAATTTAAAAATGAAGAAAATAAATTTGAAAAATATTTTAAAGAAAACATTTAAAACTAAAAAAAAGTTAAAAAATAAAACTTCTAAAAAAAAAGTTCAAAAAAAATTAATAAAAAAAAATCAAAAAAAAAAAATAAAAGTTAAAAAAGTAAAAACTAAAAAAGAAAATAAACAAAAAAAATCTGAAGAAGTTTCAAATACTAAAAAAGATAATTTAAAAGTTGTAAAAAGTTCAGATCAAAAGCCTGAAATAAAAAAAATAAAAATTCAAGAAACAGAAAAGAAAGAATATAAGATTAATGATTATGTTGTCTATCCTAAACATGGTGTTGGTAAAGTAAAAGAGATAAAAAAAGTTAATATTGGTGGAATTGATGTTGAAACATATATTTTAAATTTTGAGAAAGATAAAGCTAGTGGGATGGTTCCAGTAAACAAACAATCTCATTTAAGACCTCTAGCTTCAATAAACCAATTGAACAAATGTATCAGTATTCTTAAAAGTAAACCAAAAATTAAAAGGTCCATGTGGAGTAGAAGAGCTCAAGAATATGAAGCTAAGATTTCTTCAGGGAAAATTTATGATCTTGCAGAAGTTGTTAGAGATTTAAATAAAGGTGATGACTTAATGGTAGATCAATCTTATAGTGAAAGACAATTATTTGAAAAAGCATATGAAAGAATATTAAGTGAGTTCCAAATTATTCTTAATTTAAGTTTAGAAGATACTCAAAAAAAATTAGATAAAGCTCTTAAAAGAAATCTACAATCACAAAATCTTCAGATTGTTCAAAAAGCACAAGAAACAACCACTGAGGAATTAGCAGAACCAATCGAGTAAAAAAAACGCTTCCCACAACTTATGCCATGAGAAGCGTAATTTATTAAAAAGAATACTAATTTATCTTCTTCTTCTTCTTTTTTTAGCTTTTTTCTTAGTTTTCTTTTTAGCAGCTTTTTTTCTTCTTTTAGCCATCTTTAGCTCCCTTTTTTTATTACGAATCATTTTGATTCGTTTCTTATCCTTTTTTTATTTTTTTTACGTTGTTATGTCAAATATTTAATTTCTAATAAAAATAATTAAAAAATATTTTTTATATTATATTTTTTAAATAACGAAAAAAGTTAAGTAAACTGCGATTAATAAACTGTTTTAAAAAAATAAATTTAATAAAGTTTTTCAAAATTATTTTTATATTTTTGTATAATTTTATATCTTTTTAACTTTAATGTTGGAGTTAACATTCCATTTTCAATTGAAAATTTTTCACTAATAGTAAAATATTTTTTAATATTTTCAATTTTTGATAACTTTTTATTAATTTTTTCTATTTCTAATTTAATTTCATCTTCTGTTGATGATTTTTTATCCTCACTAAGAACTAATAATGCAACTAAAAATGGTTTGTTATCACCATAAATAATTGACTGTTCAAATAATTCTGAATTAACTAATTCGTTTTCAATCTTTATAGGTGAAATGTTATCTCCACCTGGAGTAATTATAATATCTTTTTTTCTATCTGTTATTTTTAAATAAGTATTTTCAAATACTCCTATATCACCAGTATGAAGCCATCCATTTTTTAAAACTTTATCGGTTTCCTCTTTGTTATTCCAATATCCTAGCATCACATTCTCACCTTTAACAAGTATTTCACCATCTTCTGCAATTTTAACTTCATTACCTCTAAAGGGAGGACCCACGGTTTCAACTCTAATATCATTTATAGGGT
>CACPJJ010000012.1 GCA_902634305.1 uncultured Pelagibacteraceae bacterium | reverse complement strand
TTACCATTTACTTTAATTTTTATTTTATTTTTAAAATTCATGTAATATAAGTTAGTTGTGAATAATATAATAATTATTAATGGTCCAAATCTTAATCTATTAGGTGAAAGAGAACAATCCCAATATGGAAAAATTACATTTAATGATTTAAAAAATTTATGCATGGAATATTCAAAAAAAATAGGAATAAATATAGATTTTTTTCAATCTAATCTAGAAGGTGAGATAGTAACTAAAATACAAAATGCAAGAAAAGATTATGATGGTATAATTATCAATGCAGCTGGGTATACTCATACATCTGTATCTATACGCGATGCCTTAGATATATTTAAAAAACCAATTATAGAATTACATATTTCTAATATATATAAAAGAGAAGAATTTAGACATAAATCTCTTATAAGTAATATTGCTACTGGAATTATTTGTGGACTTGGATCAAATGGTTATATTTTGGCCATAAATGCAATGCAAGAATTACTAAAAAATGGAAATAGATAAAAAAATTATAATTAAACTAATTCAAGCCTTAGAAGATTTAAAAAAATCGGTAAAAGGTATCGATGTAGAATCAAAAGAAAACGCACTAGATGAAGAAATAGATTTATCAGATAAAATAATTGTAAAAAGTCCTATAGTAGGAACGGCATATCTTGCGGCGGAACCAGGAGGAAAAAAATTTGTTGAAGTAGGAAAAAAAATTAAAAAAGGAGATACGGTTATGATTATAGAGGCTATGAAAACAATGAATCATGTTCCTTCGACATCTAATGGTGTAGTAAAAGAAATTTGTGTTGATGATGGTCAACCAGTCGAGTTTGATCAAAAAATTGTTATTCTTGAATAATGTTTAAAAAAATATTAATCGCCAATCGAGGTGAGATTGCAGTAAGAGTCATTAGAGCGTGTAAAGAATGGGGAATTTCAACAGTAGCTATTCATTCTGATGTTGATAGAGATAGTATGCATGTAAGATTAGCTGATGAAAGTGTATGTGTAGGAACTCATCAGCCTTTAAATAGTTATTTAAATATTCCATCTATAATGTCTGCTATTGAATTAACGAACACAGAAGCTGTTCATCCAGGATATGGTTTTTTGTCAGAAAATCCAGAATTTGCAAAAATTTTAGAAGATTATAAAATTAAATTTATTGGACCTTCTTCAAAGTTAATTGAAATGATGGGTGATAAAATTCAAGCAAAAAAAATTGCTAAGGAGTATGGTCTTCCTGTTATCGAAGGTTCTGATGGTGGTGTAACAGATAAAAAACATGCTAAGGAAATTAGTAAAAAAATAGGTTTTCCTGTTCTAATAAAAGCCTCTGCTGGTGGAGGAGGAAAGGGAATGAAAATAGTTTACAAAGAGACTGAATTTGATGACTTGTTTGCTACCGCTAAATCAGAAGCTCAAAAGTATTTTGGAAATGATGAAATTTATATTGAAAAATTTTTTCAAAATCCAAGACATATAGAGGTTCAAGTTTTATCAGGCAAAAATAGAACTGTTCATTTACATGAAAGGGACTGCTCTGTTCAAAGGCGACATCAAAAATTGATTGAAGAAACACCAAGTCCAATTCTAACAGACAAAATTAGAAAAGATTTATTTGATAGAACTGTGAACATGGTTAGTAAAATTGGATATGAAGGAGCAGGAACAGTTGAATTTATTTATGAAAATGAAAAATTTTATTTTTTAGAAATGAATACAAGAGTTCAAGTAGAACATCCGGTGTCTGAAATGATTACAGGGATTGATATAATCAAAGAACAAATTTGGATAGCTTTTACCGGTAATACTGCTTTAAAGCAAAGTGATATTGTTCCAAGAGGCCATGCAATAGAATGTAGAATTAATGCAGAAGATGCTAGTAAAAATTTTCAACCTTCACCAGGAACTATAGGTATGTGTCATCAGCCTTCGGGTTTTAGAACTAGAGTTGATGGTGCAATATTTCAAGGTTATAAAGTAACTCCATATTACGACAGTATGGTTTGTAAACTAATTTGTCATGGACGAAATAGAACAGAGGCAATTCAAAGAATGAGAAGATCTTTGGATGAGTTTGTGATAGATGGAATAACAACTACTATACCTTTGCACAAAAAACTACTTGATCATCCAAAATTCATCGATTCTGATTTCAATGTAAGTTGGTTAGATAAAGAAAAAATAATCTAATAGCATTTAGTGAGCCATATATCGTAAACTGGGTGGTCAAACAAACTTACCGAAGGACTAGATGAAAAAGTCCAACCATTAAAAACAAATACTTTATCATTGCTTTTTATCGTGACATCTTGAACTTGCATATATGCAGTTATTTCTGGATCATCATCAAATTCTGAATTTTTACATTTTAATATTTTGATTAATAAATTTTCAAAAGCTTTTTCTTCCTGAATGTTTAAGGTTAGTTGACTCGTTTTAGAACTAACTTTATCTAAAATTTTAACATCTACATAATTTAATTCAGTAGCAAATAATCTATTATCAAATAACAATAATAGAAAAATTAAAAAAATAAATTTATGAATTCTTCCAAGTTTTATATTTTTTTTTAAGTGCATCAGTATTGCCCTTTGGGCTATATGCATTAGTTGATCCTGTTAAATTTGGTTTATGAGGTTTTTGCCAATCAAATTTTGTTAATTCGTGAGAATTTTCAATTTTATTCGGAGTAAAATGCATCCAGGAATACCATTCATCTGGGATTTTTGAAGCGTCTACTTCTCCGTTATAAACTATAAATCTCTTACCTTTTTTTGTTTCATAATACTTATTTCCAGAAGCATCACTACCAACAAATTTTCCAAAAAAAAATACCGTTAGTCTAGTGCCAAGTGTTTGATGATTCCACCAAGTAAAAATTTCTTTAAAAAGTGTCAACATAAATTTTAAAAATTTATTCAATTTTAAATTGTAAAAAATAAATTAGACTAAAATTATAATTTGTATATAAAATATTAATATAAGATTCAAAAAAAAATTAAATAAGGTAAATATGGCAAAATACTTGGTTGAAACTTACTATAATTGTACGTTTAAAGTTAGTCATTATTTGGATGAAGTAAATAATAATGAACTAAAAAATTTAGAAAAAAGAGATGATGGAACATATGAAATAATTGATATTAAATTGGATAATAGAAAAACCAAAAATCTTGAAAAAGTTAACAAAACTCTAAAAACAAATGGTAATGAAAGTGAAAATATAGATTTAATTTCAAAAATTAAAACTAAAACTCCCACAAGCAACTTTTCTACAAATAACAAGATTGCAGATGCTAATCACAAAAGACTGGGTATGCCTGATAGAAGAAAAGGATACATACAAAAAGCAACAATTGGTAATCATAAAGTTTATCTTCATACAGGAGAATATGAAGATGGAAAAATTGGAGAAATTTTTATTGACACAAGCAAAGAAGGAGAGTTGGTAAAGGCTCTAATGAACAATTTTGCAATTGCTATATCGTTAGGATTACAATATGGAGTTCCACTTGACGAATATGTAAGTGCCTATGTTGGAACAAAATTTGAACCTTCTGGCAAAGTGTATGGAAATGACAGAATATTAAGTGCAACTTCTATTCTTGATTATATATTTAGAGAATTAGCAATTTCCTATCTGAACAGAGAAGATCTTGCTCATACTCCTTCAATTGGAAATATTGAAAAACAAAATGAAGGACAACATGAAGAAATTAATGAAGATCAAAGTCAATTCTTAAAAATTGTTAAAGATATATCAAGTAAAGGATTTTTAAGGAGTAATTACAAAAAAAAACTGGTTGATTTATCTGATATAAGAATCAACTTAAAGGGAAAAAAGTAATTATTTTTTTTTCTTAATTAACAAATTAAGCTCTTTTAGCTGTTCTTCATCTACTTCAGATGGTGCATTCATCATTAAATCTTGCGCATTTTGGTTCATAGGAAACATTGTAACTTCTCTTATATTTTTTTCTCCAGCCAACAACATGATTATTCTATCTATTCCTGGTGCTATTCCACCATGTGGAGGAGCTCCATAACTAAGAGCATTTATCATTCCACTAAATTTTTTATCTACTTGTTCTTTTTCATATCCAACTATTGCGAATAATTTGTACATTAATTCTGGTATATGATTTCTAATTGCGCCTGAAGATAATTCCACACCATTACAAACTATATCGTATTGGTAAGCTTTGATTTCTAAAGGATTTGATAAATCTAGATTTTTTATATCTCCTTGTGGCATTGAAAAAGGATTATGGCTAAAAACAATTTTTTTACTATTTTCGTCTTTTTCAAACATTGGGTAGTCAACAATCCAACAAAAAGCATAAGAATTATAGTTTATTATATTTAATTCATGTCCTATTTTGTCTCTTGCATCGGAAAGTATTTTTTCAACTTCATTTTTTTTTCCACATGCTAGAAAAACACTATCTCCAACTTCTGCTTTAGAAATTTTCATTAATTCTTGAATGGACTGAGAGCTAAAAAACTTTCCAACTGGTCCTTTTCCTTTTACTTCAGTATCTTTTTCGATAGTAAAGTAAGCTAATCCAGAAGCTCCTTGTTCTTTTGCCCATTTGTCTATGCCATCGAAGAAACTTCTTGGCTTGTCTTTAGTATTTTTTGTAATTATGCCTCTGACAATAGATCCTTTTTTCACTAATTTTTTAAATATTTCAAAACTTACATCACTTCTTTTAAATATTTCTGTAAGTTCGCTTATAATTAAAGGATTTCTTAAATCAGGCTTATCAGTTCCATACTTAAGCATCGATTCTGAAAAAGTTATTTTTGGAAATTTTTCGTGAATAATTTTTTTATCAGAAAATTTTTTAAATAAATTGATCATTAATGTTTCTACTACTTCAAATACATTTTCTTGTTGTACAAAAGACATTTCTATATCTAATTGGTAAAACTCACCTGGACTTCTATCTGCTCTAGCATCCTCATCTCTAAAACATGGCGCTATTTGAAAATATCGATCAAACCCTGAAATCATTACAAGTTGTTTAAATTGTTGTGGTGCTTGAGGAAGTGCATAAAATTTTCCTGGATTTAATCTACTCGGAACCAAAAAGTCTCTAGCACCTTCAGGACTTGATGAGGTAAGGATTGGAGTTTGAAATTCTAAAAAACCTAACTTTTCCATTTCAGATCTAATAAAAGAAATAACTTTAGATCTTAAAATTATATTCTGATGAATTTTTTTTCTTCTAAGATCTAAAAATCTGTATTTTAATCTAATTTCTTCAGCATATTCTTGATCGGAAAATATTGGTAAAGGTAACTCTTTTGTATTTCCTAAAATTTCATAGGAATTAATTGATATTTCTATCATCCCGGTGTTTAAATCCTTGTTCACAGTATCTTTGCTTCTTTCTAAAACTTTACCATCAATTTTAATTACAGTTTCTAAGGGTAATTTTTCTAACTCTTTAAAGTTAACATGACTATTTTCAATAACACATTGAGTTATTCCATAGTTATCTCTTAAATCTAAAAAAAGTAAATTTCCATGATCTCTCTTTTTATTTATCCAGCCACTTAAGGAAATTTTTTTATTTTTATCCTTAACAGTTAGTTCTCCACAAGTATGGCTTCTATATTTATTCAAAGTTTAACCTATAAAATTTCTTTAATTATTTTTAAATCAATTGCTTTCTTTTTTTTTAAACTAAGTTCATCAACTTTATATATAAAATCAGCAATTTTACCATATGATCTGTCTATTCTTTTAATTATAAAATCAATAAGTTTTTTATCAACTTGAATTTGTCTATCCGAAAAATTTTTTAGTAAAATTGCAAACATTAAATCATCGTCAGGCTGATCAATTTTAGCAAAAAGACAATTTTTTGATCTCGAGCTTAAATCATCTAACTTAAAATTAATTTCATTAATTGGTTTTCTAGAGTTAATTATTAAATATTTATTATCTTGATCTGCTAAGTTAAATATAGAATACATTAAATTTTCGTCAGCTGTATTACTATAATTATCAATTATTATATTTTCATATAATTTAAGCTTTTTAAAAATTTCATTATTAACATTGCTTTCGTCTACTTTGATACCTTTATTTTTACTTAAAAAAATATTTGAAAGATGAGTTTTTCCACTAAATTTTTCCCCATAAATATTTAAAATATTCTTTTCCCATTTGGGCCAATTGTCAATTAATTGAAAAGCAAAAAAATTACTTTTACTTACATAAAAATCATTATAATTAAAATTTTGTTTGTGTTTAAAGTTTAATAATAATTGATTTAAATGTTTCACTCAACACTCCAGATAGAATTGGCTGTATTTAATTTTATATTAGTATTTGAAAATTCATTAATAAATTTATCAGGTGTACTATTATAAATTATTTTATAAATTATTTTTTCATTTGAAATACTATCTATAAAATAATTTGAAACTAAATCTAAATCATAAAATTTTTTTTCTAAAGCTTTGACTAAATCATAGTTTTTTGAATTGACAGAAAGAGTAATAGGTAATTTTATGGATACATTTATAATATTTAATTTTTTCCATTGATTTTCAAGTTCAAACTTTAAATCTTTAATTATAGTTTTCTCTGTTTCATTTTCATCCCAATCAAATTTTTTATTTGAGATAATCAATTTATTATTTAAATTTGATTTTATGAGAGCATTAAAGGTGTTTTTTTTTTGAAATAAGATTAATATTATATAGTCATCAATCTCATATTTTGAAACAATTTCTTCAAAATTATAATCTTCAATATTGTAAATATTTTTTTTAATTAAATTAATATCTTCAATATCTTCATTAGGCAAAATGTAGTTTAAGAGAAAATATCTCTCATTATATTTATTCCAATTAACATAAAATGTATTTTCTGAAAATAATAAAACCTCATTTTTCTCACTATTAATTAAAATTGGTATCAAGAGTAAATTTTTTTCTTTAGGGATTGATGGAAAAATATTTTTTTTTCCTAAGTAATTAAATAATTCTTTTTTGTTAAATTCTACATCAAACTTCGAAACATATTTATTTTCGGCAAATTTTTCATCTACAATTGAAAAAGAGTCAACCAAACTATAAATACTTTTTAAATTTGTAATATTTTTTATTTTATCTTTTTCAATTGTAGTAATTTTTAAAATTAGTTCTTCAAAAGCTTTTTCAAAGGCTTTATCAATAACTTTTTCTTTATCAAAGTTGTTATCATAAGGTTTGGAAATTTCTAAATCTACTATTTTATAGGTATTAGCTTTTGCACTTACTGTGGAAAACTTTATAAAAATTATTATGAAAAAGAAAAACAATATATAAATTGTATTATCAAAATTATATTTTTTATTAATAGTATTGGACATAAATGAAAAAAAATAATCTAACATACGAAAGCAGTGGCGTTAATATTAAAGCAGCAGATAATTTTGTTAAATATATATCTTCATTGTCAAAAAAAAGGCGAAAAATTAACAATTATCAAAATATAGGTGGATTTGGCTCAATAACTAATATTCCTAAAAAGTTAAAAAATCCTAAACTTGTTGCTAGTACAGATGGTGTTGGAACAAAAATTGAGATTGCAAATGAACTAAAAAAATTTAACACAATAGGTATAGATCTTGTGGCAATGTGTGTTAATGATTTAATTGTTCAAGGAGCTAAACCATTAATTTTTTTAGATTATATTTCAATTAATAAAGTTGATTTAAAAAAATTAAAACAAATTATAAAAGGAATCATTAAGGGATGCAAAATTTCTAATTGTGAATTAGTTGGTGGTGAAACTGCAGAAATGCCAGGCACCTATTCTAAAGGGAAATTTGATTTGGCAGGATTTTCTGTGGGAGTAGTTGATAAAAATAAAATTTTAGATAAAAAAAAAATTAAAAAAAATGATTTAATTTTAGCAGTTCCATCAAATGGAATGCATTCGAATGGTTATTCTTTGGTTAGACATATATTAAAAAAGAATAAAATAAATTTAAAAAGAAATAAATTTTTAAAAAAAGAATTAATTAAACCTACAAAAATTTATGTAACTGAAATTTTGAATTTAATTAATAAAAACTTAATTAAAGGATGTGCAAATATTACTGGGGGAGGAATTAAAGATAATATAGAAAGAATTTTACCTTCATACTTGTCTGCAAATATAAGTTTAAACAATATAAAACCAAGTTCTATTTTTAAATGGATATATGATCAAGGAATAACTGAAAAAGAAATGATTAAAACATTTAATTGCGGAGTTGGATTCTGTATAATTGTTAGACCTAAGAATTTAAAAAAAATTAAAAAGTATTTTTCAAAAAATTTTCAACCTTATTTTATAGGCAAGATCACTAATGGAAAAAAAAATGTTGATTTAAATGGAAAAATTAAATGGTAAAAAAAAATTAAGGGTTTCTGTTTTTATTTCGGGTAGAGGAACTAACTTAAAATCACTAATAAATTTTTCGAATATGAAAAATTGTCCTATAAAAATAGTTTTAGTCATTACTAATAATAAAAACGCAAAGGGAATATATATTGCTAAAAAAAATAAAATTAAATTATCATTTATTAATTATAAAAATAAAATTAAAGCAGAAAAAAAAATTTTAGTTGATTTGAAGAAATACAACATTGATTTAATTTGTTTGGCTGGATTTATGAAGATTTTATCAAAAAAAATAGTAAATTTTTATAATGGGAAAATTTTAAATATACACCCATCTCTACTTCCAAAATATAAAGGTTTAAATACTCATAAAAGGGTATTAAAAAATAAAGAAAAATTTACTGGTTGTACAGTCCATTTAGTTAACTCAAAATTAGATTCTGGTAAAATAATTTTACAAAAAAAAGTAAGGATTTTGAGAAATGATGATAAAAATTCTTTATCTAAAAGAGTTTTAAAAATTGAAAATTTAATTTATCCTAAAGCAATTAAAAAATTTATTACTGCTAATCTTTAAAAAAAAAATCAATTTCAATTTTAGCATTATCAGGGCTATCAGAACCATGTACAGAATTCTTGTCTATAGATATTCCATATTTTTTTCTAATAGTACCATCATCTGCTTTTGTGGGATCCGTTGCTCCCATTAACTTTCTATTGTCTAAAATTGCATTTTCTTTCTCTAATATCATAACTACAATCGGTCCTGATGATAGATAAGAACACAAATCATCATAAAAAGGTTTTGTTTGATGAACCTGATAAAATTTTTCAGCCTCATGTTTTTCTAATTTAATCTTTTTGTCTTTTAAAATTTTAAATCCTTTATTTTTAAATTCTACTTTTATTTCCTCGCTAAGGTTTCTTTCTACAGCATCTGGTTTTATTATTGAAAGTGTTTGCTCTAAATTACTCATAATTATCTTCTACAAATTTATTTAATAATCTTACTCCATATCCTGTGGCTCCACCTGAATTCAAAGCTCCTGCATATTTTGAAAAAGCCATTCCTGCTATATCAAGATGTGCCCAGGGTGTTTTGTTAATAATGAATCTTTGTAAGAATTGAGCCGCTGTTGTTGAGCCAGCACCACCAACATAATTTATGTTTTGCATATCTGCATTTTTTGAGTCCATTAGTTTATCAAAGTTTTTATGAAGAGGCATTCTCCACAATTTTTCATCAACTCTTTCACCGGCTTCAAGTAATTGTTTCGATAGTTTATCATCGTTAGAAAAAAGCCCTGCATACTCTGAACCTAAAGAAACAATGATAGCGCCAGTTAAAGTTGCTAAATCAACCATAAATTTAGGTTTAAATTTTTTTTCAGTGAAAGTTAAAACGTCTGCTAAAACTAATCTACCTTCAGCGTCAGTATTTAATACTTCTATAGTTTTTCCACTATAAGATTTTACAATATCTCCAGGTCTTTGAGCATTTCCACTTACCATATTCTCAACAAGGCCTACTGCGCCAACTGCATTAACTTTTGCTTTTCTTAAAGCTAAAGTTTTCATTAAACCTACTACGGCAGCTGAGCCAGCCATATCATAAGTCATATCTTCCATGAATCTTGCTGGTTTTAACGAGTATCCACCAGTATCAAAACAAACTCCTTTTCCAACAAAAGCTAAAGGATTAGATTTAGATTTTGCCCCATTCCACTCCATTGTTACGAGATATGATCCTCTTACACTTCCTTGACCAACACCAAGTAAAGCATTACATCCCAATTTTTTTAATTTTTTATTATCATAAACTGTTACTTTTATTCCAAGTTTTTTTAATTTAACTAGTCTTTTTGCATATTCATCTGGATGTAAAATATTTCCAGGTTCTGAAACTAAATCTTTAGTAAAATTTACTCCATTCAATAATGCATTTAATTTTTTTTTAATTTGTTGATTGTTAGCATTTTTTTTATTCCAAATATTAAAATTTATATCCTTATTTTTTTTTTTGGATTTATATAAATTAAACTCATAGGATTTAAGTTCAGCTCCATGCAAAAATGAATCAAATTTAATGCTGTGTATTACTGAGGGAAAATTAGATCCCAAAATTAGAAGGTCATTAACTTCACTATTTTTTATATAATCATAAAATTTAGCACCCATTTTTTCTGATTGGAAAAAGTCATTTTTCTTAACTAACAGAATTATTATTAATTTTCGATCAAAGTCTAAATTTAATGAAAATATTTTGTTATCTTTAGTTTTTTTGTTATTTTTTAAAAAATTAATTATTTTTTGATTTGTTTTGTCATCAAAAATACCTTTAAAATCTGAAATTTTAGACTCCTTTGCTAAAATAATGGCATTATTTTTTAAAGATCCTTTTTTTCCATCTAAATATTTTATTTTTAAAGTCATTTATATTAAATATAGTATAGGTTGAAACGTATATATGTATCAAAATAATAAATTTCAATGAAAAAATTAATATTTAGAAATATTTTTAAAGATATATCAACTTTATTTATAATAATTTCATTGGCATTAACCCTTATTGTTTGGGTAATCCAAGCAGTTAATTATCTAGATATAGTTTCGGAAGACGGACATAACTTCTCAGTATATTTTAAATTTTCGTTACTATCTTTGCCAAAAATATTTAATAAATTAATGCTCTTTGTTTTTTTTATTTCAGTTTATGTCACATTATCTAAATATGAAGAAAATAATGAAATTTTAATTTTTTGGTCATTTGGAATTACAAAAAGAGAATTTATAAATAAACTTGTTAAACTTTCATTTGTTTATTTTTTAATAAGTTTAATTCTAAGCATTGTTGTAGTTCCAAAAACGCAAGATATGGCACGATCCTATATTCGAACTTCGAATATAGATTATTTTCCAAGTTTAATAAAATCAAATCATTTCAATGATACGGTTAGTGACCTTACTGTATTTGTAGATAAAAAAAATATTGATGGTTCAATAGATAATATATTCATTAAACAAAATTTTTCTGCAAATAAATCAAAAATCATTACTGCAAAAAAAGGCATGATATCAAAAAAAAGAAATGATTTTTATCTTGTCTTGTATAATGGAAAAATAATAAATATTGATGAAAAAAATACAAATATAATTAAGTTTGATAGATCAGAATTAAATTTATCAAAGTTTAAAACTAAAACTACAACATTTCCAAAAATCCAAGAAACTAGTACAGGTAAATTAATAAATTGTGTAAATTCTTTTGCAAATTATAATAAAGGTTTTGAAACAGATTTGTTTAAATGTAATAGAAATTCTATTAATCCTGTAACACAAGAAGTATATAAAAGAATTATATTGCCTATTTATATAATTATATTAGGCTTCACAGCTAGTTTTTTAATAATAAAATCAAAAAACCAAAATAATTTTAACAAATATAAAATTTTTATTTTTATTTTAGGTTTTTTATTCATAATTTTTTCTGAAGGTTCTAGTAATTTCATTTCGTACTATAATTTTAATAAATCAATTATTGCTTTAACTCCTATATTCCTAAGTATAATTTTATATTTAATTTTTATTTTTATTTCTGAAAGATCAAAAAGATTATGAATTTAAAAATATATCAATCTTATATCTTAAAATCTTTTTTGTATTATTTTTTTATAGTAAGTATTATTTTTTTAATTTTAGGTTTTTTTCTAAATATTTTGGAAGAAATTACTTTTTTTGAACCATATAATTTAAACATTCTATATCCCCTTTTTCTAACATTTTTAAATACCCCTTCTCTTTTATATGAAATATTTCCATTTATTTTTTTGATTTCTTCTCAAATATTTATATTTTACTTTTATGAAAAAGATGAATTAAATTTGTTAAAAGTTACAGGTATTAATAATTTTTCACTGATTAAACTAATCGCTTTAACTTCGCTATTAATGGGCGTGTTAATTTCGACTGTTTTTTATACATTTTCTGCAGAGTTTAAATACAATTACCTAAGTATAAAAAACAAATTCTCTAATGATAATAAATATTTAGCAGCAATTAATAACAATGGGCTATGGATTAAAGACCAATATGAAGGAAATATTTATATAATAAATGCTGATGAATATAAAAATGAAAATCTAAAAAATGTAACAATTAATAAATTAAATAAAGACTTTGATATTTTAAACTTTATAACAGCTGATCAAGCTAATATTGAAACGTATAATTGGGAACTTAATAAAGTTAAAATTTTTTATAAAGATGGTAAGAGTGAAAGCTTAGAAAAGTTGATTTTTAAGAGCAATTTTAACAAAAATAAATTGGATAGTATTTTTTCTAACTTAAACTCTTTAAATATATTACAATTAATCGAATTATCTAAAGACTATAAAAAACTTGGCTATTCAAATATTGAAATTAAAGCTCATTTATATAAGTTATTTTTATTACCTGTTTACGTATCTATAATGGCAGTTATAGGATCAATATTAATGTTATATTTAAACTATTTTAATTCTAAATTATTTAATATTTCAATTGGAATAATGACATCGGTTATCATTTATTATATAAATCATTTTTTTAGTTTATTGGGTACAACGGAAAAGACATCAGTATTATTATCTGTAAGTATTCCTCTTATAATTTTAACAATGTTTTGTTTTATAGGAATTGTAAAAATTAATGAGAAATAATATTTATAAATTTTTAATAATTTTATTTTGTTTTTTTCAAAATAATTTATTTGCTGAACAATTCAATATTGAATCTTCTGAGATAAGTATTTTAAAAGAAGGAAATATTGTTAAAGCTAAAAATGGAGTAAATATTTCTTCAAGCGATGGTATTGAAATTATAACTAATGAAGTAATTTACGATAAAAAAAAGGAAATTCTTACACTATATGGAAATGTAAAAATTAAAGATAAAAAAAATGATTTTATTTCTGAAGGAAACGAATACATTTACTATAAAGAAGAAGAAAAAATTATCTCTTCTGGAATATCTCGAACAAAGATAAAGAATAAATTTTACATAGAAAGTAATGATTTAGTTTATAAACGAAATCTTTTTGAAGTTTCATCCGACAAAGAAACTAAAATTGAAGATACTAATAATAATGTTTTTTTTGCTAAAAAATTTAAAATTAACTTAACTAATAATCATCTAAAAGTTAAAAACTTATCATTATTCGATAATTCTAATAATCAATACTTTTTAGACTTTGCATTAATTGATCTAAATAATAATAAATTTTTAGGTTCAGATGTTTTTATAGACTTTGATGATAAACTATTTGGAAATAATGAAAATAATCCAAGGCTTAAAGGTAATAGTGTAATAGCTGAAGTTAACGAAACTATTGTTCACAAAGGAACTTTTACAACATGTAAGCAAAAAAAAGACAAATGTCCACCTTGGTCAATATATGCTGAGGAAGTTACTCATAAAAAAAGTGAAAAAATAATCGATTATAAAAATGCTTGGTTAAAAATATATGACAAACCTGTTTTATATTTTCCTCGTTTTTTTCATCCAGATCCAACCGTGAAAAGACAATCAGGTTTTTTAATGCCTACTTTTCAAAATTCAAATAACTCTGGAACGTCTATTCAAATTCCATATTATAAAGTTATATCTGAAAATAAAGATCTAACTTTTTCTCCAAGATTATTTTTTGGAGATGAAATTTTAATACAAAATGAATACAGACAGGCAAATAAAGATTCAAATTTAATTATAGATCTTGGTATTAACCAAGATGGAAAAGATACAAAAAATCACTTTTTTGCTGATTTCAAATCAATAAGACAAAATAAAAACTTAGATATACATTTAGAAACTGTTTCAAATGATACCTATTTAAAAAAGAAAAAAATTATTTCTAATATACTGGAAGATTCTTCATCTTTGCATTCCTACGTAAACTATAATTATTTTGATTTTGATAGTTCATTTGAAATTAGTTTTGATATATTTGAAAACCTAAGCAAGGAAAAATCCGGTAGATATGAATATATTTTTCCAGATTTCAATTATGAAAAGAATTTAAATAGTAATCATAATCTAGATGGTGATTTAACTTATAGTTTGAGAGGATTTAATAAAAATTACAATTCAAATACTGATGAAACATTGGCGGTAAATGATTTTAAATATTTTTCTTTTCCGAAAATTAACTCGTCAATGGAAGGTTTACAAACTAGCTACAAGATCTTATTAAGAAATATAAATTCAAATTCAGATAATTCTTCTAATTTCAAAAATGGTGATGATCAAAAATTATTATCTTCAATTTTATTAGATACAAGTCTGCCTCTTAAAAAAGATGGAAAAAATTTCAAAAGTTTTTTAACTCCTAGAATTTCTGCAAGATATAGCCCAAATGCTACTAAAAATAATTTTAATTCAGATGTTAAATTAGATTATGAAAATATTTATTCTTTAGATAGGATTGATAATAATGCTGTAGAAGGAGGTGAATCTTTAACATTGGGTTTAGAATATTCGTTTTTAGATAAAAATAATAAAAATGTTTTTGATTTATCTTTAGCAAATATAATTAGATTAAAAGAAAATCCTGATTTACCAAAAATTCATAATTTATCTGAAAAAAGATCTAATTTTATTGGAAATTTAAACTACTTTCCTTCAAAATATTTTGATCTTAATTACCAATTTTCTTTAGATAAAAATTTGGAAGATTCAAATTATGATTTAGTAAAAGCAAACTTTAATGTAAATAATTTTGTAACATCATTTGAATTTTTAGAAGAAGATAATCATTTAGATAATGTAAGTTATTTAAAAAATAAAACTACATTTACT
Organism: uncultured Pelagibacteraceae bacterium; assembly: GCA_902634305.1. Taxonomy (GTDB): domain Bacteria; phylum Pseudomonadota; class Alphaproteobacteria; order Pelagibacterales; family Pelagibacteraceae; genus Pelagibacter. The sequence continues at coordinate 24,657 of CACPJJ010000012.1, read as the reverse complement.
TTTGACAAAAATAAATCTATAAGTTTTGGGACTTCCAAAAATCTAGATCAAGATATAACTGATTATTACAATTTAATATATGAATATGAAAATGACTGTCTAACTGCAGCTATTGAATATAATAAAAGTTACTATTCAGATGGAGATTTAAAGCCAGAGGAGAGTATAATGTTTTCTATAAAAATAATTCCATTTGGAAAAATTATTTCACCAGCTGTTTATAAATAAAATGCAAATTAAAACTTTTTGTTGTTTACTTTTAATTATTATTGGTTCTATAAATTTATCAAATGCTCAAAATAAGATCATTATTGAATTTCAAATAGAAGATGAAATAATAACCAATATAGATATTCTTAAAGAAAAAAATTATTTAATTGCTCTAAATAATAGTCTGAAAAAGCTTCCAAAAGAACAAATTATTGAAATATCAAAAAATTCAATAATAAGAGAGAAAATTAAAAAAAGTAAGTTATTAGAAATTTATGACTTTGAAAAAGCAGATGAATACTCCGATCAGCTATTATCAGATTTTTACAAAAAATTAAATTTTAAAAATGAAAAAGATCTTATTTCTTACTTATCTGGTTACGATTTAAAAATAGACGAAATAAAAGAAAAATTAAAAATTGAAGCCCTATGGAATGAATTTATATTTTCAAAATATAATAATCAAATTAAAATTGACGAAGAAAAAATTAAAAAAAAAATTAAAAATCAAAAAAAATATTTAGTAGAATATAATTTGAGTGAAATATTATTTGAATTAAATTCAGATGAAAAATTGCCAGATAAATATGATTTAATATTTAAAAATATAAAAGAAAAAGGTTTTAAAAATAGTGCAAACATTTTTAGTATTAGTAGCACTTCAAAATATGGTGGGGAAATAGGTTGGATAAGTTCAAATCAATTAAATGAAGTTTTTTTAAAGGAAATTAAATTAATAAATGTTGATGAATTAACGAAACCAATTCAAACTAGCAGTGGTTATTTAATTCTTAAATTAAATGGTAAAAAAGAAATTGAAGCTGAACTAAATTTCGAAAAAGAATTTAATAAAATGGTTATCGAAGAAAAAAATAGACAGTTAAATCAATTTTCATTAATTTACTTTAACAAAATAAAAAAAAATATATTTATTAGTGATAAATAACCCTATATTAATAGTGCACGGCGAACCAAACAGTATTTTTTCTGAAATATTGTTTAAATCATATAAAAAGAAGATTGCAGAAAAATTAAATAGACCAATTTTAATAATAGGTTCTGTAGATTTATTAAAATCTCAGATGAAACTACTTAAATACTCTATAAAAATTAAAAGTATAAATTTAAAAAATTTAAAAAATCTAAAATTAAATAAAAAAATAATTAATGTAATAGATGTAAAGTATTCTTATAAAAAGACTTTCGATAAAGTTAGTGAAAACTCTAGTATTTATATCGGCAAATGCTTTTCAATTGCTATAAAACTGTTAAAAAAAAAAACTGCTTTTGGTTTAATAAATGGACCTATATCAAAAAAATATTTCCTAAAAAAAAAATATTTAGGAATTACTGAGTATTTAGCAAAAAAAACCATATCTAAACAAAAACCAACAATGCTAATTTATAACTCATCATTTTCAGTATGTCCTATAACAACTCATCTACCTTTAAAAAAAGTTAGCAAAAATTTAACTAAAGAAAAAATAATAAATGATATTAAAAATATTAATAACTTTTATAAAAATAATTATAAAATAAAACCTAAGTTTGCTATTTTAGGTTTGAATCCACACTGTGAATCAATAGAAAAAGTTAGTGAGGAAGAGAGAATAATTAAACCTGCTATGAAATATTTAAAAAAAAATAAAATTTTTATTAAAGGTCCATTTTCTGCAGATACTTTTTTTTCTAAACAAAACTTAATTGATTATGATGTTTGTGTAGGTATGTACCATGATCAAGTTCTAACACCTATGAAAACTATTTTTAATTTTGATGCAATAAATTTAACTTTAGGACTTCCTTTTTTGAGAGTCTCACCAGATCATGGTATTAATTCACCTATGATTGGAAAAAATAAATCAAATCCACAATCTTTAATTTCTTCAATTAAATTTTTTAAAAAAATTAAATGAAGTCAATAAATCCTAAAAAAAGTTTAGGGCAAAACTTTTTAACAGATAAAAATATTATTAATATTATTGTAGATCAGGCAAATATCAGTGAAAAGGATATTGTTCTTGAAGTAGGTCCCGGAACAGGTTCTCTAACAGAAGCAATTTTATTAAAAAATCCAAAAAAAATATTCGCTATAGAAAAAGATAAAGATTTATCTAAAAATTTGAGTAAAAAATTTAAAGAAAAATTAACTATCATTAACAATGATATACTAAAGTTTGATGAAAAAAAATTATCCAACGAGCAAATGATTGTTTTTGGAAATTTGCCTTACAATATATCAACACAAATATTTGTTAAATGGATTAAACTAATTGATTTAAATAAAACTTTCAAAAAATTAGTATTAATGTTTCAAAAAGAAGTAGCTGAAAGAATATTAGCTACTACAAACCAAAAAAACTATGGTAGGTTGGCTGTTTTATCTTCATGGAGAATGAATGTTAAAAAAGTCACTGAAGTTTCTCCAAATTGTTTTTACCCTATTCCCAAGGTTAAAAGCACTGTTTTGTTAATTGAGCCAAAAGATCAATATACTGATTTTAAGAATTCAAAAAATTTAGAACACATTACAAAAATTTTTTTTAATCAAAGAAGAAAGATGATAAAAAAACCCTTAAATTTAATTTTTAAAAATGTAGATGATATATCTGCTAAACTAAATATTAATATAAATGACAGGCCTCAAAATCTTTCTCCTCAAAAATATTTTGAAATATGTAAAGAATATGAAAAACTAATTTTTTAGTTTTTTTAAATGATTTGAGATAATTTCTTTATTAAAAGTAAAATCTCTATTTTCAGATTTTTTTTCTATTAATTCAATTATCTCATTGTAGCATTTGTTAAGATCATCATTAATTACAACAAAATCATAGCTACCCCAATGATCTATATCTTCATTAAATTGTTTCATTCTTTTCTCAACAATATTTTTATCTTTCATATCTCTATTTTTTAATCTTTTAAATAATTCTAATTTACTTGGTGGTAAAATAAAAAAAGTTATTAATTTATAATTTAATTTTTGATTTTTGATCTGCTCTGTTCCCTGCCAATCAATGTCAAATATAACATTTTTTCCTTTGTTTAAATTTTCAATTACCCACTTTTTAGATGATCCATAATAGTTTTCAAAAACTTTTGCATATTCTAAAAATTCATCATTTTTAACTAAATTTTTAAATTTTTCTTGGCTAACAAAAAAATAATCTTGTCCATCTATTTCATCAGTTCTTGGTTTTCTTGTGGTATGCGAAATCGAAATGTTATAACTATTTTCTTTTGCTATTTTTTTGACTAATGTAGTTTTACCTGCGCCTGACGGTGATGATAATATTACAACTATCCCGTCTTTATTTAAAGACATTTTTATTTGAATATTTAATTTGCTTTACTTTCTATAAATTTTACAGCGTCTCCAACTGTAAGAATTTTTTCTGCTTCACTATCTGAAATTTCTGAACCAAACTCTTCTTCAAAAGCCATAACTAATTCAACTGTATCTAAACTATCTGCTCCAAGGTCATCTATGAAACTTGACTCTTCAGTAACTTTTGATTCTTCAATTCCTAAATGATCTGCTACTATTTTTTTTACTTTGCTTGAAATATCATCTGACATAAAATCCTTTTGTGTTTAAGTCGTTATTAATTTATTAAATGTTTTTGTCAAGCCATATACATGCCCCCATTAACATGTATAGTTTCACCAGTTATGTAGGATGCTCGGTCTGATGACAAAAAAGCAACTGAATTAGCCACATCCTCACCATTTCCTAGTCTGGACATTGGTATTCGAGAGGTTAGCATGGTCTTGACACTTTCAATAATATTGTCTGTCATTCTCGATTGTATAAATCCTGGCGAAACACAATTTAATGTTATATTTTTTTTTGCATATTCAATTGCTAGTGATTTTGTCATACCTATAATTCCTGATTTTGAAGCAGCATAATTTGCTTGCCCCAAATTTCCAGTGTGTCCTACTACTGAGGTAATATTTACTATTCTTCCATATTTATTTTTAAGCATTTTTTTAATCGCAAACTTGCTTAATAAAAAAGTTGAATTTAAATTAATGTCAATTACTTTTTTCCATTCTTCATATTTCATTCTTAAAGATAAGTTGTCTATATTAGTGCCTGCATTATTTATTAGAATATCTAATCCATTTAATTGTGTTGAGGCATTATCAATAAATTCTTCAATTTTAGAATGATCTGAAATATCAAATTTTAAAACATTTATATTTGGAAAATCTTTTTTTAATAAATCTAATCTTTCTAGATTTGTTCCAGTTGCTAAAACACTTCCTTCCAAGGAAATAAATTTTTTAACAATTTCTCTGCCAATTCCTCCTGTGGCCCCTGTAACTAATATTTTTTTATTTTTAAAATTAATCATTCAATTGTATATTTTTTAAATCTTCAATATTATTTATGGTATTTACATTAGTTTTTTTATCTATTCTTTTTACTAAACCAGATAATACTTTTCCAGGACCAATTTCAATAAAATTTGTAACACCATTTTTTATCATATAAATTACACTTTCTCTCCACCTTACTGGGCTTTCTATTTGTTTTATAAGTAAATCCTTTATTTTTTCTACTTCTTGAGTTTCTTGTCCAGTTACATTTGAAATAATAATATTTTTTGGTTTTTCAAAATTTGTATTATTAATTTTATCTCTCATTATAGAAGTAGCTTTTTCCATTAATTTACAATGAAATGGTGCGCTAACTGGGAGTTTAATATTTTTAATTTTTTTTTCTTTTAAGGTTTCAATGAATTTTTCAATGTCTGAATTAAGCCCACTCAAAACTATTTGTCCATTTGAATTATCGTTTGCAATATAACATTTATAATTATTTTTATTTTCTTCTAATAAATTATTTATCTCATTTATTTCTACACCCAAAATAGCTACCATTCCACCTGTTCCTTTAGGTACAGCTGTCTGCATAGCTTTCCCTCTTTGGTTTAAAAGTTTTATCGCATTTTCGAAATCTAATGAGCCACTTGTCGCTAAGGCTGAATATTCTCCAAGTGAATGTCCAGCAAAATATTTTGCATCTGAAAAGTTAAAATTACTTTCTTTTTTAATCATTTCAAATATTGAATAACTTACTAAAAAAATTGCTGGTTGAGTATTTTCAGTTAAATCTAAATCTTCTTTTGGACCATCTAATACTATTTTACTAATTGAGTAGCCCAAAGCATCATCGGCTTGTTTAAATAAATCTTTAACATAATCAAAATTATGATGTAGTTCTTTAGCCATTCCGACTGATTGTGAACCTTGCCCTGGAAAAATTAACGAAAACATAGAAATTGCTATTAAATTTTAACGTTTTTTGTGTTGTATTTAAATTTTTATAATAGTATATCCCTTTTTTTTAAAACATTAAAATATGAACTTTTACGAACATACAATTATAGCTAGACAGGATACAACTCAAAGCCAACTTAAGCAAATAGAAGAAAAATACTCAAATTTAGTTACTAAAAATGAAGGTAAGATTGTAAAAACAGAAAATTGGGGACTTTTGAATTTATCTTATTTAATAAAAAGAAATAAAAAGGGAATTTATATTCATTTTAAAATTGAAGGAAAAGGTAAAACTATAAGTGAATTAGAGAAAAATGAAAAATTAGATAAAAATCTTTTAAGATATTTAACAGTCAAAGTAAAAAAATTTGATTTAAAAACAAATTATTTCGAAAAAAAAAATGATGAACTTAAAGAAAAATCAAATTAAAATATGAAAAGAAATTCAAATAAAAAAAAATCTTATCAGAATAATTTTGCTAAACTAAGTATATTTCAAAATCAAAAATTTAAATTTAAAAAAAAATGTCCTCTAACCGGTAAAAATGCCCCGATCGTTGATTATAAAAACATAAAACTTTTAAGAAGATATGTTACAGAAAATGGAAAAATATTACCTTCAAGAATTACATCAGTAAGTCAAAAAAAACAGAGAGAATTATCTTTGTCAATTAAAAGAGCAAGAAATTTAGCCTTAATATAATGAAAGTAATTTTATTAGAAAATGTTGGAAAAATAGGATCAATTGGTGATGTAATTGATGTTAAAAGAGGATTCGCAAGAAATTTTTTAATTTCAAAAAAAAAGGCATTATTCGCTTCGAAAGAAAACATAAAAGAAGTTCAAAAAATAAAAATTGAACTTTCAAAAAAAGACCAAGAAAAAAAGAAAGATGCAAAATCTATTCATGAAAAAATTCAAAAAAAAGAATTTATAGTTAAAAAATTAGCTACCGAAAATAAAGAACTTTATGGATCAGTTAAACCTACTGAAATTGCAAAAATTATAAATGAATTAGAAAATATTAAAATCAATCCTTCATTAATACAACCTATCAAAGAAATTAAAACACTTGGTACTTTTAAGGTTAACGTGAATCTGCATCCAGAAATTCAATCTGAAATATCAATCAAAGTTATTTCTGAAGAAAATAAATAATTATACAATTTTTTCCCCAAGCAATTTTTAACATTGTATTAATCTTATATTTTTAATAGTTAAATATATGGTTAAAACTTTCAACTTAGTGCAAGACAGTGTAAATGAACTTCCTAACAATATCGAAGCTGAACAGTCTGTAATAGGATCAATCCTAGTTTCTAACGAATTATTTGATGAAATAAATATGATCGTATCAAGTAAAAATTTTTATGATCCAATGCATCAAAAAATTTTTAACGCTATCGAAAAACTAATTTATGGTGGTATGTTGGCCAACCCTATAACCCTTAAAAATTATTTTGAAAATGAAAAAGATGAAATAAATATTCCAGATTATTTAGTTAAAATTACAAAATTTTCTACATCTGTTCGTCAAACAATTGAGTATTCTAAATTAATTTATGATCTTTTTGTTAAGAGAGAACTTGTTAAAATTTCAGAAAATGTAATAGATGCTGCTAAATTAAATGACCTTGATAACGATGGTCAATCAATTATAGAAAGTTTTGAGAAATCTCTATTTGATTTAGCTGAAAAAGGATCTTTTTCTTCTTCGCTTGTAAAGTTTGACGAAGCTATGAAAATGACTATTGAAATGGCTTCTAATGCTTACAAAAATGATGAGGGCATTGTAGGTGTTCCAACAGGACTAACTGACCTGGATGATAGACTTGGTGGATTACACAAATCTGATTTATTAATTATAGCGGGACGACCTTCTATGGGTAAAACAGCATTAGCAACTAATATTGCGTTCAATGCAGCAAAAAAAATTCAAGAGGATGGTAGAAAGTCTACTATTGCATTTTTTTCTCTAGAAATGTCTTCTGAACAACTTTCAACTAGGATTTTAGCTGAACAAGCAAGAATTAAATCAAACGATATTAGAAGAGGAAGAATTTCTGAAGAACAATTCGATAAATTTATTGAAACATCAAAAAATATTTCTGAATTACCTCTTTACATAGATGAAACACCCGCAATAACTATTGCAGCTTTAAGTAACAGAGCTAGAAGAATAAAAAGACTCTATGGATTAGATATGGTTGTAGTTGATTACATACAGTTAATGAGAGCTGCTAACTTTAGAGATGGAAGAGTCCAGGAAATTTCAGAAATTACTCAAGGTTTGAAAGCACTTGCAAAAGAACTTTCTGTTCCTGTGTTAGCACTTTCACAATTATCAAGGGCCGTTGAGTCTAGAGATGATAAAAAACCCTTGCTTTCAGATCTGCGAGAATCTGGATCGATTGAACAAGACGCAGATGTTGTAATGTTTGTATTCAGAGAGTCATACTATTTAAAAAATAAAGAACCTAGGCCTGCAACTGTTGAGCATGCAGAATGGCAGGCAAAAATGAATGAAATTTCTCATTTAGCTGAACTTCTCATACTTAAACAAAGGCATGGCCCAACTGGTACAATAATGCTTGAATTTGAAGAGATGTTTACCAAATTTAAAGATATTCAAAATAGCTAATTTTAATTATATAAGTTGGTAATAGATGTTTTCACATTTTTATCAAAAAAATATAATTGAAAAACCAAAAATAATTTTTGGAATTTTGTTAATATGTCTAGCAAGTTTTGGATTTTTTATAAAAGATTTTAGGCTCGATGCCTCCTCAGAAACTTTATTAATTGATGGGGACCCAGACTTAAAATATTTAAGAGAAATAACAGAACGATATAATTCAAAAGAATTTTTAGTCTTAACCTATACACCAAATGAAGCCATGGTTTCAGAAAGTTCTATTAATAATTTGCTTAGTTTAAAATATAAAATTCAAAGTTTAGAATGGGTGCATAGTGTTGTAACAATTTTAGATATACCTCTTTTAAATAGCACAGACAAAACATTAACTGAAAGATTACAAAATTTTAGCACACTTAAAAGTGATGGGATTGATAAAAAAAGAGGATTTAATGAAATTTTAAATAGTCCAGTATTTAGAAACTTTGTAATTAGCGAAGATGGTAAAACAAGTGGAATAATTGTAAATATAAAAAAAAATCAAGTTCCTGAAGAATATAAAAGCAAAAAAGAATTAGAAATTTATAAAGATAAACTAAAGAAAAAAAATCACGAAAATATTATCGAAATAAGAGAAATAATCAAATCATATCAAAAAATAGCAAAAATACATTTAGGAGGAATTCCAATGATTGCCGATGATATGATGTCTTTTATAAAAAATGATATTGTTGTTTTTGGTATAGGTGTTTTAGTATTTATCATAGCAACTCTTTGGTTTGTCTTTAAAAAAATTGTTTGGATCTTAGTTCCTATAAGTAGCTGTTTCTTTTCAGTTGTAATAATGATTGGCTTACTTGGATTGTTAGGTTGGAAAGTTACAGTTATATCATCTAATTTTATTGCATTGATGTTAATTTTGACAATGGCAATGAATATACATATGAGCACAAGATTTTTACAATTATTAAAAGAAAAACCTAATTTAAGTAAAAAAGAAATAATTATAAAAACTACGAATAAAATGTTTTGGCCAATTCTTTATACGGTTCTTACAACAATTTGTGCATTTCTTTCTCTAATTTTTAGTGAAATAAAACCAATTATAGATTTTGGCTGGATGATGACGCTTGGTTTAATTGTTTCATTTATTGTTACTTTTAGTTTATTGCCAACTTTAATTAGTTTTGTTTCTGATATTAGTGCAAGTGTTGATGAAAAAAGAAAATCAAATTTTACAAATTTATTAGGAAAAATATCAATTAATAATAAAAGCTTAATTTTTATTGTCAGTGCATTAATATTTTTTATAAGTATTTTTGGGATTTCCAGACTAGAAGTTGAAAATAGTTTTATAAATTATTTTAGTAAAAATACCGAAATTTATAAAGGTATGAAACTTATTGATGAAAAGCTTGGTGGAACAACTCCGCTTGAAGTTATTATAAAATTTCCAAAAAAAGATAATGATAATACTGAAGAAGAAGACGATGATTGGGGAGAAAATGAAGCTCAAGAAGATGATGCAAAATATTGGTTTACAAAGGATAAAATTGACAAAATTGATAAGGTTCATAAGTATTTGGATAGTTTGCCTGCAGTTGGAAAAGTATTATCTTTTTCCTCTATTATTGAAGTGGCAACACAATTAAATGATAATAAACCTTTGGGAAGCCTTGAAATGGGAGTTCTTTATTCCAAAATCCCAGAGACAATCAAAAAAGAAATAGTCGATCCATATATTTCGATTGAAGATTCTGAGGCGAGAATTAATTTAAGAATTAAAGATTCTAATGAAAGTTTAAGAAGAAATGAACTAATAAAACAAATTAAATATGATCTATCAAATAAAATTGGACTTAAAGAAGAAGAATATAAATTAGCTGGTGTCCTTATTTTGTTTAATAATTTGTTGCAGAGCTTGTTTAAATCACAAATTTTAACTCTAGGTTTTGTAATGGTTGGAATATTTGCAATGTTTTTTATTTTATTTAAAAACATTAAGTTATCTTTAATTGGTGTTGTACCGAACTTTATTGCAGCTTTTTTCATATTAGGAATTATTGGTATAGTAAAAATTCCTTTGGATATGATGACAATAACTATAGCTGCAATAACAATAGGAATAGCAGTGGATAATAGTATTCACTATATTTATAGATTTAAGGAAGAATACAATAAAACTAATGATTATAAACTGACTTTAAAAAAATGTCATTCAACTGTAGGTGTTGCAATATTAAACACTTCCATAACTATTGTTTTCGGATTTTCAATTTTAGTTTTATCTAATTTTATACCTACTATATATTTTGGAATATTCACCGGAATTGCAATGTTGTTAGCAATGATATCAGTTTTAACTCTACTACCAGCATTGTTACAAGTATTTCGTCCATTTGGAGGTAAATAAATTTTCTTAATGGAAGAATTTTTTAAAATTTTTGAAAATATTTCTAGCTTTGATTTAATATATTTATTTTTTACAATACTATCTTTAATTAAATGCTCTAAAAAAGGTTTTGTTCTAAGTTTAATAGCAGCCTCTAAATGGTTACTGGCCTACATTTTAACTCTAATTATTTTTCCAAGAGTTAAGCCTTTAGTTGAAGGCATAATTGATAGTGAATATGTTTTAGACATCATTCTAGGTATAGGAATTTTTGTTATAATAATTTTTTTAATCTTAATGATAAACAAAGGTATAGGCAAGGCAGTGACTTACTCTGGTTTAGGAACATTAGATAAAATATTTGGTTTCTTTTTTGGTTTTTTAAGATCTTATGTAATTTGTGTGTGTATATTTTCAACCATAAGTATAATTTATAATTATGAAAAGTGGCCAATAGATTTTGAAAAATCCTTTACCTTTTCATATGTAGAAAAAGGTAGTAATTATTTAATTAAAGAATTTCCAAATGAAGAAAATTACAATGATGCAAAAGAAAAAGTTCAAGAACTTTAATCCTAAAATAAAAGAAGAGTGTGGTGTATTTGGTATAAGTAATAATAATGATGCATCTGCTCTTACAGCTTTAGGTTTGCACGCCCTTCAACATAGAGGCCAAGAAGGATGCGGAATTGTAACTTTTGATGGAAACCAATACCATTCTGAAAAAAGATTTGGATTAGTTGGTGATAATTTTAATAAAGAAAAAGTTTTAAAAAATTTAACTGGAAAGTATGCTATTGGTCATAATAGATATAGTACTACTGGTGGTACGACCTTAAGAAACATTCAGCCATTTTTTGCTGATACAAATGCAGGAGGAATAAGCATATCTCATAATGGTAATTTGACTAATGCAATATCTTTAAGATCAAAATTAGTTAAAGAAGGAGCTATATTTTATACTACATCTGATACAGAAACTATAGTTCAGCTGATTGCCAAATCAAAAAGAACTAAAACTATGGATAAAATTATAGATGCATTGTTTCAAATACAAGGCGGTTATGCTTTGGTTATGTTGACACAAAAAAAATTAATAGGAGTAAGAGACCCATTTGGCATAAGGCCATTGGTTATTGGAAAATTAAAAAATTCATATGTATTGGCATCAGAAACTTGTGCTTTAGATATAATTGGAGCAAAATATTTAAGAGAAGTTGAAAATGGAGAAATTGTTTTAATTCAAGAAGATAAGATTGAAAGTATTAAACCTTTTCCAAAACAAAAAGTTCGACCATGTGTATTTGAATATATTTACTTCTCAAGACCAGACAGTATTTTAAATGGAAAAACTGCTTACGAATATAGAAAAAATTTGGGTATTGAGCTTGCAAAAGAAGATAATGTTGAGGGAGATGTTGTGGTACCTGTTCCAGATTCAGGTAATGCTGCGGCTATAGGGTATAGTCAAAAAAAGAATAAAAATTTTGAACTAGGATTGATTAGAAATCATTATGTTGGAAGAACTTTTATTGAACCTTCTCAAAAAATAAGAAGTCTTGGAGTTAAACTAAAATTAAATCCAAATAAAACATCAATAAAAGATAAAAAAGTTATTTTAGTTGATGACTCGCTGGTTAGAGGAACAACTAGTTATAAAATAGTGAAAATGTTATATGATGCTGGAGCTAAGGAAGTTCATGTAAGAATAGCAAGTCCAGAAATTAGATATCCTGATTTTTATGGTGTTGATACTCCTACAAAAAAAGAACTTTTAGCTGCAAATAAAAATAATGATGAAATTTGTAAATATATAGGAGCAAAAAGTTTAAAATATTTATCAATAGATGGACTTTACAAAGCAATTGGATTTGAAAATAGAAACAAAAATTACCCTCAATTAACTGATCATTATTTTACTGGCGATTATCCAGTTAAACCAATAGACAATTTGGGTGATGATAAAATTACACAACTTTCTTTATTAAGCACGGGATCAAATAATTAGCTATGAGCAAAGTTAAATTTACAGAAATGAAACATGGAACAAAAGAAGATTATTTACTTTTAGATAAACATGAAAAAAAATATGTAGAAGAAACAGCTGATAGAATTATTAAATTTATGTCGGGTTTAACAGAAACTTTAGAAGGCTATCAAGTTTCAAGATTGGAACATTCGCTTCAAAGTGCAACAAGGGCTTTAAAAGCTGGAGAAGATGAAGAAATTATAGTTGCAGCACTTTTACATGATATTGGAGATGAATTAGCCCCCATGAACCACTCGGAGTATGCTGCAGCAATTTTAAAACCTTATGTTTCAGAAAAAACTCATTGGATAGTTGAAAAACACGGAGAATTTCAATTATATTATTATGCACATCATTTAGGCGGTGACAGAAATAAAAGGGAGAAATATAAAAACCATAAATATTACCAAGCAACTATTGATTTTTGTGAAAAATATGATCAAGGATCTTTTGATCCTTCTTACAAGTCCTTACCATTGGAACATTTTGAACCAATGGTAAGAAGAATATTTTCAAGAAAGCCTTATTCTAATTAGGCTTTTTCTATATAATCTTTTTGATGTTGAGGAATTCTCTCATGACTTCCAAACAACATATGAGTAGACATATCTTCCCTATATTTGCTAGCTGGCACTTTTAAACCAACAGACTCCGCAACTTCTCTGATCAACATTGGATTTGCTCCACAACAAACACCAAGATAATTTATACCTGCTTCATAAGCCTCTTTTGCAAATTGACCGATTTCATATCTATTGCATTGCATCGGATCTAATGCTGTCGGAAATGGAGTTTTGTGAGGTGTGTGGCATGTACATCCATTATTATCAGGTAAATTAAAAAAAGTAGGATGTTCTGTTGTTGTACGATAATTAATCGGTAGAGCAGCAACATGACAATTTAAAGCTTTTCTAACTTCCTTAATATAAGGCATCATTGTACCAGGACCTCTAAAGCAATTCATTCCTACTACATCTCCTCCAATTTGTTCAAGCTCTTTGCAAGTATCTACTATTGAAAAACCATCTCTCATAATGTTTTCACCCATAGGCGCAATAGTAATTACACAAGGAAGTCCAGATTGTTTCATGACTTTCAATGCCGTAAAAGCTTCTTCGGCATAATAAAAAGTTTCACCAATTAATATATCTGCTCCTTCATCAACTGCCCAACTGATCATTTCTTCAAACATTCTTTTAACCTCTTTGTTTTGGGTGGTATCTTTATTATTCCAAATATTTGAATTGGAAATATTACCAGCCATTAAGTTTGGCTCGACTCCTTTGGGTGTATCAAGTGCAACTTTCTTTGCTATTTTTAGCGCTGACCTGTTAAGAGGTTCCAATAGTTGTTCTTTACCGATAATTCGCATTTTTTCTCTATGTCCATTATAGGTAAAAGCTTGAACAATATCTGATCCAGCATGTTGAAAATCTCTATGCAAATTTTCTAATGCTTCTGGATGTTCCAAAGAAACCATTGGAACAAATTCACCAGATGACATGTACCCCCTTCTTTCTATTTCAAAAAGAAAACCTTCTGCACATATTACTGGACCTTGATTTAATCTTTCAATTAAACCTCTTTTTTTATCTTTACTCATTTACTTCTCCTTTTTAGTGCTTCGACATATGTCAGGTGCACAATTTGGTTAAATACCCAGGTTTTTTTTATTAAAGATAAAAAAAAACCACCCGATAAATAGGTGGCTCATAAGAAACATCTATTTAGCAGGTTTTTTATAGCGCCCGCAATTCGACTTAAATCAGCGCTTGTAAATAACGTATCATAAGCTAATGATTTTTCAATATAAATTATTATGTTTCAAAAATTATCAAATCAACAAAAAGGATCGCTTTTAGCATTTATTGGGGTTTTTCTAATCACTCCTGACTCATTGCTTATTAGATTGTTAAACATAGAAACATGGGGAATGTTATTCTATAGAGGGGCAATACCTTTTGTAGTTGTTTTAATAGGTACGTTAATTTTTTATAATAAAAATTTTTTAAAAAAACTATTTGGAATAGGTTATCCAGGAATATTTTATATTTTTAGTTTTTCTGCATGCAATATTACTTTTATATTGTCTATCCAAAATACTAATGTTGCTAACACTTTAGTAATGATTGCTTTGGCTCCAATGCTTTCAGCTATATTGGGAGCTATATTTTTAAAGGAAGCCCCAGATAAAAAAACCTGGATTGCTATACTTATTACCTTTGCTGCTTGTGTTTATATCTTTTATGATTCCTTAAATTTAGGTAACTTTTTAGGTGATTTCTTTGGTCTAGTTACAGCCTTTGGTCTTGCTTGTAATGCTACTTTAGCAAGATATGCTAAAGATAGAGACCTTGTTCCATCAGCTGTAATTGGTAAATTGTGTGTTGCAATATTTGCCTTTTTCTTTGTAGAAAGTTTCACATTGGTAGGTAATGATATCATTTTCATACCTTTAATGTGTGTAATGTGCGTGGCTATCCCTTTTGTTTTAGTAACTATAGCTCCAAGGTTTATAACTGGTGCCGAAGTTAATCTTTTTTTCCTTCTCGAAACTATACTGGGTCCAGTATGGGTTTGGATGGTAATTAAAGAACAACCTAGTTTGGAAACTATTTTAGGTGGCTCGGTTATCATATTAACAATTGCAATTCATTCATTCCTAGCCTTAAAAAAAACATAAATCAGAACTAATTACTTGCAAAATTTTAACTAAGTAATAAGCAGGCAAATATATATGCAAAAAGAAGTGACTAAATCATGGGCTTTATTTATTGGAATTGGAACAATCATGATTGCTCATGGTCTCCAAATGCAACTAATGGGTATCAGATCTGTTGTTGAAGACTTTAGCGTAATTACAACTGGTATATTTATGTCTGGTTATTTTATGGGATACTTTTTAGGATCAAACACTACTCCAAAGTTAGTACAAAAAGTTGGACATATTAGAGTATTTGCAGCGTTTGCATCTTTGGCTTCTTTAAGTGCGTTGTTAGCAGCTGTTTATGTTAATCCAATAATGTGGACTTTAAGTAGATTTATAACAGGAATTAGTTTGGTTAGTTGCTACATTGTAACTGAAAGCTGGTTAAACGATAGAGCTACAAATAAAAATAGAGGACAACTGCTATCAGCCTATATGATAATTCTTTATACTGGATTAGGAATAGGCATGCTTTTACTTAACGTAAGTGATCCTACAAATTATGAACCATTTATTTTAGTATCAGTATTATTATCTTTAGCTCTAGTTCCAATTCTTTTAACAAAAAGATCTGCTCCTAAATTTAAAAAAATAGGAACGATAAGCGTAAAAGAATTATATGCAATTTCTCCATTGGGAACTGTAAGTTCTTTTTGCACAGGCTTAATACATTCGGCTTTTTTTTCTTTAATGGCTGTATATGCTACAAAGGCTAATTTTACATTATTTGAAACTTCAATTTTACTTTTTATAGCAACAATGTCTGGTGTTGTATTTCAAGGTCCCATTGGTTATTTTTCAGACAAACTTGATAGAAGAAAAGTAATTGTTGCTGTTACACTTTTAAGTGCTTTTTTTTCTTTCCTTTCAATTATTTTTGGAAGTCAAAGTCTTGAAAATATGTACTTATCAACTGAATTATCAATTAATAAAATTTTATTTTTTATAGTAATTGGACTGTATGCGGGTTTGTGTCTTCCATTATTTTCTCTAAATCTTGCGCATACTAATGATTTTGTACCTAAAGAAAAATTTGTAGCAGCAGGTGGTGGATTACAATTTATATTTGGAATTGGTGCAATAAGTGGTCCTATTATTTGTTCATTTTTTATGAATTGGTTTGATATAAATGGTTTGTTTATATTTTTAATAATTGCACATATTATAATTGGAATATTTGGTGTTTATAGAATGAAGGTAAGAGAAGTAGCAGAAAACCCTGACTCTACATATACTTCTGTACCAGCAACAATTACTCCAGCTGGATTAGAATTAGACCCTGATACACCTGCAACATTAGATAATAATCAAACAGAACAATCAAAAGTGTGAACAAAGAAAACGCAAGTAAACTGTGGAAAATTATTCAGGAAGCTGGTGATTATTTACGGGGTTAGACTGACAACTTACTCCACCCTACATCACCTTACATCACACTAGTTATGCGGACTATTTAACTTTCATTAAAAATAAATCGCATAAAGATTCACTAAAAAAACTTAAAAACTAGAGACACGACTAGAGACATTTGAGATAAATCAAACTAAGCAAAATATTATCTATTTTTGCTTCTTGTCTCTTCGTTAATACTTTCACCATAAGCTTTGATTTTCTCGTGCTCTTCTTGTTGAGCTTTCTTTTTTTCTTTTGCACGTTTTAAACTAAAAACAACAATAAAAATAAACATTGCAAGACCAATAATAGTTAATGCAGTATTCATTTATTTGACAGATACCATACTAAAGCTGTTATTTCGATGATAATTAATGCTTCAAGCATTTTTGAAAGTAAACATTTTTAAAGTAATGAACTCTCTTCTCGACATTTCTTTTTTAAGAACAGGTATATATTTTTTTAAATTTTTTAAAAAATGTCTGTATTCCCATAATCTTAAAATTCCTACAACTTTTCTAACTACAGCAGCTGCACAAATTCCAATTAAAACATTAAGAATAGTTATGGATATTAATTTTGTAGATAAAGCAAAAGCAGCAACTCCTGTGGCACCTCTTATAGCTGCCCATTTGAATTTTCTGAAACTTTCTTCATTTTTAGTTTTAGAATATGAATATCCAAGAGCTGCAATTGATGCAATTGTTCCAACAGGATCTCCATAAACATAACTTGAAGATAACATTCCTGAAGCAATTTCTGTAAATTCATTTTTTTCAGAATTTTTCCATCTAAAAACTAAAGCAAGTGCTCCCACCGAAGATGAAAGTAATTCATCAAATTCAACATATTTAATATCATTAAACCATTTCTGGGGAATAGTTTTAGTGCTATGTAAAATTGAGGATAAATAAGGACTGTATTTTAAATACATTTGAGTTATGTTAATTATCTAAATTATAATTATGGCAATATGTTGAACTTCTATGAAGGATTTAGAAAATAAAATATTAGCTATAATACAAAACGAACCGGGTATTAAAGCTCGACTGATCGCATCTAAATTGGATGTTGATAAAACTCAAATCAACTCATTGTTGTATGGAAAACTTAAAGGCAAAGTTATTCAGAATAAAAAGTATGGTTGGTCACTAAAATCTTTTGATCCAGAAGTAAACAAAAAAACTAAAGCAGAAAAAAAAGATAAAACAATTTTAGAAAAACTTTCAAACTATTACTTGGATTGTATTACAAATGACTCTGAAAATGGAATTAGAGCAT
This sequence comes from uncultured Pelagibacteraceae bacterium, assembly GCA_902634305.1. Classification (GTDB taxonomy): domain Bacteria; phylum Pseudomonadota; class Alphaproteobacteria; order Pelagibacterales; family Pelagibacteraceae; genus Pelagibacter. The sequence continues at coordinate 6,719 of CACPJJ010000012.1, read as the reverse complement.
TTGCTCAAAGTAAATATGATTATGATTATGCAGAATTAGAAAAATTGCCTTTATTGGATAATGTTAGTTTAGGTAACGAATTAAGCAAAAATGAAAATGCACAAAAATTAGTATCAAAATCAAAAAGCTTTAAAAGTGATAAAACTGCTTACCTTGGATATCCAGTCAGTATTATGGAAATTACATCAAAAAAAGGCCAAACCTATAAATTTGTTGAGCCAGTTTTTACTTTTCCGTTAGATCTTACAAATAAAAATTCAATTGAAGTAAATGAAGACATTCCAAACTTAAATCCATCATTTATAAGAAATGTAACAGATGAAAGCCAAAGCAGTGCACGTTTTGAAGAAACCCTTTTAATTTATGAAGAGTTAGGTTTAAGTGATAATGAAGATCTACCTGATTTAGAAGATGTATTTATTAGACTTCAAAAAATAAGACCTAATTGGAAATGGCAAGAAAAAATTGACCCTTACAACCTTTCAAAAGATAAAAATCTTTCTGAAATACAAGAACTTGGAATTTATAACAAAGCTGTAATTATTTTTGGCGCAAAATCAATGTTTACACAGGGACTTGAAAAAGAACTAAATAAACTTTCTGAGCTAAACCTAGAAGAATACAATGAAACAAGTTTAGGAAATTTTTTAAGTAATAACTTTGACAAAACCGAAAATAATGAGAATAATAATTTAATTGAAGTTCTTCCTTTAAATAACGAACAAAGAGAAGCTGTACAAAGTAGTTTAAACAATACTCTTACAGTGATAACGGGGCCACCTGGTACAGGAAAATCCCAAGTTGTAACTTCTATTTTGGTAAATGCTGCTTTCAATAAGAAAAAAGTTTTATTCGCTAGCAAAAACAACAAAGCTGTAGACGTGGTGGAGTATAGAGTAAATGGTTTAGGCCCGAATCCAGTTTTGCTCAGACAAGGAAGGAGCCATTATCAAACAAATCTTTCTGAATATTTAACTACACTTTTAAGTACAAAAGTAAACAAAACTGAACAAAATAATTACAAAGACTATATAGAAAAACATCAAAGGTTATTAAGCCAAAGAATTGAGTATCAAAAAAGATTGGATGAAATTATTAACTTAAGGAATCAGGTAGATCAATTTGATCAAAAACTATATCCAGTAAGAGAAAAATCAGAGGAATTATTTAAAGAACTCTCTGTCCCTGAAAACCAAGAAAAATATAAAAAAATGATCGGAGAATTATCTTCAGTTTGGAGAACACTTGAAAAATCAAAAGATGTAGGGGGTTTAGGAATTATGGATTGGTGGACTAAAGAAGAAAGAGATAAAGATGTTAAGTCTACAAAAAATATCATAGATAATATTTTAAAAATTAAAAAATTTAAAACACCAGCTCCTAAACAAAATATAAACCTAAGAAATAGATCTAAATGGTTGGATTTTATTAGAGAATTAATAAATGAGCTAGATTCATATACACAGATTAATAATTATTTTAGCAGCGTTAAAAAATTATCAAAAAGCGAAAAACCCGAAGATATATCAAAACTATCTAACAAATTACTAAAAAAAATATCTGACAATTCTGAAGATCTTTGGAAGTCTTGGCTTAAATTACAACCAAACAGATTAACTCAAGATGAAAGAAAAGTTTTAAATGACTACTCATCTTTATTAAATTTGATTACAAGTAGCGATGATAAAGGAGACAAGATTACTAAATCAGTTTGGGCAAAATATTATAGATTGTTTCCTCATATAACTAATATGCTTCCTTGTTGGGCAGTGACATCTTTGTCTGCAACAAGAATTCCTTTCCAATCTAATTTTTTTGATATTTTAGTTGTAGACGAGGCTAGCCAGTGCGATATAGCTTCCCTACTTCCTCTAATGTACAGATGTAAATCTGTTGTAGTTATTGGCGACCCTAAACAATTAAGGCATATATCTATACTGAGAAAACAACAAGATATTCAATTAATGACTAAACATGACGTTTTTGAAAATTTTACTGGTTGGAATTATTCAAACGTATCGTTTTTTGATCTTGCAAAGGGATATTGTAGCCCTAATGATATAATTAATTTAAAAGACCATCATAGGTCTCATGCCCAAATAATTAACTTTTCAAATAAACAATTTTATGGAGAAAATTTAAGAATCGCTACAAGGTATGAAAATTTAAGAACACTTAAAGATAAAAAGCCTGCAGTAAGATGGATAGATCTCGCTGGTGAAACTAAAATTCCGCCTTCTGGTGGTGGTGCTTTTAATAATTTGGAAATAGATAAAATTTTAAAATATTTGAACGACCTTATATTTAAAAAAGGATACAAAGGATCAATTGGAATTGTTAGTCCATTTAGAGCTCAAATAAATTATATTAGACAAGCTATAACAAAAGACGAAAAACTACTTAAAGAATTAAATTCTAGAGATTTTATTTGCGACACAGTCCATAAATTTCAAGGCGACGAAAGAGATTTAATGATTTTCTCTCCTGTTGTTTCAAAAGGTATAAGCAGAGGATCTTTGCACTTTTTAAAAAATAACGGAAATTTATTTAATGTCGCAATTACTAGAGCGAGAGGAGCATTGATAACAATTGGAGATATGTCTGCATGTATTAAATGTGGAATTAGCTACTTATCTTCTTTTGCAAAATATACCAGAGAATTAACATATGAAGATGAAATCAATGAAGAAGAAATAAAAAAAGATTATGGGCCAAATTATCCTTCTGTTACTGACCCTGATAAAGTTTCAGACTGGGAAAAAATCCTTTATAAAGAACTTTATAAAAACAAAATTAAAACAATACCTCAGTACAATATTGATCAGTATAGATTAGATCTTGCTTTTATTAGCAAAAAAGGTGCTAAACTTGATATTGAAGTTGATGGAGAAAAATACCATAAAAATTGGGATGGCGAATTATGTTTAAGAGACCAAGTTAGAAATCTTAGATTGTTTGAATTGGGATGGGATGTAAAAAGATTTTGGGTTTATGAAATTAGAGATAATTTAAAAGAATGTGTAAATACTATAAAAAAATGGGCTAAAGAAAATTAATTTTTCTCAATTAAAAAAATGTTCAAAATTTTAACAATATAGGATTTTATAGGATACTAGAGACACGACTAGAGACATTTGAGATAAAACAAGAAAAGTGAAGGTGTGAACAAAGAAAACGCAAGTAAACTGTGGAAAATTATTCAGGAAGCTGGTGATTATTTACAGGGACAATTGCCAGATCATCCAAATCACCCGAAAGGAAGAAATCCATATGCACACGTCGCTATATGTGTCAAAAGTAAATTTAACACTAGTTATAAAAATATAGAAGATGAGAAATTTGATGAAGTAATAAAATATATTGAATTTTTAAAACAAAATCCTAGCTAATTATTGTATAGGAAAATAATCTTCTAATTTACCTTCCCTATAAACATCTGCTGTACAACAATGAAGTCCACCACCAAAAGCATACGCATCTCTCATATCTACTGGAATTACTTCCATACCAAGTTTATCTAACTGCTCAGCTTGATAAACTTCACTTTTTTCTACACATACTGTTTTTGGATCTAAAACTAAAACATTCATAGAAAGCCAAACAGATGAATAACATAATGGAGGAGGAGAATTGTGTGCAGGTTGAGCTGAATCAACTATTTCCCAATCATTATCTTCAAAAAGTTTTCTTTGTTCCTTTGGTAATTTTCTTTGTGGGTTGTTAATAATTAATCCTGGTTTAATAGGTGTAAAAGTTGCATCAATATGTATTGGATAAGGATCTCCAGGAAAGTTTACTCCATGGACTCTGTGATTTTTATAATGTCTTTTTAACCAATTTATTCCTTTTAAATTTGTTGTGAATCCATGCTGAACAATTAAATCTTTACCAAATCTAAGTATATCAGCTGCATCAAAAAGAGGTTCTTCTTCAGTAGTTACAAAAAATTTTTTTGCAGTCCATTCAAGCCTTTTTTGATCTCCTATTTTATCTGATAAATAATCTTTTCTATAGTCAGCATCAGTTAATCTTGGCTTTGGGGCAGACTCGTGTCTCATATTTGGATCTGAATTATAGTATTTTTGAATAAGGGGTCTGTAGTTTAAATACTCAAACCATCTACATCTGTAACTCATTGTTGCTTCCAACATTTCATTTCCAACTGTAAGAATTACATCTCTAGCTGGCATACACCCAAACATACTTTCAGCTTTCCAGTCTGGTGTTGATATTTTTTGATTAAAATCTATTGGTTGAGGTCTATCTACTTTAATTCCTCTTTTTGTTAACAAATTAGCAAAATTGTCTAAAAGTTCATTTGCTTTATCAACTGTATCTTTTGTTCTAGGTCCATATTTTCCTTTCATATCAGAATCTTCTGGTACTTTTGCATCCAAAGCTGGTTCTGGTGCAGGAATACAGCAACCATCAGCTTTACCAACAATTACATGTTTTAAAGGATCCCATTCATTCCAACTATTTACAATTATTTTTTCAGAGCTCATTGAATTTAATTTAAAGCTATAAATCTTCTATTATTATTTATTATTAAACTATAATAAAAAATTGATATAAATATTAAAAAACCACCAACTATAGTATTTGTTGATGGTATTTCGTTAATTCCAAGCCATGGGAGCCACACCCAAAAAATTCCTGCAACTACTTCTGTTAAAGAAAGCAAAGTTAATTCGGCTGCTTGAATATTTTTTGATGCAGTTGCATATAATATCATGCCTAGACAAACTATTGTTCCATGAACTGCAAATAAAGATTGATTTTTGCTAGATGAAAATAGAGTTAAATCTTTACTAGTAATAACAATTAAAGATACTAAAAAACAAATTAGACCTGCAATAGCAACTGTAGTAAATTTTGGGGTTTCCTTTTTCCATCTCAAACTCACTGAAAAAACTGAAAACCCCACTGCAGAAATCATTCCTAAAAGAAAACCAAATAATGTATTCTTTTCATGATTTCCGATTGCCATTATTATAATTCCTACTGTAGCAACTCCTATAGTTACCCAAACGTTCGTTGATATTGTTTCTTTTAAAAATAAAAAACCCAATAAGGCTGTTATAAAAGGCATTGCCGCAAGGCAAAGAAGAGTTATCGCTGCTGTTGTAGAGGTTATTGACCAAATAAATGTAATCATAGCTGTAGCTAAGCCACATCCGCCAATTAAACCTGAAATACCAATTTTTTTATAATTATAAATAAAATCTAACCCTTCCTCCAAATAAAGATAAAAGTTTAACAAGAGAAATATTACCATTCCTCGGGTAAATAAATATTGCCAAGGAACTGTATGCGCTTCATCAATATTACGCACAACATAAGGACCGAACGACCATAAAATACCAGCCATCAAAGCAACTGGTATAGCTAATTTTGGATTTTTAAGTTCACCCATGTCGGATTATTAATACCAAATAATTAAATCCACAACTAAATTTCATAAATCAATATAAATTTAATTTATACCTGTGAGTGTATAACACTTAATATAATCATTTCTTTTGAATTTATCTTTTCCATTAGGGAATAAGCCCCAAGCGTTTGATTTAGTAAATGGCTTGATTCTAAAAGACTCCTGCCCTTTTTGAACTTTAAACTCTGCTATACCTTTGTTTGAAAATGACATTTGACCTTTAATAAATCTAGTAAAATTTTTTTTCTTTATAAATTGTGTTTTAAGCTTAGCATTAATAGGTTTGTTTTCATTTATTTCCATAGAAAAATATAAATATGGTAATACAAAAAATCTAAAACATGCTGCAGAAGAAATTGGATTTCCAGGCAATCCAAAGAAAGCTTTATTATTTAAAAATTTTGCAAACATTAGTGGCTTTCCAGGCCGTATATAAGCTCCTTTAAAAGAATACTTTAATTTGAACTTTTTAATTATCATTGGAACAAAATCAAATTTGCCTGCTGATACAGCTCCCGATGTTAATATTAAATCATTTCTTGATTTTAAATTTTTTTTAATTTCATTTTGAAATTTATATAAATCATTATCTCTTAAAATTTTTTTTTCTACAAATTCAAAAGGTAAATTTTTTAAAAGAGATTTTAAATAGTAGCTATTTGAATTTCTAACTTTCCAATTAGGTAATTTATTACTATTGGATATTTCATTTCCAGTTGTGTAAAAAACTATTTTTGGTTTTTTTTTCACGATTATCTTTTTTATGCCTAAAGTTTTAAAAGCCAAAATATGTTGAGAATTTACAATTTCACCTTTTTTAATTACAATTTCACTCTTTTTAAAATCTGATCCTGCAAATCTAATAAAGTTATTTTTTTTTATTTTTTTATTTATAATCAAATACTTAGTTTTTGTTAGGTTTTGAAAAAATTGTGCCTGCTCTATTGGTATTATAGTGTCAAAAGGTTTTTTGATTATAGCTCCAGTCATTACCTCAATTGCTGAAAATTTAGGTATTTTTTTAATATTTGGGTTATCCCCTGCAGCTAAAGTTTTTATAATTTTAAATTTTAAAGATTTTTTTTTATTAAGATTCTTGGTTTCTTTTGAATTAATTGCAAATCCATCAAATGCTGTATTGTTTGCTGCAGGATAATTATTAGGTGAATTTAAATTAACTGCTGAAATTCTATTAATTGAGTCCTCAGCAGAAATTATTTCTGAATATATTTTTATTTTATTTTTTTTTAATTCCAAAAGTGCTTTTTTATAATGTATCATTTTA
>CACPJJ010000011.1 GCA_902634305.1 uncultured Pelagibacteraceae bacterium | reverse complement strand
TTTCCTCCTACAATTATAAATATTACAGGCATAATGGCTGCAATACTAATTAGATCGAAAAGGGAATAGATAATATTTAATATTATAAAATAGATACTTTTTTTTTTTGTTTCTTTGCTAAGTATATTGTGGTAAATCTCAAAAAATAGTTTAATCATCAAAATTCAAAGAATGTTATTTTGCTTAAAAGAAAATATATATATATATAATTATTAAATAAAAGATTAAAAAAGTCGGATCATAAAATTGACTTATTTCTTAAGTGTATTTCATCCTTTAAATAAAAAATGAAAAATAAAGCAATAATTTTAGGGGCTGGACCATCAGGTTTAGTTACAGCTTGGAAACTCTTAGAAAACGACTGGGAGGTACAAATATATGAGAAGTTATTAATCCCTGGCGGCATGTGTAGATCATGGGAATGGAATAATCATATAGTAGATACTGGTCCTCATATATTTCATACCGACAATGCAAGTTTAAAAGATATTTGGTTAAAAGAATTTTCGGATTTACTGATTGAGGATAATTTTTGGTGCCAAAATGTGAAAGGAAAAAATTTTGATCAATTTTGGGATTATCCTTTGTCTTGGGAAAGTATTTCTAATTATCCAAAGGAAGTTAAAAAAAAAATACTTGATGAACTAAAAAGTTTATCACCAGAGAAATCTGCAAGAGCAAAAAGTTTTAGTGAATATATTTTAAGTTTAGTTGGACCAACTATTTATGAAATGTTTTTTAAAAAATATCCTGCAAAAATATGGGGAATTAATGGTAACGATATGACAGCTGAGTGGGCCCCAAGAAGAATTGATATTAGGCAAAAAAATTTACCATTTTATCATGGACAATTTAGTGCTGTAGGAAAATACGGTACAGGAAAAATTTATGAAAGGTTAAAAGAAAAAATTATAAAATTAGGAGGAAAAATTTATTTTGGGGAAACAATTATAAAAATCAATTCGGATGGAAAAAAAATAAATTCTTTTGAAACTCTTAAAGGTAAAAAAATAGATATAAATTTAAACGATGTATGTATTTCTACAATACCAATAACTTTAACAGCAAAACTTTTGGGTTTAGAGACAAATCTTAAATTTAGAGGGATTAGATCAATATATTTAAAATATAAAGTAAAAGAAATTTTACCTGGAAAAAATCATTGGCTTTATTTTGATAGCGAAGACTTACTTTTTAATAGAATTACTGAAACTAAAAAAATGTCAAAAAGTATTTGCCCTGAAAACGAAACTTTTTTAACAGCAGAGGTTACATTTTCAAGTGGTGATAAAGTAGATAGCATGAAAGATGGTGAGATAGAAGAGACTATAAAAGATCAGTTATTAAAAATTGGCCTTACAAAAAATTGTGAATTTTTAGAAAGCAGCTCAAACAAAGAAAATTTTGTTTATCCAGTTCAGACAAAAGGATATAATGAAGAACTATCAAAAATTAAATCTTTTATAAATAAGTTTGATCAATTATATTCAATTGGTACTGGAGGCGAATTTAGTTATGCTGATAGTCAAATATTATTTTTAAAAGCTTTTGATCTTATAGATATTTTATCTGGCGCAGAGTCAAAAAGTAGTCAAGTTATAAGACGAAATTTTGAAACCACTATGGAAAAAAATATTATTGTAAATTCAAGAAAAATTGGCGATGGGCAGCCCGCATATATTATTGCCGAGATTGGTTTAAATCATAATAATAGCGTAGATATTGCTAAAGATTTAATAGATAAAGCAGTATCTGCAGGATGTGATGCTGTAAAGTTTCAGACTTATGGTTTAAATGCTAGAGTTTCAAATAAGGTAAAGTCTGCAAACTATGCAGATAAAACAATTGGACAAGAAGAGTCTATTGGAGAAATGTTCAACAGACTAAGACTTGATGAAGATAAGCACAAAGAAGTTTTTAAATACGCAAGGTCGAAAAATATAGAAGTATTTTCTACTCCTTTTGATAGTGAAAGTGTTGATTTTTTAGAATCACTTAATGTTAATTTATACAAAGTTGCATCAATGGATATAGTAAATTTAAAACTGATTAAAAAAGTAGCCGAAACTCAAAAACCAATTATTTTATCTTGTGGAATGTCAACAGTGGGTCAAGTAGAAGAAGCAGTAAATACTGTAAAGGAAACTGGAAATAATAAACTCATGTTGTTACATTGTAATTCATCCTACCCATCTTCGCTTGAAGAAATGAATCTGAATGTAATAAAAACATTAAAAACAAACTTTAAAGTTCCGGTTGGTTTATCAGATCATTCTTTTGGTTTAATAGCATCCCATACAGCTATTTCTATCGGAGCAAATCTAATTGAAAGACATTTTACTCTTGATAGATCTATGCAAGGACCTGATCACATACTTTCATCTGAACCCAAAGAGTTTGATGAACTTGTAAAAATTGCAAAACTAATGCCCAATATGTTAGGTGACGGCATAAAAAAAATTCAACCTAATGAGTATCTAACTTTAAATTCCCAAAGAAAAAGTATTTATTCAAAATGTTTAATCAAAAAAGGACAGAAAATAGACAATACCATGATTACTATAAAAGGGCCTGGCGGCGGTCTTTTGCCAAAGTATTATGATATAGTGATAGGTAGAGTTGCCAATGAAGATATTGAAGAAGATACCCCTATTAATTGGTCAAGTATATAAATGCAAAAAAAATTTTTAAAAGATTTAAAAAATCTCTACTCTAGGCTGAAAAAAGTAAGTAAAAAAAAAAAATTAATTTTTAGCATAGGAAACACAAGTAAAATTGAAAAAGTAGAATTTTATTTTACGGCCCCTAGAATTTTTGAAAATTCAGTTATTTTTGGAATAGTTTTATATGATGATGAATATGCAAAGACAGCAGTTAAATATTTAGATGGAAAAGTTGACTATATAATGGTTGATGCAGAAAAAAAAATAAAACCAAAGAATAAAATAATACCTGGTAATATTGAAAGAAGAGTAAGAGAGAACACTAAAATATCTAAACTATTAATTTTTAAAGGCAATGATTTAACGGTTGATTCTATAGATCTTTTTTTAACATATTTTTATAACGATGATGTAAGGGGATTAGGGGGTAAAAAAGTTGCAATAGTTGGTTCAGGAAATATTGGATCTAAATTAGCTTTGATTTTAGTTGAAAGAGGATCAAAGGTTTTTATATATAGAAGAGATAACTTAAAAAGTAAAATTATAGCAAAAGCATTTAATTTCTTAAAACCTAAATATACTTTCGAAAAAATACAGGCAGTTAATAATCTAATCGACATATGTAAAAATACAGATATTCTAATTGGTACTACAGACGGAAAACCAGCGATAAACCACAAAATGGTTAATAATTTAAAAAATACAGCAATTATTATCGATGCAGGAAAGGGAACTTTGGATAAAAAAGCCTACGAAATTGCTTATAAGAGAAATATAAAAATTTTTAGAACTGATGTTACAGCCTCTTTAAGTGGACTTATTGAAAAATCAATTGTGATGGAAAAAATTGTAGAAAAAAAATTTAATATAAAAAGGAAAAAAGGTTATAGATTAGTATCACAAGGTCTATTAGGCAGAAATAATGATATAGTAGTTGACGATGTGGACAAACCAACAATTATTTATGGAATTAGTAATGGAAAGGGTGATTTTATTAGAAATATAAAATTAAATAAAAGAAATTTAATTAATAAAATCAAAAGAAAATATTCCATAATTGTATGAAAAGTATATTTAAGCAAAAATTGCTTTGTGAAACTGCATGTGGGCATGATGGAAAACTAGGAAATCTACTTAAATTAATAAAAATTGCAAAAAAATGTGGGGCTCAAAATATCAAGTTTCAAATATTTAAAACTTGGGAAAGGGCATTACCCAATACTAAGGAGTGGAAGATATTTAGCAAACTTGAATTGACAGATACAGAGTGGAAAAAATCTATTGAATTTTCGAAAAAAAATAAATTAAAAGTTTTTGCAGATATTTATGGTAATGATAGTTTTAATATTTCAAATGAACTGAATGTAGATGGTTTTAAAATTCATTCAGAAGATTTTTTTAATACTTATTTTATTCAAAAGGTACTAGAGAGAAAAAAACCAGTCTTACTATCAGTGGGAGGAACTTATAGATCAGAATTATACGAACTTGTATCATGGTTATTTAAAAAAAAAAAATTAAATAAAAATACTTTTTTAGTACCAGGGATTCAAATTTTTCCAACACCTCTAAAAGATCATTATATAAACGAAATCATTGATTTAAAAAATAAATATACAAAATTTGGAGTAAAAGTAGGCTACGCTGATCATATAAGTGGCGACGATCCAATATCTGAAATATTTCCTTTTATGGCTTTATCTGCAGGAGCTGATTTTGTTGAAAAACATTTTACAGACTCAAGAAAATTTAAAAGAACAGATTATCATTCTGCATTAGATCAAAAACAACTTAATCTATTTATAAACACATTAAATAACTTAGATTGTGTTTTCAAAAAGTTAGGACCATTTTCTATTAATGAAAACAAGTATAGAAAAATGTTTAAGAAAACAATCGTATTATCTAATGATAAATTTATAAAGGATAAAATAGACGCTAGAGAAATTAATTTTGTAAAAAATACAACTGTTTCATCAAGTTTGTTTTCCCACACAGTGACAAATAAAAAAGTAATAAGAAAATTAACTAAAACATCGCCATTAAATTTAAAATATATAAATCAAAATATAGGTGCAATTATAGTTGTTAGATTAAATTCAAATCGTTTCCCAGATAAGGCACTAAAAAAAATAAATGGTGTGCCAGCTATCATTTTATTAATAAGAAGATTAAAAAAAATTAAAAGTTTAAATAGTATAATTTTGGCCACCTCATCAAATGCTAGAGACAAAAAACTTAAAAAATTTGCAGATATGGAAAAAATTAACTTTTTTCAAGGTCCTTTAACTAACGTTGCTAAAAGATATTATTTAGCTGCGAAAAAATTTAAGTTAGATCAAATTGTAAGAATTACAGGTGATGCCATTTTAGTTGATGAACTTATGCTTACCAAGGCAATTGAAAGTCAAATAAAAAATAATTCAGATGTGACTTTTATCAAAAATATGCCTTATGGTACAGCAAAAGAAATAATGAATTTTAAAACAATTAAAGTCATTAGCCAAAAATCTAAGAAAAAAAATAACACAGAGTATCTAGAATGGTTTTTAGAAAACTCTAGAAATTTTAGAGTTAATTATATTAAATCTGATTATATATTTGATAAGAAAATTAGATTAACACTCGATTTTAAAGAAGATTTAGTATTATTTGATAAAATATTCAGATATTTTAAAGATAAACAAGCAGATTTTATTTTAAAAGATGTAATTAAATTGCTGAAGAAAAAAAAATCAATGATAAAAATAAATAGTTTTTTAACACCTAAATTCAAAAAAAATGATATTAATACAGAAATAGATATTTAATGGAAACAAAAAGTCAAATTGGTTTAACAAAACAGGAAATATTAGTTGGGTCTTATAAACTTAACAATAAAGGTAAAGCTTTTAATAGAACAAAATATTTCGAAGAAAACATGCAATTTAATAAATCTTATGAGTTATATTTAAAAAATAATAACCTCAAAGATGAAAATAAAGAAATTCTTAATAATTTTATTGAAAGATATAAGGCATATAGAAATGATTGGACAAATCCAATTAAAAGGAAAAATGCAAAAATTCCACTTTCGATTGACATTGAGACAGCATCAATATGTGATTTGGCATGCCCACACTGTAGTAGAGAATATATAATTACTCCGGACAAGGTAATGAGTGAAAGTCTTTACAAAAAAACTATCGAGGAAACATCAAAGTTAAAAATTCCATCAATAAAGTTAAATTGGAGAGGAGAACCTTTGTTAAATCCAAAACTTGTTGAAATGATAGAATATGCAAAATCTAAAGGTATTTTAGAAGTATTAATTAATACAAATGCAGTCTCACTTAATGAAAAAAAATCTGAACAAATAATAAAATCAGGCCTAGATGTAATGATTTACTCTTTTGATGGAGGCTCAAAAGAAACTTACGAAAAAATGAGGCCTGGTAGATTTAAAAAAAACTCTTTTGAAAAAGTTTACGAAAATATTAAAAAGTTTTCAGAAATTAGAAAAAAACTAAATTCAAAATTTCCAGTTACAAAAATCCAAATGATATTAACAAGAGATAGCAGGGATGAAGTTGAAAACTTTTTTGCTTTATTCAAACCTATTGTAGATGAGGTTACAATAACTCAATATAACGAGAGAGGAGGAAATTTAGAAGATTTAAGTATTAATGAAAAAAAAATAGTTAATGCTTATTTAGAGGAAAATAAATTGCCAAAAGATACACCGTTTATGGTTGATTTTGAGGGAAATATATTTATTTCAAAAAATAGAAAACCATGTGAGCAAATTTTTCAAAGATTGATGTTAACATTTGATGGAAGAGTGGGAATGTGCTGCCATGACTGGGGCGCTCAACATGGGGTAGGTTTTATTGATAGTATGGCATTTGATCAATCCAAGTTAACTAATGAAGTTCAAAAAAAAATAAGTAATAATTCAAAAGGATTTGAGTTATTAAAAAATGCAAAAAAACCAAAAAATTATAATGAACCAAGCCATAAAGTTGAAAGTCTTAATGACATTTGGAATGGTAAAGAAATATCAAAAGTAAGAACTGATCATTTAAATGGTAATGTTAATAAAGTAAATGTTTGTAAAGACTGTACTTTTAAAGATACATATGATTGGATTAAAATAAATTAATTTTTATTCTCCACCAGAAATATTTAATTTTTGTCCTGTTAAAGTAGTGTTTTGATCTGAACATAAAAAATAGATATAGTTTGATACCTCATTTTTTTCAATAATCCTTTTGATTGGTATAAGGCTTACTCTTTTTTTCATATTTTTGTTAGGAAGTTTTTTGTGCATTTTAGTTTTTACCACACCTATTTGTAATGTATTTATCATTATATTATTTGAATATAGATCTTTATAAAATGATGGAAAAAACTCATTATTAAATTTCGATAATGAGTAACAAAAAGATTTTTTTCCTCCCCCAAACTTCGTACCAATGCTTGATGTATTGACCACTCTGCCCCATTTTCGTATTTTCATTCCTTTCAAAATAATTTTTAAAAACAACAAACTTGAAAAAGAATTAGCACTAAAATGTTCAAATAGATCTTTGACTTTAAAATTTTGAAACGTTGTTGATTTAAAATATCCTGATAAATTTACAAAAGCATCAAATTTTATAAATTTTTTTTTATTTTTATATAAATATTTTTCTAATAAAAAAATATTTCTTAGATCAAATTTAATCAAATTTAATCTAGATTGATATTTCTTTTTTAAATTTTTAAGTGCTTTACTGTTTGTATTATAGTGAGCTGTTAGCTCCCATTCATTTTCTAAAAATTTTTTACAGGTTTCTATTCCAATGTCAGAACTTGCCCCTATAATTAAAACTTTTTTATACTTTTTCTCCATAGTGTCTTTTCCAAGCTTTACCATGATGTTCACCTATCAAGTTTCCTTGAACATCACAAACATTGCAAGGTGAAAAATTTCTATCTCCTTGTAATAAACTTTTTCTTGAAATCTCGGATAGTTGTGAAGTCCAAATTTCTAGAAAACTTGATTTGTTCAAATTACCTAAAATATTTTTTTTACCCCAATCATGAGAACACATTAAAACATCTCCATTATAGTCCATAAAAAAAGTATAACTAGGATAGAAGCAAGGTTTTTTAACGCTTGCCTTAAGAGGCTCTATTTTAAACTCAGCATTTTTCATCATTCCACTTCTGTTGCTTAAAGTTAAACCAAAGTCTTGATCAGCTCCATAATATCTGTGCCTTATCATAAATTGTTTTTTTTCTTTTAGACCAGCAGATTTGCATAAATCTAAAAATTTTTGGGCATCATCTGGCCCATCATAAACACTTATATGAATTAGTGTTAATCCAGATTCAAACAATTTTTTAAGTCTTTTTTTGTTTAGTACGTCTCCATTTGTAACTATTTCGATTCTTGATAATGGTAAAAATTTTCTGGCTATTTTAATATTTTCATAGATATTTTTATTCAAGAGTGGCTCATTAAAACCTGAATAAGCAAATATACCTTTATAATTATATTTAGATAACTGTTCACACAAACTATAATTTAATTTTTGATCTATAAATTCTTTTTTATCTAAATAATTTGGATCACTTCTGGGGCAAAAACTGCATGATCTATTGCAAGTTCCCGAGTCACTAATTTCTACTAAAGAAGGTAATGGTATACTTGTTTCAGGAATTACATCTATACTATTCTCAACTATTTTTGATTTTCTTTCAATATTTGGATCGATATATTTAATCATAAATATTTATAAACTAGCTACTATTTTTTTTAATTCAGATACAGACAAGAATTTCTTATTATTACCAGAATTGTAGGAAAAATCTGGTTTTAGTTTTTTATATTTAAACTTTTTATAATGTCTTAAAATTTTTTTATCTTTTACTGTTTGTAAAGTTATATAATATTTTCCAATATCAATAGTATTAATAGAGTCAGCCACTCCTAACAATTCCTCATTAATTTTTTCACCCAATCTTATACCTACCGTTTTATAGTTTTTATCATTTTTGGTAGCCTTTAATAAATCCATAATTTTATATGAGGGTATTTTTGGAATTACTATTTCTCCTCCAACTGTATTTTTTAAACTCCATAAAACCATTTCTACACTATCATTTAGAGAGATATTAAATCTGGTCATTTTTTTATCTGTTAAATTTACTTTTTTGTTATTTTTTTTTGAGTTTAACAAATAGGGCATAATAGATCCTCTGCTACCCGCAACATTTCCATACCTAACAACACTAAATGTAATATTTTTGTTACCTTTAAAATTATTTGCTGATAAAAATATTTTATCCGAACAAAGTTTAGTGGCGCCATATAAGTTAATTGGTGATACAGCTTTATCAGTTGATAAAGATATAACTTTCTTTACATTGCTACGAAGACATGCTTGAACTATATTTTGAGCACCCAAAACATTTGTCTTTACAAATTCAAAGGGATTATATTCAGCAGCAGGAACTTGTTTTAAAGCAGCCGCATGTATTAAGTAATCAACACCTTCAACAGCAGAAATAATTCTTTCTTGATCTCTAACATCTCCTAAAAAAAACCTTATAAAAGGATATTTACTCTTTGGATATAATTTCTCCATCTCAAATTGTTTTAATTCATCTCTACTAAATATAATTAGTTTCTTAATTTTTTTAAATTTTTTTGTTATTATTTTAACAAAAGATTTTCCGAAAGAACCAGTACCACCAGTTATTAGTATTGATTTATTATTTAGCATTTATTTTTTATTTGAATTTATACAAGGTTTTTATTTTTTAAGTAATACTTTAATGTGTTTTCAATAATATTATAACCCCTGTATTTCCTATTAATAAAAGAATCTAAAAATAAATCTACATCTTTTTCATCAATAACTTTGAATTTTCTATTTGAATAGAATTTATTAATTATATTAATTACATCTTTGCTAGAGTTTGCAATACAAACTACTTTGCTGTGATCAGAAAAAAAACTAGCATAATTATCTTTTTCAGGCGTCAAATACTCCAGGCAAATAGTTAGTTTGTCTCTTTGAATTGACTCCACTAAAACTGAAGTTGCAGAAGATATTACTATATCTGACCATAAGATTAATTCAGAAGTATTTAATTCATCTCTACTAAATAATGACAATTTCAATGGCACCGTTTCTCTTGGCTTATTTCCTAATTTTATTTCAACATTTTTAATTTTTTTTATTTGTTCTATTAATTTAAGATGCTCATCAAAGTTGTAAGAGTTTGATCTTGTAAAGTATGCAATTTTTAATTTTTTATTCTTAATATCATAATTATAATTATAAATTTCTTTTAATTTTTTTATCCAATTATCATCATATCTTGGAGATCCAGATAATAAAAATTTTTTTGAATTTAGTATACTATTATTGTAAGGAGCAAATAAATTTGGTGTCAAAAAAAAGTCAATTTTTTCGAAAAAATCAATATTTATTTTTTCCTTTTTTTTTACTGTAAATAAACCTGAGGCAATGCAAAAAATTGGAACACCTGCTTTATTACAAGCATTAATAATTATTTCTTTCTTTTTTTCAGGGAGACTATTTTCTAATGTAACACTCTTAAATTTATTTTTATTAAGAAAATTTGTTAATTGATTTTCATTAAAAAATATTTTTTTCTTGTATATAATAGTCCATAGCCTATTTAATCTCTTTAAAATTATTAGAGGAAAGTTCATAACTAATTTTAATAAAAAAAAATAAATTCTATTATAAATTCCTAAACACAACATACCGTGATTATTATTAAGTTTAGATTTATTCAAATATTCAATTAATTTATGATTACTAAAATCTTGCAAAGGATTCACAAAACAAATTTTAGTTTTTTCTCCCTTTTTATTTAATTCAGACACTAACGGGGAAACTGTGTCTAAACTTATAAAAAGATCTACAATAAATAAATGCATAAATTAAAAATTATTAAATCAAAAAAATTAACTTTTTAAATATTTTAGATAATAAAAATTTTTTCTCATTTCTATAATCTTAAAACCTAGTTTTAAACTCATTTTTTTTGATGGTGTATTTTTTTTATGTACAAATGCATAAAATGTTTGATTTTTTTTTTTAAGAAAATTTTTTAACATTTTTGTACCATAACCTTTAAATTTATTATTTGGCATTACTGCCCAAGATAGATATTTTTTTTTGTATTTTTCTTTTTCTCCAATATAACCAATAGTGTTTTTATTTAATTTGAAAATATATAAATTATCTTTTTTTGATTTAATTTTTTGTTTTAACCATCTTTGATGTTCACTAAAATTAAATTTTTTTTTACTAAATGAATATCTCCTAGCATCTTTATGTGCATTCATTTTGAATAAATTATAACTTTCTTTCAAATCTTTTATTTTTACAAAACTCATTTAATCATCCATTTTTTAAGTGGTGAATTAAGTTGAATATTACAATTGGACTTTTTTCCGATAATTTTCTCATATAAATTTGAATTTAGACCAACAAAAGGTCTTAAACATTTTATATTATTCCTTGTAAATTTTTCATTCTTTTTCATTTTTTTTGTTACAAAAATAGACCTTCTTAATTTTAAACTTTCTTTTTCTGAATCATTAATTTTAAATTTTTTATCACCTCTCATTTTATAGTAATCTTTTATTTTTTTTGAAAGGATTGAAAAATCTTTGGGTCCTAAAGAAAATCCACCATCCAAGGTTTTTTTGCTTAAGCTAAAATGTTTTTCAATAATGCATGCTCCATAAAAAATTGAACCTAAGCATGTTTCATAAGAGGATGTATGATCAGAAAGACCAATAAAATTAATTTTAAATTTTTCTTTAAGAAGTTTTATTCTAGAAAGATTAATTTCATCAATTGGGGTTGGATAGCCGGAGACACAATGAAGAAGTATAATTTTATTATGGAACTTTCTAATTACATTTATTGCCTTTTTAATCTCTTTATAATTTGCAACGCCAGTTGACAAAATGATTGGTTTATTTTTTTTTGCTACACATTTAATTAAATTTAGATCGGTAATTTCTAAGGATGCAATTTTATAAACTGGTACTTTGAATTTTTCTAAAAAATTTACAGATCTTTCACTAAAAGGTGTGCTAAATAAAGTTATATTTTTTTTTTTAGCCAATTTAAAAGCATCACTATGCCAAGCATGAGGGGTTTGAGCTTTAGAATATAAATTCCATAAATACTTATTTTTCCAAGTTCCTTTTTTTATTTTAAATTTATTTGTAAATTGTTTTAATGTTATATCTTCAGGTTCATAGGTTTGAATTTTTACAATATCTGCACCTGATTTTTTTGCTTCTAAAATATGCTTTAGAAAACTTTTTTTGCTGCCAGCATGATTTGCAGATATCTCCGCAACTAGAAGAGGCTTTCTATTATTGCTTAAGGATAGTTTTTTGTTAATTTTTAAAATTTTCATTAATTAATTTGTTAAAAATTCCTCAATTAAAATTTTATTTTTGTTAAAAATGTATTTTGCACCATAATTTGAAATATGGTTGCTATCTTTATAAAAATAATCGTTTTTTTCACTAACATGCATACATTCATTTTTGTTACATAAGTCCTTTGTGGGATCAATAAATAAGACCGAATAATCATTGGCAAGTTTTTCATTTACATATCTTTCTAATTCAAAATTTAAATTTTTAATATTTTCTAAAAAATTATTCTTTTTAAAACTATCTCTATAATAATTTTTACAAGATACTTCTTTCTTAAAAAATTTTGGTCTAGTTAAACAAGAAGTTATGTCTAAATTATTGCTAGAAAAAGCGGGTATTTGACCTAAAACCAATATTTTTTTAATATTTCTAAAGTTTTTATTCTCTTTGATTATACTTATATTGTTTATAAAGCCCTCCGCTATTTCTTTGTTATATTTAGAAAATTGATAATTAAACCAAGCATTGCCAATAATTAAAACTTCAGCATTTGTAACAATTTCTGAACAATTGTAGAAATCTTTAAAAATAAAATCTTGAATCAAAAAATATTTAAAATCTGATGGGTGTGGAAAGTTTTTACAAATTCTTGAGTAATTAACGAAGTTATAGTTATTTCGCTTTGAAAATTCTGCAAAAGGCTTAAACCACATTCTTCCATTGCTATCTCCCATTAAAATTATATCTGCATTTAATTCATCACCATTTACACAAACTTTCTCAGTTACTTTCTTAAAAACACTTTTTTGAGGTTTGCAATATTCATCTTTAGCTGTAGTTTTAAGTTTATATAACATTTGTTTTTCTGCTTCATTTAATCTATCGACAAATCCATTTTGATTAATTGTAAAAAAACAAAACCCGATGATCGAAGTTAATATTATTACTGAAAAGAATTTTTTATTTTTAGAATAATCAAACCTCCATGGTTTTTCTATAAAAAAGTACATTAATATAGAGATAAAAAAAGATAAAATTAATATTATAATTTTATCATAAAATCCTAGTGCCCCTAAATTATAATATTTGTATAAAGAAATTAGTGGCCAATGAATTAAATATAACGAGTAACTAATTAGACCAATTCCTATCATAATTTTATTATTTAAAATTTTATTGAAAAAACTTTTTTCATTAAAAAATATTATAAAGCTTGTTCCAATCATTGCTGGTATCAAGCTAATACCAGGAATTTTTGACTTATAATTTAAAATTAAAATAGAACAAAAAATTAAAATTAATCCTAAAATAAAAAAACTTTGATTAGTTAAATCACTATACTGTTTTTTTGGAATAAAACACAATATACATCCAAAAAAGAATTCAAATAATCTAAATGGGGCATTATAAAACAATGTATCCGAAATATATTTGCCATAAAAAAATCCTTTAAAGAGATCTGTTTCAAAAACCAATCCTTTTGTGTAAATATATTCTATAAATATCAGTGACAGTATTGATGTAATAATTATAAAAAAAATTATCTGTTTTTGTTTTAATAATTTAATTAAAAAAATTAATATTAATGGCCATATTAAATAAAAACTCATTTCCACACCCAAGGACCATGTATGCAAAAAAGGTTTAAACTCTGAAATTTGGTTAAAATAATTACTCTCTGTCCAATAAAGTATATTAGAAACGAAAAAAATAGACGTAATAATTGATCTCGAAAAATTAATTAAATCATCTGGACTGAGTATTAGAAACCCAAAGCAGATTGCCAAAAGTGATACAAAAACAATTGCAGGCAATAATCTTTTAATTCTTTTAATTAAAAATTTTTTAAAATTAAAAGTGCCTCTTTTTTTATCTGATAAAATTATTGAAGTAATTAAATATCCACTTATTACAAAAAAAATATCAACTCCAATAAATCCACCATCAAAATAACTTATTTTTAAATGGTAAAAAACAACAGATAAAACAGCTATGGCTCGTAGGCCATCTATTTTTGGTTGATATTCTATACTTCTCACCTAAATTTAAAAACCTTTCAGAAAAATTTTTATTTACTTAATAACTTAATTCTTAAATATATTTTTTAAAATTTAAAACAAAATATTCTCATAAATTGATAAAGAAATTTACTTAATTTTTTGTTAGTAAAAAAAATTGATCTTTTATTGAAAAAAAATCTTTTAAATTTATCTTCTTTATAGTTCATATTTGTATTTAAAAAGCTATCTGTAGTTTTATTCATTATATCGATTGGAGGAAGAGATAGATTGTCAATTGTAGCATACAAAATTCTTAATAAAATTCTTGGTTTAGATTTACAATGACCTCCTGAGTGATAACATTTAAAACTGTCTATTAGAATTGCTGTTCCACTCTTACCTTCAATTGAAATTTCATTTATTTTTTTTTTATTGATTACTTCGTTTTTTATTTTTCCTCTATTACCTCTTATCATTGACTTATCTTCATCATATATTCTTGCAAAAGGACCTAAAGAGTCAAACTTAGTAGTTACAGTTCTTAATGGACCTGTTTCACTATCAATATCATTTATCGCTATAAATATATCCATACTCTTATAACCAAACTCATCTTTATGAAACATCATTGCTCCTCTCTGTTTCTCATAATTTCTAGGAATGTGGTAGGTAAGTGCTATCTTAGAAAGTATTGGAAAAACCTTTAAATAATTAGAAGCAGTCGAAATCATTAAATCAGATGAAGCAAATTTAATTATTTCATTTTTAGTATCCTCATCTAGCCGGTCAAACATTTGAGCAAAATATTTATCTTCACCATTATTACTTTCATTAATATTTACATATGTTGGTGTTTTAATTTCTTCCTCTACTTTTTTTAAAAAGTTTTTATCACATGCGCGTAAAATTTTTGAAGATAAATTTTTTAATTCTTCAACATTTTCAAGTTTATAAATAGGTTTTCTCTGGTCTAGATTATAAAAAATTTTTTTTTTTTTATAAAACCAAAGAAAATTCAACAATCTTCCATGAATATTAATAATATTTTTCCAAATAAAATCATAAGTTGGAACAATCAAAATTTTTAAAACTATAAACCACAGGTAGTTCTTTTTAATTTTTGATATCATTAATTTTTTTTACTATATAATTTTGTGAATTTCTATTTAAAGAATTAATCTTTTTGTAAGGTAGTGTAAATTTAAAATTTCTAATTGGCAACAGAGTAAATACTTTTCTTTTAGCTTTGAGGGCAAGCACTAAAGCATAAGATCTTAAACCAAAAACAATATCTGACCATCTAATTATTTCAATAATGTCGTTATTTTTTAATATTTTAAATTTTGATGAATAATTTGATCTAATAAATTTAAAATATTTTTTTGAATTTTCACTCGGATGCACTTTAAATATTAATTCAATTTTTTTTTCTAGATTATTTTTTTTTAAGAAGCGGAAAAATTTTTTTAAAATAAAAAATTCAGTATTATTATCTAGCGGTTCTAGTAAATATAAATAGTTTTTAAACCTGTTATTTTTTTTTTTAATACTACTAATTTTTTCTTCTAAAATATTTTTTTTTATCTTAATTATTGAATTTTTAAATTTTTTTTTGGCTATTGTGGATGCTTTTTTATTTGTAACCCAGATTTCTGAAGGTAAATTAAATTTGTTATTATAAGTAAATCCTTCTTTATACAAAGTCCAATGATCCAATAACCCAATTACTTTTTTCCCATTTTTTTTTGATAGTAATCTAGCTTTATGGTCAATATTACTTTTAGCACTAGTGCCCGATATAATAATATCTGACTTTTTAATAAGTTTTATTAAATCATAATTAATTTTTTTATTTGGCAACATTTCGCGAAATATTTGTTTTGCCGGGCCCGAAACCTTAATTAAGTAATTATAATTATAATTTATAACCCAGTGAATAATTATATTTGCAGAGCCAGCATCGTTACATACAATTCCAACAGTTTTATTAATTTTCCCAAACATTAAAGATATTTTCTGATTTCGTAAACTTTAGAATAACTATTTATTCTAACTCTTTTTTTCATATTTAATTTCTTCATAAGATTAATCATTGATAAATTATTTGACAATGCGCCAGCAGTAACAATTCTTGAATTTAACTTTTTGAAGGCATATTTAATAAACAAAAACATACTTTCGTATGCAAACCCTTTAGATTGATATTTTGGATTTCCTATTAGAATTCCAATATCATAACTATTACTGGGTTTTTTATAAATAATCATTGTGCCAATTAATAATTTATTTTTTTTATCAAATATTGATAAAAAAAAATTTTTTTTGTTTTTAAGTTTAAAGTAATTTTTTAATAAAATGTTTCGATTATATTTTAATTTGTAATGTCTTGAGTATTTTAGGGATTTATTTTTTCCATCGAACCAACTAAGATATTCATCATTAATATCCTTTTGTTCAAAATTTTTAATTATAACTTTATTAGATTTAATATAAATTCTCACTTTAATTGATCAATTTGTTGCCAAACTTTATTAAAAGCCTTAACAATATCTTTTGCATCTTTTTCGCTATAGCTATAAGAGCATAATAGAATACCTAAGTATTTTTCGTCCAAAAGTTTTTCAGCTACTTGACAGGAGCTTCTTTTATATTTGAATTTCAATTTTTTATTTATTCTCCAGGGGTATCCACTATTACCATAGGCAATTCTTTTTTTAAACATTGGCAATCTATGAACATTTGTAAATTTTGTTTGCAAACCTTGTATGCCCTCAGCCTCTAGTGCTTTAAAAATTTTTTCTCTACTTATTCCTAAAATTTCTTTATTTATTTGCATTGGATAAACATAATATACATGAGTACAATTTTTTTGAATTTTTTGTAACTTTATACCTTTTAACTTTTTCAAACCTTTTGTAAGTATTGATGCAATTTTTTGTTTATTATAAATAATAGATTTTAATTTTTTTAATTGTTCAATTCCTATTGCTGCTTCAATTTCTCCCATTCTAAAATTATATCCAATTAAATTATTAATTTTTTTTATTTTTTTTTTGGCTATAACACTTTCAGCGTGATTTCTGATAAGAGACATTCTTAACGCTAAGTTTTTATTGTTTGTAAATATGACTCCACCTTCTCCAGTATTTATGTGTTTATGATAATTTAAGCTAATTCCTCCTATGTCGGCGATTGTACCACAATATTTCCCATAATATTTTGCACCAGGGGCTTGAGCTGAATCTGATATAATTTTTAAATTATATTTTTTTGCAATTTTTTTTAATTCTTTTAATGGGGCAGAGTGTCCAAATATATCAACAGCCATTATAGCTTTTGTTTTATTCGTAATTTTTTTTTCAACATCTTTAGGATCAATATTATAAGTTTCAGGATCTATGTCTGCAAATACCGGAATCGCATTCCAATTTAAAATTGCAGTAGCACTTGCTGACATAGTCCATGGAGTTACAATAATTTCATCACCTGGAGAAATATCTAAAGCACCAACAGCGCATATTAGACCTGATGTCCATGAATTAACCGTTATTGCGTACTTAACTTTAAAAAATTTTTTACAATTTTCTTCAAATTTTTTAACATATTTACCACCATAAAATCCATCACCCCATGTACCATAAAACTGAGAAAGTTTTCCTGACTTCATAACTTTATTAACTATTTTAACTTCCTCTTTTTTTATAGAATTATGAGGAGGAATTATTTTATTAATAATTTTTTTACCATTATGTATTGCCAATTTTTTCATTTTATTTGTTCAATTATCTTCATTGTTTGTATTGCATTATTCAGAGAAGACAAGTTGCTTTTTTTACTATTGACCTCTTTATATAATTCTTCATAAACTTTTGATTGAGATAATATAATATCAGGCTTAATTTTTTTAAAAGTTTTTGACTTATAATTTTTAATATAAATTTTATGTCCACCAGACATATATTTTAAACGAAAAAATTTACTTTTTGCTTCAAATGCACCATGGACTTTTTTATAATTATTTTTATACTTAAAGTTAATTATTTTTTTCGGGTACTTAATAGTAAAATTAGCAGCAAAGTCTTTAGACAATTTTTTTTTAAACTTTAATTTGTTAACAGTATAATTATTTCCAAAAAAATTTAAAAATAAAGAAATATAATGACTAGCTGAGTTTAAAATACCACTAGAATAAGTTACATTTATTTTAATATTATTTCTTTTAGATAAAATTTTTTTTATTTTTTTACTTGAGTCTAAGTATAATCTTTGAAAATTAACAAAACATTTCGAATTTTTTGTTTCTAGTAAATTTGAAATTTTTTTAATTTGAGAAAGATTTCCAGTGCATGGTTTTTCACAAAGTATAATTTTATTTCTGGTAAGCTCTAATATTTGTTTTAATACTTTAAATTGATTTGATGTTGTTACGCTAATTACAATTAAATCAAATTTTTCTTTTTTAACCATTATATTTAATGATTTATAAGTATTAACTTTATAAGATTTTTTAAATTTTTTTAGTTTATTAAAATCACTATCAACACCTGCTATTAGCTTAAAATTCTTAGATAAATTTATTGCTTCCGCGTGTGAAATAAATTTATTGTCTTTTAAGCTATATAAATAACCAGCTTTTCCTAAACCTATTATAACTACTTTATAAATTTTTCTTTTTTTCAAATTTTCTTTTTAGTACTTTTGCTTCACTTAAAATTTTATATTCTTCTATTAGTCTCTCTAATTTAATTCCTGTTTTCAAACTAATTTCAAAAATATTTCTACCATCACAATATGCAATAAAATTCATCCTATCTTTAATATTCTGAGAATAGTTTTCAGCTTTTGAAATTGATGGATATAAGTTTCTTTTACTCATCATTGGCTCACATTTGAAAGTAGGCATTGGATATATTCCCATTTCAAAACAACTAATAATGTTTTTAAAAATTTCGAGCGACTCATTTAGATATTTTTCTTTCACTAAATCTAAATTATCTAAACTTGTATGATATTCTTTATATTCTCCAAATTTTGATCTACAAAATGTTGCCATTGGAATATCAACTCCTGGTGAACAATATTGCCTTTCATCTGAACCTCTTTGAAGGAAAGAATATATTTTAAATTTATTTTTTTTTATAATTTGGCATTTTAAAGCTGAATCTGAAATTGTATTTCCATTTCTACTTTCTATTAGGCTATAAGATCTTCCATCACCCACACATGTTAAATTAAATGCAGCTATAGTATTTTTTTTTAAAATACGATGATATTTAGAAATGTAAGCTATTGAACCAATGGTTTCAGGCATTAGAACAAATCTGTAAGAATAATATGTTTTTTTAAAGTTTTTTTTTAAAAAATCTAATATAGAATTTAATAATATTGGTCCAGACAATTCATTATTTGCCATAGATGGATGGCATATATAACTAGAAAATAAAATTTCTTTTTTAACTTTACCTTTTAATAATGCGTGAGCACCATTCATGTGTCCATTTTTAAATTCTGATTGAATATTTGCTAAGTACTTTCCTTTTGGCAACCTATTAAGCATATTTTTAGACATACAAAATCCCCAATTTTTCTTGTAATAGGATGTAACATATGGAATTGCGTTTGGAATTTTATCCAACACATGTATTTTTTTCTTTAAATCTTTAAGATCAATAATTTTTTTTTGGGACTTAGAATAACCAACTAAATGTAAATTATTTTTTTTAAATTCTGCAAATTTTTTATTACTTTTTATGTGTTTTATATAGGCATCTTTAATTATCCATTCTTGTGGTATTTTCCAGTCAAAAACTTTTTTTCCTGATTTAAATTTTAAAATTTTTAATTCTGGATTTAATTTACTAAAATATTTTATTGTCAAAAGAGTTCCTTTACCTGTGAGAGATCTATTTAAATTAAATAGATCCCTTAAACATTTTGTAAATTTAAAGTTTTGCATTTGAGTTAAGATTTAAGTAGTGATGTTAATTATATATCTTGATATGAACTATAATAGTAGTATAAGATTTTTTCAATGAGCAAAGGCATTTTTTATATACCTTGTTATCCAAAAAAAACAAAAACTCACAAAGTTCTAGATGATATTAAAAAATCAATTACTTTATGCGATAAATACAATGTAGAAGAGGCCTATTTTGGCGAACATATAGCAGATAAACATGAAAAAGTTGCCTCAAGTTTAATGATGGCAGCTTCTGTTTCTCAACTAACAAATAAGATAAAATTAGGAACTTTAACTACAAATCTAAACTTTTATCATCCTTCAATATTAGCTGCACAAATTGCTTTTTTAGATAATCTTTCAGGAGGAAGGTTGATTCTGGGCATAGGCTCTGGAAGCAATAGATCCGATGTAGAATTAAATAATTTAATTGAGGAAAATAATTATTTTTTAACACTTGAAATTTTAAAATTAACTGAAAAACTTTTAAATTCAAAAGATCTTGTAAAAATAAATTCAAAAAATTTTAAAATTTCTTCAAAAAAGTATGGGAATAAGATTTTAGGTTTAGGATATTTTGATAAGTTATACAAAAATAGAAAAAACTTAGAATATATAATGCCTGCATTAAATCCCAATTCCAGAAATGTTATTAATTGTGCGAAAAAAGGTTGGGGCATAGTTATCTCTAATTTTTGTGATGAGAAAGTTATTGAAAACCATATTCTAAGCTACCTTAAGCATACAAAATTAGATAAAAAACAGGCTTTAAAAAAAATTAGAGTGGCAAGATTCATATTTGTTACCAAGAATAAAGAAGATAAAAAAAAAGTTTTTAATCAAAACTCTCCATATATGCAGGTTTTAAGGATTATTTATAAAAAATTAAAAAAAAATAAAATTATCGGATGTTTTGGCGAAAATAATAATTTAAATAAAATTGCAGAGAGCTTATTTGTAGTTGGAACACCATTAGAAATAAAGCAAAAAATTTTGAATTTAAAAAAAAAATACGGAAAATTTAAAAATTTAATTTATGTTCACGTTCCTTCATCGGGAAATATTATTTTTGATAATTCTTTAAAATTATTTTCAAAAAATGTTAAATTATAATTATAATATATACATTGATCCAGCTGTTTCAAAAAAAGTTTTAACATTTATAAGAGAGCAAAAAAAAATTAATTATAAAGAACTTAATTTATCTCATTTAGAAAAAAAAATAGAAAATTTAAAAAAAATTTTCAAAAAAGAACTAACTAAAAATATAAAGAAAAACTACAGAAACTATTTATTTTGGGAATTAATAAAAAAAAAATACAATCAAAAGAATTTAGATATTAAACAAAAAAAAAGGGGTAAAAGTAAAAAAGAATATAATATTAATTTTTCCAATTTCATTAAGTTTCTTGGCTACAATCCATCTCTTCTCAGTTTATTAATTTATGATAAAGAAATTAATCAGATAGTTAAATTAAATAGTTTTTTTGAAAATTTACAAAATAGTTTAGACCTAGAAAATATAAACTCTTCAGACAGATTTACATTAATTGAATTAATGAAAAAAAAAGAAATAAATATTGTAACCCCCTTATGCCCAGATTATGAACATGTAAAAGTTGGTGGTAATCTCTATAAATACACATTTAAAAAATTAGGATCTGGAATTGGTTTGATGGGAAAGAGATTTGTTAGTATTTTGAGCGATTTAAACAAATTATTTAAGAGAGAAGGTATTAAGTTAAATATTAATTTATTATATGGTGATTTTGAAGGATTTAATAAGCTTAATTGTAAAAGATTAAATGAAACCGAAAATAGTTTTCTAAAAAAAATTGACCAAAGTTCTAAATCACTTTCAAAAAAAATCAAAAATGTAAAAAAATGTAGTTCAATAGTCAAAGAACTTTCATCAAAAAAAGTATGGGAAGCAAAAGTAAAAAAAAATTCTGAAGTTATTAAGAATAAAATGAAAAACGATCTACAATTTAAAATAAAAATTTTAGAAATTGCAGAGTCTAGATCTCATCTTTATTCTTCATGGTTTCCTTCATTAGATAAAAGTGACTATCTAGACTTAGCAATAGAGCAAGGGGCAGAATATACTACAATGGGCGATTTATTTTCAAAAAATTTTAAAAACTTATTTGTGTTAGCATTTGATCATTCAAAAATGAAGATTTTTTATGGATTGAATAATAAAATTCCCGTGCTATATGGTAGAGGCAGATATTAAATGATTACAAACTCATATTCAAAAAATTATAAAATTAATGGTACGGCCTACATTGAAACTAAAGATATTCCTTTTTCAAAAAAAGAAATTTCAGATTTAGGAAAATATTGTAAGGAAGTAAATAAAGAATTTATTGAAATTGGAGATGCTGGAGAAAAGAATCATTTATTAGTTGGAAGATTTATGACAGATGTAAAAGAGCCAAAACTTGTAGATAACGAATTTACAGAAAAAGTAATTAAAATTATATCATCAAAAAAAATACTAAATTTTATTAAAAAAATATGTAATTGTAATGATGAAGTTTATATAAGAAGAGCTCAGTACAATGAAATTACCGAAGGCTGTTTTGTTGGATATCATTTAGATAAAGATAGTAATCCAGACTATTTGGCAGCATGTGTTATTCAATTTGGAACAGATTTTTCAGGAGGGCTTTATCGAGTATATAACAAATCAAATACTAAGAAATTCATAGACTATAAGCCTGAGTATGGAAGTTTATTAGTCAGTGATTGTGATTATCCCCATGAAGTAACAAAAGTTGAAAAAGGTAGCAGAGAATCTTTGGTATTTTTCGTTTCCAAAAATAATGGCAAAAACAATCGTTATCAAAAAAATTGATCGATTTTTCTAAAATTAAAGGCAAAATTTATTTTGATGGAAAATTTATTGATACTAAAAAAGCCAAGATTCACGTTTTAAATCATTCTTTACACTTTGCTGCTTCTGTTTTTGAAGGTATAGCGATATATAATAACAAACCTCTGTTTGAGAAAGATCATTTTAAAAGATTTATTAATTCAGCAAAAATTTTAAGGTTAAATCTTAATATCGGCAATAAAAAGTTTAGTGAAATTAATAGATATTTAATAAAAAAAAATAAAACCATAAATGGCTATATTAGACCAATTCTTTATAGATCAACTCACTCAATGTCACCCGATACTACACATTGTAAATCGTGTTTAGCAATTGCAACTTGGAGTTGGGGAACTTTATTTTCAAAAAAAGCAATAAGTCTAGATATTTCAAGATGGCCAAAATTGAATAAAAAAATTTTCCCTATTCAAGCCAAATCTTCAGGCTCTTACCAATCGTCTGTGATAGCAAGAATTGAGTCTAAAAAAAATGGATATGACGATTGCCTGATGCTTGATACAAATGGTTTAATCTCAGAAACAACAGCGTGTAATATTTTTTGGATAAAAAATAATCAACTTTATACTCCCAAAACTGATTCTGCCTTAAATGGAATTACTAGGCAAGCGGTAATTAAGATTTCAAGAAAGCTAGGAATAAAGGTAAATGTTGGGAATTATAAGCTAAATAATATTTTAAAAGCAGATACAGTTTTTCTTACAGGAACAGCAGCAGAACTTCAATTGGTAAACAATTTAAAAAGAAAAAGATTTAATATAGAAAATCCAATATATTTAAATATGAAAAAGTATTACGATAAAATAAAATTTAAAACCCCACAGAGTGTCGATGGAATTTAAAACTATTTCAAAAAATTATCTAAATTTTTAATTGTAAATTTGTTAAATTTTTTTTGATATTTATCTATATCAAATTTATAATTTTTTTTAAGTCTAGTAATTAAAGTAACTAAATCCATAGAATCTAAAATTGCTTTTTTAACGAGGTCATCAGTAGTTTTAATTTTATTTTTTTTCAGTCTTGGAAAAAGCTTAACTAAAGTTTGATGAGTTTTACTTAACATTTTTTACCAAGAAATATTTATTTTTTTTTAAATTTTTAGATGCAATATCATAATATTTTCCCAAAGGTAATAAAAAAATATCAAATATTCCAAATTTAAAACTTTTATTATCCTTTTTTTTATTAAAATTTTATTTATTTTAGATCCATCTTCAATTTTATTTTTTTTTAAATTTCTTACATACATTTTTTCAATAACTTTTTTTTTGGTTGATGTATTATATCCATAAAATTTTTTATAAAATCTGTAGGGAACTCTTGCATCTTCTTCACAGTAATGAATGACTAACCAATTAAATATTTTTGGATCTATATTTATTCCAAGTCCATAAGAATTATTTTTTACCAAATATCCTATTACAGAATCGTTTCCCCATGCTGTAGATTGATTTAAATTTAAGATTTTTTTTGTTTTGGGCCCATATAATGCATAATTGTACATTGGTTTAGATGTTCTTTTAAAATTAAATTTTTTACAAAGAAATTTGTTTAAATAGCCTGTTTTAATATTTTTAATGTCAAAATTTGTTTTTTTAGTTTTTGGAAATTCCAGATTAAAGGTAGGTAAAATTAAATTTTTTTTTAATTTTTTTAATATTTTAAACAGTTCAATTATATTTTTATTAATTAGCTTAATATCATGTTTAAACATCAGATTTTGAAGATCTGCAAAAATTAAGAAATTATCTGATTTGTCAAAATATTTTTTCAAAGTTTTTATTTAGTAATTTTTTTTATAATAAGCCTTATCAACTTTACCATTTTTATTAAATTTAATTTTTTTTAAAATTAATATTTCCTGAGGTATCATGTAGGCTGGTAAAAATTTTTGTAAATATTTAACTATTTCAAATTTATTTAGATTTAATTTACTTATTATAATTAAAACTAGATAACTCGAATTATTTTTATTATTAGCATAACAATATGTATAATCTATATCTTTTAATTTTTTTACTACTTTTTCAATTTCTGTAGTGTCTACTCTATATCCCTTTATTTTTATCTGAGTATCATTTCTACCCTTGCAGAAATATAAGTTATTTTTTTTAACAACAACATCACCTGTATTGTAAAATTTTCTACCTTTTATTTTTAGAAATTTTCCTTTATCAAGTTTTTTTGATTTATCTAGATAACCTGGAGAAATAATATTTCCACTAATGTATAGCTGTTTTTCATTATCTATTTTTATTTTTACTCCCTTAAATGGCTTTCCAATCGGAATTTGAGACATTTTTTTTATAAGACTATTATCTTTTTTTTTATATTTATAAAAAAAGGCCCATGGGGACGTTTCGGTTGATCCATAGCAATTGAACAAATTTTTATATGAAAATTTACTGTTAATTAATTTTAGTATGTTTGGTGGAAAGTTTTCTCCACATAATATAATATTTTTAATATAGATTTTTTTATTTGGTAAGTTTTGTTTCATGAATAACATAAACGAAGGAACAGTGATTAATACTGATACTTTATTATTTGTTATATGATTTGAAGGAAAGAATTTATCTATAGTTTTATTAATTGGAGAAATGGTAGAGTTTAAGATTATAGCTGGAAAAATTACCACAAGACTCATCACAAAAGAGTTATCATGATAATCAGAAAAAGTTTCTTTTTGTAAAGTATAATCTAAATTTTTTATTTGGTGATTTAAACAGCTTATAAAATTTTCATATGTAATCTGTACTCCTTTTGGCAATCCTGTTGAACCAGATGTAAAAAAAATCATTGCATTTTTATTTTTATTTACTTTAGGAATTTTAATTTCACTATATTTATTTTGATTAAAAATTTTCTTTAATTCTAACTTTTTGACACTTTTTAGTTTTGGTATTTTATTTTTTTTAAAACTACTATCAATAATTGCTATTTTTGAATTTGAAATTTTTGCTATTTGCCTAATTCTGGTTTTTGGAATATTTGGTGATATTTGTATCCACGTGTTACCAGAAAAGACTATAGATATCACCGCAATATAATATCCAATGCTCTTATCTGACATAAGCATAATATTTTTATTTTTGTATTTTTTTAAGTAGAAAAGAAGTTTTTTAATTTTTTGATATACAAAGTTATATGAATATTTATCAGAATTATCCTTAAATAGTAAATTATTAGAAAATTTTAAATTAAATAATAATTTGTTATAAAAGTTATTAATTAATTTATCGCTCATAGTTTATTTTATTTTATGATAAAAGAATTGTGTAACTATAAAATACAAGTTTATTATTAGCATGTTTTAAAGTAAGATCAAAATTAATATTAGAATTCTTTAAAAATGTACTTTAAAAGTCAACTCAACTTTATAGATTTAATTTTTACATGTTATTAAATAAATTTAATGTAGGTTTATTCGCATTTAATGCTAGCTCTGGCGCAACATTAACTAAAAGTAAAAATAGATGGAAGGCCGAAACAAAACAAATCATAAATTTAGCTAAAATGGCAGATGATTGTAAATTAGATTTTTTGCTTCCAGTAGCCAGATGGAGTGACTGGGGAGGAGAAACTAGCCCACATAAAAATACATTTGAAACATTATCTTTAGCATCGGCATTATCTCAAATTACTAAAAAAATTTTTTTATTTTCAACTATACA
Organism: uncultured Pelagibacteraceae bacterium; assembly: GCA_902634305.1. Classification (GTDB taxonomy): domain Bacteria; phylum Pseudomonadota; class Alphaproteobacteria; order Pelagibacterales; family Pelagibacteraceae; genus Pelagibacter. The sequence continues at coordinate 13,604 of CACPJJ010000011.1, read as the reverse complement.
TGCAAATTATATTCACCCAATTATTGCAGCCAAAGCTTTAACTTCTATAAGTAGATTTTCAAAAAATAGGATTGGGATGAATTTTGTATGTGGTTGGAATAAAGAGGAATATGAAATGTTCAATATTAATTTTAATTTATCTAGCTCTGATAGATATAAATATGGAGAGGAATGGTTAAAAATTTTTAATAAATTAAATGATCCAGATATAGATAAATTTTCATTTAATGGAAATTATTTTAAGATTAAAAATGGGCAAAATTTTCCTAAAGTTTTAAATAAAAAATTTGTAAAAATTTCAGCAGCATTTTCAAAAGATGGAAGAAAATTTGCAAAAAAACATTTTGATATACTTTTAACCATGTTTAACTCACTCGATACACTTAAAAGGGTTAATGAAGAATTAAAAAATAATTCAAAAAGAAAGATTAAAATTTATAATCCAGTTCATATAATTGTAAAAAAAACAAAAGCAGAAGCAGAAGAATTTTATGAAGAATATTCAAATAAAAATCAAGATATAAAAGCTGTAGATAATTTTGTAAAAAATTTACAATGGTCAAATAAAAAAATTCTTGCTTCATATTTAAATCAAATAAAACAAAGGGTCTCAGGTTCATTAGGATCTTATACAATAATTGGAGATAAGAAATCTGTTTTAGAACAAATAAACACAATCTATAAATCAAAAACAGATGGGTTAGCAATTACTTTTTTTGATTATTCTAAGGATTTTAAATTTTTTAAAAAAAATTTACTTAATAAAATTAGAAAATTTTAATGATTAATTATTCAAAACAAACAATAGATTATAAGGAGATAAACGCAGTTTCTAAAGTTTTAAGGTCAAATTATTTAACCCAAGGACCCTTGGTTGAAAAATTTGAAAATAAAATATCTAGTTATTGTAAATCGAAATATGCTGTAGCAGTTAATAGTGCAACAAGTGGTTTACACATAGCATGTTTATCTTTAGGAATTAGAAAAAAGGATGTTGTTTGGACATCAGCAATTAGCTTTGTTGCAAGTGCAAATGCTGCTGCTTATTGTGGAGCACGAATTGAATTTATAGATATTTCATTAAATGACTATAATTTAGACATAACAAGTTTAAAAAAAAAACTTATAGAAGCAAAAAAAAAAGACAAAGTTCCAAAAGCCATAATAGTTGTTCATTTTGCTGGTAATCCATGTCAAATGGACGAAATCTATTTACTAAAAAAAAAATATAAATTTAAAATTATCGAAGATGCTTCACACGCATTGGGAGCAAAGTATAAAAACAATGTAATAGGAAATTGTAAATTTAGCGATATGTGTGTTTTTAGTTTTCATCCAGTGAAGTCAATAACTACTGCTGAGGGAGGAATAATAACAACAAACAGTAAAAATTATCATAGTGATTTAATGCTTTATAGGGAGCATGGTATTAAGAGAGTTTTCAAAAATAAAAAATTAAGACCAAAGTATTATGAACAAATTAAATTAGGATATAATTATAGAATGAACGAGATAGAGGCTTCAATTGGAATTGAACAACTAAAAAAGTTAGATAATTTTATAAATCAAAGAATAAAAATTTTTAGGATATTTAAAAAAAAACTAAACAATAATTTATTTGTATATCCAAATATATCTAAAAACTCAAAATCATCTCATCATTTATTTATTATATTACTTAAAAAAAACATAAAAAAAATAAGAGATAAAATTTTTTTAAGATTACTGAAAAAAGGGCTTGGTGTTAATATTCACTATATGCCTATTTATAAACACCCATTTTATAAAAGAAAAAATTTTTTTTTAAAAAATTCAGAAAAATATTATAATACATGTATTTCAATACCAATTTTCCCGAGTTTATCAAAAAATCAACAAAATTTTATTATACGAACGATTAATTCAATTAAATAAATGATAGTAGCAATTGTACCAGCAAGAGGAGGAAGCAAAAGAATTAAAAATAAAAATATTATTAATATTTGTGGCAAGCCAATGATACATCATACAATTCAAATATTAAAGAAAACAAAAATATTTGATGAAATAATTATAACAACAGACTCAAGTAAAATACAAAATATATCAAAAAAAGCTGGGGCAAAAATTTATTTTACTAGACCAAAAAACTTATCAAATGATCATGTTGGTACTTTTGAAGTAATTAATCATACAATAAACTTTTTAAAAAATAGAGATGGCAAATATCCAAAATATGTTTGTTGTGTTTATCCATCATCAATATTATTGAATAAAAAAGATTTGATTTCTAGTTATAAAAAAATTAAGGAAAATTTTTGGAATTTTGTAATATCCGTTACAAGTTTTGGGCACCCTCCTCAAAGAGGACTAAAAATAAATAATGGCAAAATTACAATGATAGATAAAAAAAACTACAAAACAAGAACTCAAGATTTAAAAAAAATTTATCACGATGCAGGTCAATTTTACTGGGGAACAACTAAATCATGGTTAAAAAAAAAATTTATTTTTTCGAAAAAAAGTTTTGGTCACAAACTACCAAGATATAGAGCAATTGATTTAGATGACATGGAAGATTTAAATCTGTTAAAAAAAGTATATTCATCATCTTTTAAAAAAAGAAAGTAATAATCAAAGAATAAAATTAATGTTAATAAAAACTAAAAATTTTAAAAAGGTTTTTCCATTTAATTTTAAATACTCCAAAAGCAAAAAAAATTATGGAATTTTAGTTAGTGATAGAATACAGACAGACGCAAATTTAAGGTCTTTAATACTCACTAATATTATTAAAGAAAAATATAATTGTAACGCATACATAGTTTCAGATGTAAATGACAAAAAAAATATTCCAGTTTACAACAATTTGGATATAAAAAACTTTTCAATTAATCTAAAATTGAAAAGTTTTAAATATTTTTTTATATTGTTAGCTTCTTTTTTTGATCTTTTAGTATTTTATTTTAAAACATTATTCGTAGATGACAAAATTAATTGGTTAATAAAAAATTTTAAATGCAAAAAAATTAAAATAGGAGATTTAGTTTACGATATTTACATCAGGTATGACTTAAAATTTTTTAATCCTTCAATTTATGAAATAAAATTTTTTAAATTACTTCTGATTGGAATTTTAAAAACTCACTTTATAGACTATTTAGTAAAAAAAAATAATATTAAATTTATAGTTTCAACTCAAATGAGCTTTACATCCTATGGAAATCTGGTTTCAAGATATGGAACTAAATTTAAGTTAAAAACTTTTATAACTGCTTATAATTTTATTAAAAAATTTAATAGTCATAATGAAACTTTAACAAGTCCTTTTAAAATTAGAAAAAAAAATATTAAAAAAAATATTAAAAAAATAGGCATTAATAAAATTGAAAAGTTTTACAATCTTAGGAAAGGTGGAAAATTATATGGATCTTACGTTCCAATTAATACAATTAAAAAGGTTTATGGATTAAATGAAGATAACAAAATAGTAAAATTTACAAAAAAAATGAATAAGATAAAAAAAAATCATCAAGTGAATGTATTAGCTCTTCATTGTTTTTCAGATAGCCCACATCTATGTGCCGATATGATTTTTAGAGATTATTATGATCAGTTTTTACAAACAATTAATTTCATAAGGAACAATAACGAAAAAACTTTTTGGATTATAAAACCACATCCCGCAAGGTCTCAATATCACGAAGAAGGCATCATAGAAAAAATAATATACAGATACAAAAATGAACTAGAAAACGTGATTATGTGTCCAGAAAAAATAAATAACTCTACATTATTTAAATTGTCTGACAATTTAATTAATTGTGTTTCTACCATTTCACTTGAATTTGCTTGCCACGGAAAAAGATCAATTATAGCTGGCGATGCACCATATTTCCATAAAGATTTATTTTTTAAACCAAAAAATAAAAAAGAATATTTTAATTTAATAAAAAATTTTCATAAATTAAAAACAAAACTAAATAACAAAGAAATTATTCTTGCTAAAAGAATATTGTACCTTATTGAAAAAGAGACAAATAATAATTTGAGAAAATCAAAAATATTGCCTGATATTGCTTTATATAAAATGGATGAAAAAAGTTACGTGAAATATTTTAATAAAAAAATTGAAAAAAGAAATAATTTTTCTATTCTTAATGATCCATTGTATAAAAGTTTAGATTCGCAATTATCAAAAATTATTGTTTAAAATACAGATATTAAAATTTTATGAATTTAAATATTGAAATTGTTGGTTTACCAGCTTCAGGCAAGACTCATTTTTATAATCATTTAAATCAAAAAATAAAAAAGAGCAAAAATAATCATATTCAAACGAGAAGTTTTAAAGATTTTTTACTATTTGAATATTTAAAAAAAAAAACAAAAATAAATCTAATAAAAAAAATGTTTTATTCAATTTATATAAAAAATGTACAGATAAAATCTAACTTCCTTTTTAATAAGGAATATAAAGATCTAAACTTGTTTTTGAGGAACAATTTAAAAAAAAATAAAAGATATGATAAAATTTTATATTTATATAAAAATTATATTAATACTACCAATTATACAATTGAAAGAAAGTCTAGAATGCTAAAAAATTTTGAAATAGACTTTTTGGGAGCCAAATTATTTAATTCTAAATTTAAATTTAACGTTTTTGATGAAGGTTTTTTTCAAAAAATATTTTTTAATTTTGAAAGTATAACTAATTTAAAATTTAAATTAAAAAAACAAATAAGTTATTTAAAATTAGTTCCCAATCCAGATTTAATTGTTTTAATTGATACAAATATTAAAATTTGTCTGAAAAGATCAAAATTAAGAGCTGATGGTTTTTTATATGATAATAAATTAATTAAAAAATCAAAAATAATGTACTTTAATAAGTCAGTAATTAATTTTGCTAAATTTAAAAAAATTCCAATATTAAGATTGAATGGAGCTAGCTCGATAAGTAAAAATATAGAAATATTTTTTAAAACAATTGAAAAATATAATAAATAATATTAACTAAATGTTTGTATTATTTTTAAATATTTATTTTAAATTATTTACCTTCCAGTGATTGGCATGGTCTTTACCAATAAATGTACCTTTTACGTCGCATACATTGCAAGGATTAAAATTCCTATTTGAGTCAATTAAATTATATCTAGTCTCAAGAGCAATCTTAGACATCCAGATAGTTTTCAAATCATTTAATTTATAATTTCCTAAAATATTCTTTTTTCCCCAGTCGTGAGGACACATTAAAACATCTCCATTGTAGTCTAAAAAAAAAGTATAACTAGGATAGTAACATGGTGCATCCAATGTTTTTTCAAGTTTTGGAATTTTAAACTCAGTATTTTCCATCATTCCGGATCGATTACTTAGGGTAATTCCAAAATCTTGACTTTGTGGTAAATATCTATGTCGAATAAAATATTGATTATTTGATAAATCAGCTTTTTTACACATTTCATCTAATTTAAAAGCATCTTCAGGTCCGTCATAAACACTTATTAAAAGCTTCGATAATCCGCTTGTAAATAATTTTTTTAATCTTGTAATACTTAATACGTCTCCGTTAGTTACTATCTCAATATTTATTTTTGGTAAATTTGTTCTACAAATATTTAATAAATTATATATATTTTTGTCTAACAATGGTTCAACGAAACCTGAAAATCTTAAAGTACCACTATAATTATATTGAGCTAAATCTTCACTAAGTTTAACAATTAATTCAGTTGGTATGAATTCCTTAATATCTTTATAATCAGGTGCACTTCTAGGGCAAAAAGAGCATTTTCTATTACAAGTTCCAGACTCACTTATTTCAATTTCTGAAGGCATTGGAATATTGGTATTTGGAAAAAGCTGGAATACTTCATTACTTTTTTTTGATTTTACCTTTATGTAAGGGTCAATAAATTTTTTTTTTTTCATTTTAAAAAACTATATTTCATTCTTTCCATAAATCAATTTTACCATTTTCAGATAAATTTTTATCTGTTGTTATTAAATTTTTTTTGTATTGTTTTTTTAAGTTTAAGACTAATTTTTGGTCTACTTTAGACCTATTGGTATATCTGTTCGAAGATAAATTGTAATAATGTCCTCCTCCAGCCATTCCTATTCCAGAAATAATTATTTTTGAATTTTTATGTTTTGATAGAGCATAAAGAATACAAAAAAATCCCGTAGATACACCAATCAGTCTATTATTTATAATTGATAATAAAATATGTTTAACTTTTCTCAAAAAACTTTCTTCATAAAATGTTTCTTTCATCAACACATCTAAGAAATTAAATTTAAAAAATTTTGACTGAATTTTTAATTGTTGGAAATTCGATAAGTTTTCGTATATTAAATCTTTATTTATGTCAAAATTATTAACTTCAATTTTACCAAATCTAGATATTAATATTTTAGGAGAAGCACTTATAACTCTTTTTTGAACTTCCATATTTCTTAAGAATTCAGGAGCTGTCACTACTGAAATAACCTTTGAATTTAAACCATTTTCCATTTTAAATTTGTTAGCAGCCTCGACTGCACCATTTGCAGCATATATATAGTTATATTCAACTTTGGGAATAAATGCCAAAGGTTTAGATCCCAAAATTAAAATATAGTTATTTTTTTTTTCCACTTTATTTTTTTTTTAACAAAAATTTTTCTGCCTTTTTTACATCTTTGATTTCATCAACAGCTACTGATCCAGAATCTAATTTTACCATTTTAATTGGCTCACCTAATTCAAAAAATCTTAATATTTCTATATCTTCAATTTTTTCAATTTTACTTTTTTTTTTTTTATTATTGAATTTAATTAATTGAGATTTATTAAATCCATATATACAAACCTGTTTAAAAAAAATATTGTTTTTTACCTCACTTTTTGAACCAGGTATAGAAGATCTAGAAATATATATTAAATCATTTTTTGAATTAACAACAACTTTTGGTAAGTTTTTATTTTTTGGATTTTCATATTTATTTATTTTATCAAATCCACAAATTACATGATTAGGGAATTTTTTTTTTGCATTAATTACTTTTTTTATATCCCCAGGTTTAATAGTTGGTTCATCACCTTGTACATTTATAATTATATTTCCTTTTATTTTCTTCGATGCTTGAGCAGTTCTATCTGTTCCAGTAAGGCAATTTTTTGAGGTCATAATTATATTGTAACCAGCCAATTTAACAATTTTTGCAATTTTTTTACTATCAGTAGCGATATATAAATTATTTTTCTTAACGACTTTTTTACATATATCAGCAACTCTAAGCACCATCTCTCTACCCAGAATTTTTACTAAGGGTTTTCCCTTATATCTACTGGATCCATACCTTGCTGGAATAATTATAATTGGGGTCATAAATTCATAATATATAAAATATTTTCTTTTAGTAGATAATTTTGTATTATTTGTTTTAACCTATATAAATAAATAAATTCATAAAGAATTAAATGCAGTTAAAAAATAAATGGAAAATTTAAAATTACTAGATTGCACTTTAAGAGATGGTGGTTACTACAATAACTGGCAATTTGATAAAGATTTAATCAATGAATATCTTAAGGTGATGGATGAAATAAAAGTTGATTATGTCGAGATAGGTTTTAGATTTATAGACAAAATTAGAACAAAAGGACCTTGTGCATATTCTGATGAAAGTTTTCTTAAAAGTTTAAAAATTCCAAAAAATTTGAAGATTGGAATAATGATTAATGCTGCAGACTTTGTTAATAGTAAAGATATTATTTCATTAGCCAAAATAAATTTTAGACCTAAAAAAAATTCTTTAATTTCACTAATTAGAATAGCTTGTCATCATAATGAAATAAAAAATGTATTACCTTTAATTAATTGGCTTAAAAAATCTGGATATAAAGTTGGAGTTAATATTATGCAAATACCAGAGCTATCTTTCAAAGATATAAAGAATTCAGTTTTAAATATTAAAAAAGCAAAAGCAGATATTTTATACTTTGCAGATAGCCTAGGAAGTCTTGATGCCGAAAAGACTGAAAAGATAATAAAAAAAATAAGGTTATTTTGGAAAGGACCAATGGGCATACACACTCATGATAACATGGGTAAAGCTTTAGAAAATTCAATTTCAGCTTTTAAAAATTCAGTTGAATGGATAGATTCAACTGTTACTGGAATGGGGCGAGGTCCTGGAAATACAAAAACTGAATATGCAATATTAGAATTTAAAAATAAAAAGTTAGGCAATGATAAATTGGTTAAACTATTAAAATTAATTAAAGATTATTTTGATCCAATAAAAGAAAAATACAAATGGGGTTCAAATCCTTTCTATTATTATGCAGGATTAAATTCTATTCATCCAAGCTTTGTTCAAGAAATGTTAGGTACAAATTTGTTTGATACGGAAGATATTTATTACAACTTAAATTATTTAAGTAGTGTTGGAGGAAAGAAATATAGTAATGAACTAATATCATTAGGTAAAAAATTTTATAAAAATGTAAATAAAGGTAATTGGGAGCCCAATAGAGTAATAAAAAATAAAGATGTATTAATAGTAGGCCCCGGTAGTTCGATTTTAAGTAATAAAAATAAAATAATTAAATTTATAAAAAAATACAAACCAATTGTTTTAGTTTTAAATGCCATTAATCCAATACCAAAAAAATATATTTTTGCCCATATTGTTTGTCACACGTTAAGGCTACTTTCTGATATTGATAAATATAAAAAATTTAACAAATATTTAATTACTCCATATTCTAGTTTTTCAAAAAATATTAAATCTAAAATTAAATCTAAAAATGTTTTAGATTTTGGGCTGCAAGTAAAAAATAAAAAATTTAAGTTTGAAAAAAATTATGTAGTTTTGCCAAATTCACTAGCTATTTCTTATGCTTTAGGTATATCCACAAGTGGTGAAGCTAAAAAAATTTATCTAGCTGGACTTGATGGATATAACGATAACACACCTAAAAAATATGAAATGGATGATTTATTTCAAAATTACAAACTAGAAGATGATGCAAAAAAAATAATCTCCTTAACACCCACCAATTATAAAATTAATACAATAAAAAAAATTTAATGGATGGTTATTTAGATTATAATTTTAATCATAAATATTAATGAAAATTTTACATTTAGGTTATTCTGATACACTTGGTGGAGCAGCTATAGCCATGATGAGACTTCATAATTCTATGATAAAAATTGGCCAAGATTCAAAAGTTTTAGTTGGTCAAAAATTAAGTAATGATAAAAATGTTATTGGTCCCGAATCTCATTATGAAAAATTTTTAAATGAATTAAAAATTAAAATAGTTAGACAAAAAAAATATTTTTATGGCCACGATGGTAAATATTCACATTCTTTAAATTTGTTAAAGAGCAATTTAATTTCAAAAATTAATAAAATTAATCCTGACATTATAAATTTACACTGGATAAATAATGAACTCATTTCTATAAAAGAGATTTCAAAATTGAAAGTACCAATTGTTTGGACATTTAATGATATGTGGCCTATGTGTGGTGGAGAACATTACACTGAAGATAATAGAAATAAATTTGGATACAATAATGTTCCAAAGAGAGATGATGAGATAAGACTTGATTTAAATAAATATATATGGAACCAAAAAAAAAAATATTGGAAATCAAAAATAAAATATGTTGTATGCATAAGTAATTGGTTAAAAAATAAAACTCAACAAAGCAATTTATTTAAAAATCATACAACCTCATTCATTCCATGCGCAATAAATATAAAAGAATGGGAACCTATAAATAAAAATTATGCTAGAGAAAAATTGAATTTACCAAAAAATAAGATCATATTACTTTTTATGTCCACTAACGGCATTAAAGATTTAAGGAAAGGATTTAATTATATTAAATCTTTTTTTGAGCACATTTCAAAAATAAAAAAAGATATAATACTCTTAAACGTTGGAAAAAATATTGACAATCAAATTAAAAGTAGCAATATAATCAATGTTAATAAATCATTTGATGGAGATCCAAAAATTTTAAAAACTTATTATTCAGCTGCAGATGTTTTGGTTGCACCTAGTGTCCTGGAAGCATTTGGACAAGTTGCTATAGAGGCTGCATCATGTGGGATACCCACTATTGGCTTTAAAGAAACAGGCCTGGAAGATGCAATTGTACATAAAAAAACTGGTTATATTTCTAAATATATGGATCAAAATGATTTTAATATAGGTTTAGAGTGGATTATTGAAAAAATTGAGAAAGAAAAAAATTTTTTTGAATCATCATGTGTTGATTTTGTTAAATATAATTTTTCTTCAGAAATTATTGCTAAAAAATACATAGATATTTATAAAAGTGTTTTAAATAATGAAATTTTCTAATAATTTTTTTGCAATAATATTAATTGGTGGGATGGGTTCAAGATTTTCAAAGATAAATGAACATCCTAAACAATTAGTAAAACTCAACAAAAGATCTTTGCTAGAAAATCTAATAATTTCTTTTGTTAAAAATGGGATAAATAATTTTGTTTTGCCAATGGGGTTTAAACAAAAATTTTTTCTAAATTTTTTTAAAAAAAAAAAAAAGTTTTTAAATAAAAATGTAAAAGTTTTCAAAAGCAAAGTTAAAAAAGTAGATAGAAACAATATTAATATTGTATTATTTGATTCTGGGAAAAAATCATCAAAATTGTTAAGAATAAAAAAATCACTCAAATTTTTTAATTCGGAAAATTTTATAGTCACTTATGGAGATGGAATCGCAGACATAAAATTAAAGCAATATTTGAAAATTTATAAAAAATATAAGAAAGCTATTATTGCAGGCAAATATATTAATTCTCAATATGGACATCTTAAAATAATTAGAGAAAAGATTGTGGAATTTAATGAGAAGCCAATTATGAAAGAGCCAATAAATATAGGTTATTATTTTTTTTCAAAAAAATTATTTGAGAACTTTTATAACAACAAATATGAATTAGAAAATCAATTTATAAAAAAACTAATAAATAATAATAAAATAGTAACATACATACACAGAGGTTTTTTCTTTAATATTGATAGAAAAATAGATTTAATAAGTATAAAAAAAAAATATAAAAAAATATTATTTAAATTATAAAAATTATTAATTGTGAAAAAAAACTTTTTAGTAACCGGAGGATTTGGTCTTTTGGGCGTTTCATTGGTAAATTTTTTGCTAAGAAAAAAATCAAAAGTAGTTATCCTTGATTATAAATCAAATAGAAAACATTTTTTTTCAAATACAAAAAACTTAAAAATTGAAAAAGGAAATTTTTGTGATTATAAAGTTGTAGATAAAATTCTAAAGAAATATAATTTTTCAGGAATTTTCCACTTAGGTGCACAAACACAAGTCTTAAAAGGTCTTAATAATCCATATGAGACTTATAAAATAAATGTATTTGGTACGATTAATTTTTTAGAGGCAATAAGAAGAAGAAAATTAAAAATTCCGTTTATATATAGCTCGTCTGATAAGGCATATGGAGAACTTAAGAAAAAATTTTATTTAGAGAACGACAAATTAGATGCAAGCTACCCTTACGATACCTCTAAATCAAGCTCAGATTTAATTTGCCAATCATACAGCCACACATATAAAATTAAAGTAGGAATAATTAGATCTGCCAATATATTTGGAGGATATGATCTTAATTTGAAAAGGATATTTCCTGAAACTATATTATCAATTTTAAATAACAAAAAACTGTTGATCAGATCATCTGGTAAACAAAAAAGAGATTATATATATGTAGAAGATGTTTCAAGAGCATATTACATGCTATATCAATTTTTATCAAAATCTTCTTCTAAATTAAAGATATATAATATTGGTTCAAAATATAATTTTACAACACTTCAAATCGTAAAAAAGATATACAATCTTATGAATAAAAAACCTAATTTCATAGTAAAAAATTATTCAAAATCAGAAATTAAAAACCAGAGATTAAATTATAATAAAATAAAAGTAGAATTAAATTGGAAACCAATTTTTAATTTAGATACTTCTATAATTAGAACTATAGATTGGTATAAAAAAAATATTAAAAAAATATAGTATTAGCTTAGTATATGTACTCAATTAAAATTTTCACTGAAATTATAAAAGGTATATCTCAAAATAAAAGTTTATGTAGAATTCTTCAAAATTACGAAACAAAAAAATTGTCACTTAGTGGCAATATTATCGAATTTGGCGCAGAACCATCATCAACAAAAAATTTTTCATCACTAATAAACAATAAATCCATTAATAAGATTTATTTTAGTGATAAACATATAAGTAAAAAAGGAGTTATAAAAGCAGATCTAAATAAAAATATAAATATAAAAAAAAATTTTTTTGATAATGTTTTTTTATTTAACGTTTTAGAGCATATATTTGATATCAAAAATGCAAAAAAACAAATTTCCAAAATAATAAAAAAAAATGGATCTTTAATTGGATCTACACCTTTTTTATATAGATTTCATGCAGCGCCATCAGATTATTTAAGATTTACGAAACCTTATTTAATACAGCTATTTAAAACAGAATATAAAATTATAAATATTAAAAACTTAGGCTTTGGACCGTTTTGTCTATGTTATTCAATGCTTTCAGATTTCACAAAAAAAATACCTTTTCTGAATTATTTAATATTTACAATTACTTTTTTTATGGATTATTTTCTTGATAAGTTAGTTAAATATGATTTGAAAGATATTTATCCTATTGCAGTCTATTTTAGATTAAAAAAAAAATAAAATTTTAAATAAAATTATCTTTTAAAAATTTAATTAATCTTTTAAATTTCACTCGATTTTTGCTTTTTAAATTAATTGCATACTTAATAATTAACATTAAAAAAATAAATATTTTATTTTGATTATTATCAATTCTAATTTGAATTTTTTCAAAAAAATGGTCTTCCTTGTTCAGTGTTGCTGATATTCCACCAGGTCTAAAAATTCCAAATATTTCATCTTTTTTTGTTGCCATTCCTTTAAATTTATTATGGATAATTAATCTATAGAAATAATCAAAATCTGAAGAATACTTGTACTTTAGAGAATATTTCCCATTTTTTTTTGCAACATTTCTTTTTAAAAAAAAACCAGTTGAATGACTTGTATAAAAGAACCAAGAATAATTAATTTTTTTAGGATAATATCCACTTATCGTACCCCAGTGTTTTTTTACTGATCCAAAAAAAAAATCAATCTCTGGATATTTTTTATAGTATTCTAGTAAAATAAGAGACGCATCTGGCAATAATATATCATCCGCATTCACTATTCCAATCAAGTCGCCTGTACATAATGAAATACCCTTGTTGATAGCATCATAATTTCCCAAGTCTGGCTCACTCACAAAATAGTCAATAGAATCAATATTTTTTTTTACTATTTCAACAGTTCCATCCGTTGAAACTCCATCTATTATTATATGTTCAATATTTTTATATTTTTGATTTTTTATGCTATCTATTGTCTCCTGAATATATTCTGATTTATTTTTTACTACAGTTATTATTGATATCAAAGTATCATTATTTATTTTACTCTCTGAACTAAATCTTTTGCCTCCTTCGAATATTCTATTTTCATTTTT
>CACPJJ010000010.1 GCA_902634305.1 uncultured Pelagibacteraceae bacterium | reverse complement strand
GATAACAATCAATACAAATCTGTTGGAGCAAAAATCGTGGAAAAAGCAGAAGATATTTTTAATGATGCAGAAATAATTGTTAAAGTTAAAGAACCTTTGTCAAATGAAGTTAAAATGATTAAAGAAAATCAAATTGTTTTTACTTATCTTCATTTAGCTGCAGCAAAAGAATTAACTCAAGGATTAATTAATTCAAAATCGATTTGTATAGCTTACGAAACAGTTACAGATAACAATGGAAGATTACCATTGCTTGCGCCAATGAGTGCAGTTGCAGGAAGAATGTCGGTACAGGCTGGAGCTCATTGTTTAGAAAAAAATCAAAAGGGAAGAGGATTGTTGTTAGGTGGAGCTCCTGGTGTTGAAGGTGGAACAGTAGTAATTTTAGGGGGAGGTGTTGTAGGTGAAAATGCAGCTATTATTGCAACAGGCCTTAGAGCGAAAGTTCATGTTGTAGATAAATCTGAGGCGAGATTAAAACAATTAACTGAAATATTTGGAGATAAAATAATTCCTGAACAAAGTGACAAAATAGATTTAAAAAAATTAGTTGCAGAGGCAGATTTATTAGTTGGTGGAGTATTAATTCCTGGAGCAGAAGCTCCAAAATTAGTAACTAAAGATATGTTGAAATTAATGAAGCGTGGATCAGTAATCGTTGATGTGGCAATTGATCAAGGTGGATGTGTTGAAACAAGTAAGCCAACAACACATGCAGATCCCACTTATATTGTTGATGACGTTGTTCATTATTGTGTTGCTAATATGCCTGGAGGAGTGCCAAGAACATCAACTATAGCATTAAATAAGGCTACACTCCCTTTTTTAAACAAACTTGCTAATAACGGTTACCAAAAGGCATTAAAAGAAGACAAGAATTTTCTTGAAGGATTAAATGTTTGTAAAGGCCATGTTACTTATAAAGCTGTAGCCGATGCTTTTGGTCACTCTTTTGTATCTTCTGCAGAAGCTTTAAAATAGTTAAATGAATAAAGAACTGCCCAGCAGTACAAAAGTCGTTGTCATAGGGGGCGGTGTAACTGGTTGTTCAACAGCATATCATTTGGCAAAATTTGGATGGAAAGATACTATTTTGCTTGAAAGAGATCAGTTAACTTCAGGTACTACTTGGCATGCTGCCGGCCTTGTTAGTCAGTTAGGGCCTTCTGCTGGTGTAACAAAGATTAGAAAATATTCATTAGAACTTTATAAAAAATTAGAAAAAGAAATAGATTTTTCTAGTGGATTAAAATTGAACGGAGCTTTATCGATTGCAACTAAAAAGGGAAGATGGCAGGAACTTAAAAGACAAGCGACCACAGCACAATTGTATGATGTGAATGTTGAAGTATTAAATATTGATCAGCTAAAAAAAATTTATCCAATCATTAATGAAAAAGATGTTTTAGGTGGGATTTTTATGCCAGGTGATGGTCAAGCTGACCCAATAGGAGTAACAAATTTGCTCGCAAAAGCTGCTAGGAAAGAAGGTGTTAAAATATTTGAAAAATCACCAGTTGAAAAAATAATTAAAAAAAATGGAAGGGTGGCAGGAGTTATCGTAAATGGAAAAAATATTGAATGTGAATATATTGTTCTTGCAACAGGAATGTGGTCTAGACAAATAGGTGAAGATACAGGTTTTAGTATTCCTTTATATCCTGCAGAGCATTTTTATGTAATTACCGAAGGCATTAATGAATTACCAAAAAATATACCTGTTTTGAGAGATTTTGATGACAGTTTATATTTAAAAGAAGATGCGGGAAAAATGTTAATAGGAATATTTGAAGGAAAATCAATTCCTGCATTTAATAAAACTAATAGAGTTCCAGAAGATTTTTCATATGGTGAATTCCCAGAAAATTTTGAACATTTTGAACCTTATTTAGAAGCAGCTTTAAAAAGAGTCCCTTTGCTAGAAAAAGCTGGAATTAGAAAATTTTTTGCAGGACCGGAATCTTTTACCCCAGATACAAATACTCTTTTAGGTGAAGTACCAGGATTTAAAAATTTATTTGCATGTTGTGGTTTAAACAGTATTGGAATTGGAAGTGGAGGGGGAGTAGGTAAAGTTACCGCTGAATGGTTAATGAACGGTCATATTAATGAAGATTTATTTATCTATGATATTAAAAGATTTCAAAATTTTCACTCAGAAGTAAATTTTATTAAAGAAAGGATAACCGAGACCTTAGGAGATTTATATGGAATGCATTGGCCTTATAAACAACACAAAACTTCAAGAGGTCAAAAACTACTCCCTTATCATGAAGAGTTAAAAAAAGCTGGAGCATGTTTTGGAGTTTCCGGAGGATATGAAAGACCAATGTGGTTTGCAAAAAGTGGAGAAAGTGCCGAATATAAATATTCTTATAATTATCAAAATTGGTACCCATCAGCAGAATTTGAAACAAAAAATACAAGGGAAAATATTGGATTATTTGAATTAACCCCTTTTTCTAAATATGAATTAGAAGGCAAAAATGTACATGAAGAACTTCAAAAAATTTGTACAGCAAATATTAAAAAAGAGATTGGAAAATGCACTTATACTCAAATGCTTAATGAAGATGGAGGCATTGAGACAGACCTAACAGTTGTTTGTTTAAAAGAAGATCATTATAGAATTATAACTGCGGCTGCAAATAGAGAGCATGATAAATTTCATATAGAAAAATACTTATCCAAAAATATTAAAATATCAGATATTACCGATGATTATTGTGTGCTCGGTATATTTGGACCAAAAAGTAGAGATTTAATGAAAGATTTAAGCAACGATGATTATTCAAATGAAAATTTTAAATTTGGTACTTCAAAATATATTAAAATTAGTGATACAAAAATTTGGGCCCAAAGGTTATCTTATGTGGGTGAATTAGGTTACGAACTTTATATTAAAAAAGATAAAGCTAAAGAGATATATAACTTAATTATAAATAACGGAAAAAAATACCAGTTAAGTCTTTGTGGTATGCATGCAATGGATATTATGAGAATGGAAAGTGGTTTTTTACACTGGGGACATGATATTTCACCAGAAGAAAATCAATATGAAGCAGGTCTTAATTTTGTAATTAGTTATAAAAAAAATATAGATTTTGTTGGTAAACAAGCATTGCTTAAAATTAAAGAAAAAAAACAAAAAAAACAATTTTTAATGCTAACTTTAAAAGATACCAAACCAGGTGAACCACTAATTCTTCATGATGAACCTATTTATTTAGATGGTAAAATTATTGGAAGAACAACTTCAGGAAATTTTTCATTTAATTTTAATAAAAATTTAGCTTTTGGCTATGTAAAAATTGACGAAAATATAAAATCTTTAAAAAAAAACTTAATTGAAATTGAAATAGAAAAAAAAAAATACAAAGCTGAAATTTTAACAAAGCCTCTTAATCAAAAAAATTATAAAAATTCCTAATTTAGAACTATTATAGGCTATTTTTGCTTACCAACCCAAATTGGACTATTATTTAATTGTTCAGATCGAATATTTATGATTAAATTTGGATTATATGAGTGGAGAGCATATCACAGATAATTCAGTTGAGACCCAAAACATGGAAGGTGAACTTCACTCATTAAAAAATTCTGAAAAAAAACAAAGAGTAGATATAAATGTTTTGCTAAACAAAGTAAGATTAGCACAAAGAAAAGAAAAATTGGAATCAACAATTTTTTTTGGATTGATTGCAGCAGTTATAGTTGTGACTGGTGTAATAGTTTCTATTTAAGAAAAAAATACAATATTATTAATTCTTGAAATTATAGTGCTCAACTCTTTTATATTAAGTAATCTTTGTTTGTTTAATTCGGTGATTAATTTTCCTTCTTTAATATAATAGAGATTGTTATTGTCTTTATATATATCTTTTTGTTTTAATAATATTTTTAATTTTCTAATAACAGTTGGTCTTGGAATACCAGTAAGATCACTAATTGACATGGCATTTATTCCTCTTTTATCTCCAACTTTTAAAACTTCTTCTATCCACTCTTTTTGATAGTGACTTTTCTTTTCAGACTTTTTTAAAAACATTACTTGGTTGTATAATAAAGAGCCAATAATAAACCACAATTCTGTATCATTATTAGCAATCGTTTTTCTTGTTAAAATATATTTTATTTGGTATTCCAAAAAAATTGCTAAAATTTGAGTAAACCTTTCTTTTATTTTTTTTATAAAAAATTCTTTTTCATAATATTTTCTTACATTTTTTTCTTTATATAATAACCATGAAATATACTGTAAAATTTTTGAAAAAGAATTAATTGTATTTTCTGGTTTTTGAAGCAAACCTGCTTTTAAAGTAACTGAAATTGATTTTTTATTTTTTATTAATATCCCTTCACTTTCTAATTCTAAAATTTTTCTTCTTGTAGTTTCTTTAGATAGTCTAAGTTTTTGAGATATTTGAATTATATTAATTTTATCTATATTAAATCTAGGATTTATATAAAATTCATTTAAAGATTTAACTTTAAATAATTCGCTAAGTTCAACAAAATTTTCTTTATACAAATATACTAAAATATTATATTTATCTAAATCATTTAAAGCTTTATAAGCTTGCTGCATCCATGCGAATTGGAATTCGACAAATAAATAATGAATAGAATCATAATTATTACAATAAGTTTCGTAAACTCTTTTCTCAGTAATTTTTGTTGGTATTGACTGATTAATAATTTCTTTTTCCATTAATAATAATATTTTTATAAAAAATATAACAAATTATTTATTGGAATTGAAACCTCTATTTAGCAAAGGTATCATTATATTGATTGCTAACTCTTACAAATGTTGTACATTTACTTAATTGTTTTAAAGAAGGGGCCCCAACATAAGTGCAACTACTTCTAACACCGCCTAGTATATTTAAAATTGTATCTTTTATTTTTCCTCTGTATTTAACTCTAACAGTTCTACCTTCACTACTTCTATAATCTGATAAACCTCCATAATGTTTTTTATTAGCAATATCAGAACTTGATCCATAAAATTCGATAAATTTTGATCCATTGGATTTTACTAATTTACCGTTTCCTTCATCATGACCTGCAAGCATTCCACCTAGCATTACAAAATCTGCTCCACCTCCAAAACCTTTTGCTACATCGCCTGGACAGGTACATCCACCATCTGCAATTATATGAGCACCTAATCCATGAGCGGCATCAGCGCATTCGATTACCGCACTTAATTGTGGGTATCCAACGCCAGTTTGAATTCTTGTTGTACAGACACTTCCTGGTCCTATACCAACTTTAACAATATCAGCTCCACTTAACACTAATTCCTGGGTCATATCTGCTGTTACAACATTGCCAGCTATAATTGTTTTTGTTGGATATTTATCTCTCACTGACTTAATAAAACTTGTAAAATGCTCAGAGTAGCCATTTGCTACATCTATACAAATAAATTTAAAAAAATTAAATTCCTTCATTATTTTATCTAAATTTTGAAAGTCTTCTTTTTTAATTCCAATACTAATCGCAATATTCTGAAACATTGATTTAACTTTTTTATTTTGCTTAATTTTTTTAACATCATGTTGTTTTGTTAGACAAGTGATCATTCCATATTCATTTAATATTTCAGCAATACCTAATTCTCCAACACCATCCATATTAGCTGCCATAATTGGAGTACCAGACCATTCATTTTTACTATACTTAAATCGGTATGTTCTTAGTAGATTTACGTCTTTTCTACTTCTCAGAGTGCTTCTTTTAGGTCTAAATAATACATCGGAGTAGTCTAATTTTAATTCTTCCTCAATTCTCATAGTTGATAAACGTATCCTTGAAAAACATTAATTCAATTGAATTATGACTTGTGGATAAGTATTGAATCAAAATATAAAACTATTATAAATCAACATAAATCAAGTGGCGGGGTAGCTCAGTTGGTTAGAGCGCGGGACTCATAAGCCCGAGGTCAGTGGTTCGATCCCACTTCCCGCTACCATTTGATAGATTTGATATTAAATAAAATGAAAAAAATAGTTATAACAGGAGGTCTTGGCTATATAGGTACAGAACTATGTAAAATTTATTCCGGGTATAGTTGGAATGATCAAATCACAGTTATAGATAATCGTTTTATTTCTGAAAGAGTAAATCAAATTCGTAATTGGAATATGAACTTTGTTCATGGAGATATATTAGATAAAGAACTTATTAAGAAATATTGTAAAGATGCAGACATAGTCCATCATTTAGCTGGAATTACAGATGTCCCAAGAGTTAAAAGCGAAACTAGTCCAGAAAAAGAAAAAAAAATAAAATTAGTTGCTGAGGAAGGTACGCAAAATATTATTGATTCAATTAGCGATAAATGTAAAATAATAATGCCTTCGACACATGTAGTATATGAAGGTATTGAAAGAGTTAAAAAGAATATAGGTGAGGATGAAGCAACACTTCCAGTTCTTGCTTATGGAAAATCAAAAGATTTTAATGAAAAACAATTAAAAGCATCTGGAAAAAATTTTATAATTTTAAGACTAGGTTCTGTATACGGATATTCAACAGATACCGCACGAATTGATATTATGGTAAATTACTTTTCAAAGTTAGCGTCTCATGATGGTTTATTAAAATTATTCGCAGGAGGAAGACAAATTAAAAGCTTAGTTCCACTAATTGATGTTGCTAGATGTTTTAAATTTATGGAAGAAAGAGAAGATTTAACATCAGAAATTTATAATTTAACTAAAGATACAGTAACAGTTAAAGATGTAGCTGAAATTTGTAAAAAACATAATCCTAAGATCGTGTTAAGAGAAACAAATGATGAGGTTCCTAATTTAGGATTTTCATTATCAAATAAAAAAATTTTAGATACTGGTTTTAAATTTCTTTATGCGCTTGATGAAAGTATAAAAGAAATGATAACAAAATGGTCAAAGCAAAATCTAATAAAAAATTTAGAGCATGTTAGGGATGGTAATAATGAATTTATAGATTCTAGAGGAAAAATTAGCAATCATGAACTAACAGAACCAATTAATATGATAGGATTGGTTGATTCAAAAAAAGGTACTATAAGAGCAAATCACTATCATCCTCAGCAGGAACAAAAATGTCTTTTTACAAAAGGACAAATCATAGAGATATTTCAAGATATATTAAATCCGAATTCACCAAAAATTACGCAAGTTGTAAATGAAGGTCAGTTATCTATAATTAAACCAAATGTCGCTCACACAATGCTATTTACTAAAGATACAACTTTTTTAAATTTAGTAAGAGGAGATAGAGAGCATAAAAATTATGGAGTAACACACACAATTAAACATGTATTTGTTGATGAGAAGGAAAAAAATTTATTATTAAGTTGTTATAAATTTGAGTGCAGATGTTGTGGAGGAAAAAAATTAAAAAGAGTGTTATCTCTAGGATATCAACCATTAGCGAATAATTTACTTAAAAAGAAAAATGAAAAAAATGAATTGTATCCATTAGAGGTAAATTATTGTGAAAATTGTCATAATTGTCAGCTATCAGTTGCAGTTGATCCTAAAAAATTGTTTTCAAACTATCTTTATACATCTTCAACTTCTAAAGTTTTCAGAGATCATTTCGAAAAAGCTGCAAAAAAGTATATTAATGAATTTAAATTAAAACCTAAAAATTCTTACATAATTGATGTAGGAAGCAATGATGGAGTTGCTCTTAAACCATTTAAAAATTTAAAATTTAAAAAAATATTAGGTATAGAGCCAGCTAAAAATTTAGCAAAATTAGCAAATAAAAATAAAATTAAAACATTTAATGGCTTTTTAAGTAAGAAAAATTTAAAAAAAATAAAAAAAAATGCAGATCTTATTCTTGCATCAAATGTTTTTGCTCATTCAGATGATTTGAAAGAAATGGCAGCTTGTATGATAAGTTTATTAAGCAAAAAAGGCACAATAATTATCGAAGTTCAATATTTGATGAATACATTAAAAGATCTAACTTTTGATAATATTTACCATGAACACTATAATTATTGGTCAATTACATCATTAAAAAACTTTTTTAATCAGTTTGATGTAAAAATTTTTAGGGCAGATAAAATTGAAACTCATGGTGGATCATTAAGAATTTACGTTTCAAAAGATAAAAAAATTAAAATTGAAAAAAGTGTAAATGATTTAATTAATGAAGAAGAGAAATATGGAATTAAAAATTATAAAACTTACCAAAATTTTGGAGAAAAAGTTTTAAAAATAAGAGAAAAGGTTATAGAAAACATTAACAAATTAAAAATAGAAAATAAAAATCTTGTTGGGTATGGAGCGCCCGCTAAAGCCACAACAGCATTAAATTTTTTTGGTATTTCAAAACAAATTGATTACATTGTTGAAGATAATAAGTTAAAGCATGGAAAATTTATTCCAGGTGTTAAAATTCCTATTCAATCAAAAAGTAAAATTTCAAAAAAACTCCCAGCCGTTATTGTTTTAGCCTGGAACTTTTTTGACGATATTAAGAAAAATAATAAATCAATATCTGACAATTTTATTAATATTAAAAATTTGGAAAACTAAAAAACGATGTAATTAATCATTAGCAAATTTTATTTCTATTTCATTAAAGCTTGGATTCGCTGGTTGATCTAAATCATTGGGAATTTTTGGATTATTTGATATTTTTTCTGGATTTTTAGCAAAAGATATTTCTATTTGAGTTGGGATATTATAATCATTTATTGGAGCAGGATTTTGTGGATGAATATGAACTAAATCCATTTCAAGATTTTCAATAAACTTGATAATTCTATTTATGTGAATATCAAAATCATGAAATTCAATTACAATACCTGTTATATTATTTTGAAATTTAAGTAGTTCGTCTAAAATTCTATATTCTGAACCTTCTATATCTATCTTTATAAATACAGGCAATTCTATATTATTTTTATTTAATATATGATTTATATTTACTCCGTCTTTTCCTGGCCCAATCCTTTGCTTGAAATGTTTTTTACTGTCTTTAAAAAAATTTTTATAATCAACAAATAAAAAAATATCATCCAACATATTTGAAAAGAATTTTTTTTTAAGAAAATATTTAGGCTTAAAAATTCTGAAGAAATAACTCCCTAGCGATCTAAGTGAATATTTTCTTATTGATGAATAACTTACAGAGTGATCGTAGCAATAAATAGGCTTTTTATTTGACTTGTAGTAATCTTTTTCAAAACTCCAATCATGACCAAGTCCTAACGAAATTAATGATTTTGATTTAAATATAGATTGTTTTTCAACAAGATAACCACCATCGTTATCTTTTCCAAATCTTATTAAATTATATTCATAATTTGGCTTAAAAATTTTAGGTAACATTTAAAGAACCTTTTTAAGTTTTGACAAGTTCATAGTTTGATTAGGAGGCAATTTACTAAAATCTTTATTTTTAGTTTTTTTAACTTTTGGGTTATATATTTTGGCAAAGGAATATACAGATTGAGATTTTCCACCAACATTTAAAATACCTTTTTGATTAATTATTTTAGGTAGAATTTTAACAAGGTCTTCGTGAAACATAAAATTAGTTTTTAAGTTTGTGTACGCTTTATCGTATTGAAAAGGTTTTTTTGTCATTGTAATCCTTAGGATTAATGAGTTTTTATACATTGCCACCGCACACTCTCCACCAAGCTTTGAAAGTCCATAGTTATTAAAAGGTTTTACAGGATCTTTTTCACTATAATTTCCTTTAATTCCTTCATAAACATACCCAGTTGAAAAATATATTAATTTGATATTAAACTTCTTACATATCTTAACTATATTAGCTGTACCAATAATATTTAAATCTATACTTTTTGAAATATTTTTTTCATGAATTGTCATAGGTCTAGATAAACCTGCACAGTGAATTAAAATTTTTGGTTTAATTTTTTTTATGATCTTAGTTATTGAATTTAAATTTAGAATATTACATTGTTTTTTAGAAACAAAAAATATATCTAAGTTTTTATTTTTTCTTTTTAGAATTTTAGCAAATCGTCCATCACCACCTGTTAGTAGAATTTTTTTTTTCATTTTAAATATTGTTTTTTAAATTCTATAAAGGTTTGGGCGTTTTGATCTTTTTTAGAAATTATAGTTTTTCTTAAAGGCCATTTAATATTTAACGTTTTGTCATTATATTTTATAGCTCTTTCACTGAAAGCGTGTCTGTATTGTGTACAACTATAAATAATATAATTTTCCTTTTCTAAGCAACAAAAACCATGCGCAAATCCTGGAGGTATATATATAGATTTTGAATTTTTCTCACTCAATATGCATGAAAAAAATTTACCAAAAGTTTTCGAATTTTTTCTAAGATCAACAGCAACATCATAAATTCTTCCCTTTAAGACGGAAACAAATTTTCCTTGTGATTTTTTTGTTTGTATATGAAGTCCTCTAATTACATTTTTTTTAGAGTAAGACATTACCATAAAAGGAAATTTTTTTTTTATTTTTTTTTCTTTAACTAGTTCTTTAAAATAACCTCTTTTATCCTTAAATAATTTATTTTTTAAAATAAATAAATCTTTAAATTTTGTTTTTACGATCATCTAGAAAGAAGGTTTTTTAAATATTTTGAATAATCACAGTTACCATAAAATTTAATAGAATTTAAAATATCTTTTTTTTTTATCCAATTATTGTTTAACGAAATTTCTTCTAAGCAGGCAATTTTAAATCCCTGTCTATTTTCTACAGATGAAACAAAATTACTTGTTTTATAAAAGTCTTCTATTGAACCAGTATCAAGCCAAGCACCACCTCTTCCTATAATTTCAGCTGAAAGTTTTTTATTTGATAGATATTTTTTTAATAAATCAGTTATTTCAATTTCGTTTCTTCTGGATGGTTTTAAACTTTTGGCGTACTTTATAACTTTATTATCGAAGTAATATAGGCCTGTTATTGCATAGTCTGAATAATATTTTTTTGGTTTTTCCCTAATTCCAATAATTTTATTTTTATTATTAATTTTTGCTACTCCATAAAGTTCTGGCTTACTTACCTTATGAAGAAATACTTTTGCACCATTTTTTAATTTTTTACTTTCCAGTAGTTTTTCAGATAAATTTTGCCCATAAAAAAAATTATCTCCCAGAATAAGAGCTACATTTTCTTTTCCTATAAACTTTTCTCCTAAAATGAAGGCATCTGGTAAGCCTTTTGGATAGTTTTGTTCAATAAAATTAATTTTTAAACCTAAATTTTTTCCATTTTGTAATAATTTTTTGTACTGACTCAGCTGACCTTTGTTAACTATTATTAAAATATCTCTAATTTTTGAGAGCATTAAAATTGATAATGGATAATAAATTAAAGGTTTGTCATATATTGGAAGTAGTTGTTTATTGACCGCTTTAGTAAGTGGACTCATTCTAGTGCCATGGCCACCAGCCAAAATAATTCCTTTTTTAATCATTAAATTTTCCCCAATCTTTTAATAATATCTTTTTTATTTAGAGATCTATAATATTTTTTATTGTCCATATACCATTTAAATGTCTTGTTAATTCCATCAAAAAAATTTGTTTTTGGTTTCCATTTTAATTTTTTTATTAATTTTGAACTATCAAGTGCATATCTTTTATCATGACCAGGTCTATCATTTATAAATTTTATTTTTACTTTTTTACCAACTTTTATATTTTTTTTTGCAACTTTTAATAAATTTTTACAAATTTCTATATTATTTAAATTTTTATTTGATCCAATATTATAGGTTTGACCAGTTTTTCCTGATTTAAAAACTTTTATTAAAGCTTCACAGTGGTCTTTGACATATATCCACTCTCTAGAATTTTTTCCATTACCATAAATAGGAAGAGGTTTATTATTTATTATATTATAAATCATTTTTGGAATTAGTTTCTCAGGATGTTGTTTTGGTCCATAATTATTTGAGCAATTTGTAATTATTGCATTTACCCCAAAAGTTTTAACATAAGAAAAAACAATGTGATCTGATGATGCTTTACTGGCTGCGTAAGGTGAGCTTGGACTATAAGGATAATTTTCTTTTGTTCTTCCCTTTAAAATATCACCATAAACTTCATCTGTAGAAATATGAATTAATTTATATTTTTTATTTTTTTTTGAGTATTCTTTAAATGCCTCTAGTAGATTAAATGTTCCTACTATATTGCTTTTAATAAATTGTCCAGGTGAGTCAATTGAACGATCAACGTGAGTTTCAGCTGCAAGGTTAAATATTCCTATTGGTTTATATTTCTTGAAAATTTTTAAAAGTTTGATTTTGTTATTTATGTCTAATTTAAAGAATTTATAATTTTTATTATTTTTGAAATCTAAGGTGTTATAAAAATTTGAAGCGTAACTTATTTTATCAATATTTATAACAAAAAATCCATTTTTAATTAATAAATCAACTAAATTACTACCAATAAAACCAAGACCACCAGTTACAACTATTTTATTCATATAAAATTTCTACATTAATAAAAAAAAAAAGTATATATTTAACTATCTATCTTTTTTTATGAGTAATAATTTTTCTAATTTAAGCGTTGTCATTGTTACATATAAAACTGAATTAAGCATATTAGAAAAATGTTTATCTTCAATAGACCCAAGCATAAAAGTTATTATTGTTGAAAATTCAACAAAATTTTTAAACGAAGATCAGATCGGAAATAAATACAAAAATGTGTCAATATTTTGTACTGGTGAAAATATTGGATATGGCAGAGGAAATAACTATGGTTTACAAAAAGTTGATACAAAATATGCTTTAATATTAAACCCAGATATAGTTTGTGAAAATAATTATTTTGAGAATTTAAAAATTTATTTAAATGGTGAATTAGATTTTAGTATAATTGGTTCACAATATCTTGATAATGAAACCTATGCACCTGCTGGGTTCTTTGATAGTAGTTTAAGCTTAAAAGACGCTGATCATGTCCAAGATTTAAATCTTTCAAATGTAGACTGGGTAGTTGGATGTTCAATGTTATTAAATT
This sequence comes from uncultured Pelagibacteraceae bacterium, assembly GCA_902634305.1. Taxonomy (GTDB): domain Bacteria; phylum Pseudomonadota; class Alphaproteobacteria; order Pelagibacterales; family Pelagibacteraceae; genus Pelagibacter. The sequence goes on along the minus strand of CACPJJ010000010.1, from coordinate 34,781 downwards.
TAGAAAAATTCAAAAGTAAATTTATATTTGATGAAAATTTTTTTCTTTTTTTTGAAGAATTTGATTTATGCAAATATTTAAAGAAAAGTGGAGAAAAAGTTTATTCTTCTTCAAAACTAATTGTTAATCATTTTGGTTTTAAAAGTTCAACAGATTTAACTAATGAAATAGACCTTATTAAAGTAAGAAATTGGCATTACATGTGGTCTTATTTTTATTATCATAGAAAAAATGATGGGTATGTTAAAGCTTTAAAGGTTTCTTTTGGAAAGTTAATAAGATCTTTATTTAAATTAATTTTATTCACTATAATTTTTAATAAGAAAAAAAGAACAAATTATTTATACCGTTTTTTAGGATTATTAAATTCAATGATTGGAAAAAAATCTTTTTTTAGAATAAATAATTAGTGTCCTGGGAATTCGATTAAACTTTCTACTTTATATCCTGATTTAATAAGTTTATCACAACCACCTAAATCAAAAAGATTAATAACAAAAATAAATCCTGAAACTGAACCTTTTGATATCTCAACTAGTTTTGCAGCAGCTTCAGCAGTTCCTCCAGTTGCTATTAAATCATCAATAATTAAAACTGAATCATTTGTTTTAATTGAATCTTTATGAACTTCTATAGTGGCTGTTCCATACTCTAGTTCAAAATCTACTGAATGAGTTTCAGCAGGTAATTTATTTTTTTTTCTTAACAATATAAAAGGTTTATTAAGTATATAAGACACTGCTGATGCAAAAACAAAACCTCTTGATTCAATAGCGGCAATTTTATCTACTTTAAATTTTTTGGTTCTATCTACTATTTGGTCAATGCACTCTTTGAAAGCTTTTTCGTTTTTAATTAATGTTGTTATGTCTCTAAAAAGAATTCCTTTTTTTGGATAATCTTTGATTGACCTAATATAATCTTTTAAATTCATAATAAATTACGATATATAAATAAATAAATTATTTTTTTGATATGGCAAACAATAAATTAGCTATAATCGGTGGTAGTGGACTATATGATGTTGAAGAATTTAAAAATAGAGAACTCTTAGATCTAAATACGCCCTGGGGAAAGCCTTCTGATCAGATTTTAAAAACAAATTATAATAACAAAGAAGTTTATTTTTTACCTAGACATGGAAAAGGACATTTTATTAATCCTTCAAACATAAACTTCAGAGCCAATATAGATTCTTTAAAGCAATTAGGAGTAACCGATATTGTTTCAGTGTCAGCGGTTGGTTCTTTAAAAGAAGATTTGCCACCAGGAAAATTTGTAATAGTTGATCAATTTATAGATAGAACATTTGCAAGAAATAAAACTTTTTTTGATGATGAAATAGTCGCCCATGTTTCTATGGCCCACCCAACATCTAACGGGTTAATGAATGCTTGCGAGGAGGCAATTAAAAAAGAAAAAATTGAATATCAAAGAGGAGGAACATATATAGTTATGGAAGGACCACAATTCTCAACATACGCAGAGTCAAATTTGTATAGATCATGGAAAGCAGATGTAATTGGTATGACTAATATGCCAGAAGCAAAATTAGCAAGAGAAGCTGAAATAAGATACGCATCAGTTTCAATGGTAACCGATTATGATTGTTGGCATCCAGATCATGAAAATGTTGATGTTCAACAAGTAATAAAAGTTCTTTTAGGAAATGCTGCTAAAGCAAAAAATATGATTAAAAATTTAATAGATAATTTTGAAAAACATATCGATCCAAAAGATCCTACAAATAATTGTTTGGATGTTGCAATAATTACTGCGCCAGAAAAAAGAACTCAAAAAACAAAAGATAAATTAAAAACAATTGCAGGAAGAGTATTAAAAAAATGAAAAAACAATTAATAATTTTTACTTTATTTTTATTATTTAGCACTTCAGTATATGCTGATCAGCTTCTTAAAAATGGTTTTTTAAATAGCAAGATGAGTTATGCAAAAGATCAAAATATTAACGATCCATCAAATAAAATAATTATTATCTATAATCATGGACAAGCTGATCATGATGAACCATCAAATAATTGTGTTTGGAAAAATGGCATAAGAAACTTTTCCTCTTTAGTAGGAGAAAAAATTAAAGAAAAAGAAATAATGGTTTATCTTCACTGTACAAATAAGCTAGCAGGAGATGACCGAAAAAGATTATGGAATAAAAAAAAATTTAAAGCTCCGTATAAAGGTATACCCAAGCTAGAAAAAAGATTGGATGCTAACATAGAACTTATTGATTTTTTTGTTTCAAAAGGAGTTCCAAATAAACAAATCATTATGACAGGTCATTCCTGTGGAGGGTGGATGACCATGATGTTAATGGCAAGATACCCTGAAAAAGTAGGCGGAGGAATTTCATTAATGCAAGCTTGTTATGGAGAAATATCAAAAAAAGATAAAATTGTAAAAGTAGGGGTAGAAAAAGGTTTAGAAAAATTTAAAAAAAGAAAAGGATCTGGTCCTGCGGATATGAGACAAAATCAAATTGATGAAATTAAAGAAAGTAAAAATTTACCAGTTTTAGTCTTTACGCATCCAAAAGATCCTTATGATGGTCTTATATCTGATTGGGTGAATGAAATCCCAGGTGTCCAAAGAATAATAATCTCAGAAGATAAAAAAATTAATGGAAAAAAATGTTACCGAATTGGGGTAAACAATGGTGAAAAATGGAAAGAACCATTAAAAAATTACCACAGTATAGATATGGCTGATTGTTTCCAATATTATAATCCAACAATTCTAAACTTCATAGCATCGAGAATTTAAATGAAAATTGAAGGCAAAGAATATCGTACAATCTGGTTTGAAAATAATGTTGTAAAAATTATTGATCAAACAAAACTTCCACATCAATTTATTATAAAAGATCTTAAAACAGTAAAAAACGCAATTAATGCTGTAAAAACTATGGAAGTTAGAGGGGCGCCTTTAATAGGTGCAACCGCTGCCTATGGATTAGTTTTATCTATTATTGAAAATAATGATCAATCTTTTTTAAAAAAATCTGCAGAAGATTTAATTAATTCAAGACCAACTGCAATAAATTTAAAATGGGCAGTTGATAGAATGATAAATAAATTAACAGGTGTTAATAGCGATAAAATTTTAGAAATAGCATTAAAAGAAGCAAAAGAAATTTGCGAGGAAGATGTTAAGTTCTGTGAAAATATTGGACTAAATGGTCTTAAAATAATTGAGGAAATTTATAATAAAAAAAAAGATACAGTAAATATTTTAACACACTGCAATGCAGGCTGGCTTGCAACAATCAATTGGGGAACTGCAACTTCTCCAATTTATCATGCGCATAAAAAAGGAATACCAGTTCATGTATGGGCTGATGAAACAAGACCAAGAAACCAAGGTGCAAATTTAACTTCTTATGAATTAAATGAAGAAAATGTGCCAAATACTATTATAGCAGACAATACAGGTGGTATCCTAATGCAAAGAGGTGAAGTTGATATGTGTATTGTTGGAACCGATAGAACGTTAGCTAATGGTGATGTTTGTAATAAAATTGGGACTTACCTTAAAGCACTAGCAGCTAAAGACAACAATGTTCCTTTTTATGTAGCATTACCAAGCTCAACAATTGATTGGAATATAAAAAATTATAAAGACATACCAATAGAAGAGAGGAATTCAGAAGAACTTTCTCATATAGAAGGCTTGGACGAAAATGGAAATGTCAAAAAAATACAAATTTATCCAAAAAAAAGTAAATCAATGAATTTAGCTTTTGATGTTACACCTGCAAAATATGTAACAGGATTAATCACAGAAAAAGGTGTGTGTGAAGCATCAGAAAATGGATTAAAAAAATTATTTAAATAAAAATAATTTATCTTAAAGACGCAGCTATATTTCCACCATCAACAGTTAAAACTGCTCCAGTGGTTTTCTTTGAAACTGCTAAATGAAAAAATGCTTTAGCAACATCTTCTGCTTTTACTTCATTTAATAGCAAGTTTCCTTTCATATATTCATCTGTAGAAACTTCTCGAGCTTTTGCTCTTGATTTAATCATTCCATCATTTAATAAACCACTTCTTATTCTATCAGCATTTACTCCATTAGATCTTATCCCGAGAGAACCATAGTCAACCGCATATTGTTTACATAGACTTAACAAAGCAGTTTTTGGAAGACCATAAGGACCGAAGTTTTTTCCAGGATTTACTGATTGTTTTGAAATATTAAATAATAAACAACCTTGAGTATTTTGTTTTTTCATAATTTTAATAGTTTCAGAAGCACAATTTTGGTGTGAAAAAAAATTGTCCTCAAAACTTTCTCTTAAAATTCTATCATCCACCTCAGCTATTGAACCTCCAATTGCAGTTCCAGCATTTGAAATTAAAATATCAATTCCACCATATTGCTCACTAATTATTTTAAAAGCTTTATTAACACTGTTCTTATTTCTTACATCACAATGTAAACAAAGATCCTTAATTTTTGACTGCATTTCTTTTACTTTTTCTGCATTATAATCAAGTAAAACTATTTCAGCTCCATAGTTTTTAAAAAGTTTATAAGTTGCTGAACCGATTGCTCCAAACCCACCTGTTATTACAACAACATTTCCTTGAAGAATTTTTTTAGTTTTTTTAATTTTAGCTTGTTCTAACGACCAATATTCAACATCGAATAGATCTTTTTCTGGTATGAATTTATATTTTGTAGTTTCCTCTACCGAAGAAATTACTCTAGCATTTGTCTCAGTTAAGTCTCCCGCAATTTTAGAAGCATTTAAACTATCACCAACACTAAATAACCCAATATTCTGAACTAAAATTACTCTTGGAGAAGTATCAAGCATTGTCTTTTTGTCTTTTACTTTTCTTTTATTAATATTGAAATATTTAACATATTTTTTTCTATAATCTTGAAATCTTTTCTTAGCTAATTTTTTAAAATCATCAATACTTGAATTTTGCTTTGGAGTAATAACTAATGGAAAAGGCTTTACTCTAATTACATGATCTGGTGTAGCAGTTCCAATAGACGAATATCTTTTAACTTCTCTGCCGTTTATAAAATAATTTAAAGTTTTATTAGATCTATAATTCAAAATAAATTTTTGATCTTTAGTTTCAGATAATAATCCTCTCAAAATAGGGGCAATTTCATGTGGCTTAAGGTTAGTATTATATTTTTTTATTTGTTTTATTTTTTTTCTTTTAATTTTTTTTATAGTCTTTTCAGCAATTGACACATATTTAATCATTAAATCATAAGATTTCTTTGCGTCATTATCAAAAGTAAAAATTCCATGGTTTAAAAGTATTAAACAATTAATTTTTGGATTTTTTGAATAAACTTCATTAATTTTTTGGGCCAAACCAAATCCAGGCATAACATAGGGTACAATACTCACTTTTGATCCAAAAATTTTTTTGCACAAATCTTTTCCATTTGATCTATTAGTGATATTCATTATTGCATCTGAATGTGTGTGATCGACAAACTTAAAAGGCAAAAAAGCGTGTAGAAATGTTTCTACTGAAGGGTTTGGAGATTTTATATTAATTAAATTTCTTTTTTGATATGCAACCATATCTTCATCGCTTAGGTATTTTTTATTTTTAAGTGATAGCAGAGGTTGTAATTTTACTGCTGGCAAACCTTCAGGTTCAATTTCAGCCATATCCCAGCCACTGCCTTTAACACATAGAACATCATATTTTTTTCCATCTATATCTTTAACTGATGTTTTTACTGAAGTATTTCCACCACCATGTAAAACTAGTTCACTATTTCTTCCTAATAGTCTTGTTGTATATACACGAAGAGCCATATCTTTAGTGTGTCCAAGAGCTTTATACTTTTTTATATATTTATTTGCCTCTGAGTTTGACCAGTTATTTTTCAAAATTACCTTCCTTGTGGATAAAGTTTTACAGTAGTTTTTTATTTGAAAGAAGTAAAAAAATTTGTTTAGCTGTTATTAAACAAGAATCGGGGAACTAAAAATGGTAAAAAAAGTAGGAGAGCATGTTACCCTAGATATAATTGGCACAAAAAAAGAATATGAACCTTCTTTTTTTGAAAATTTAGTTAAGAAAATTGCGGAAAAGGCAAAAGTAACTGTTTTAAATATAACGAAGTATAAGTTTGAACCACAAGGTTTCACTTTAGTAGCATTGCTTGCGGAAAGCCATATGAGCTTTCACACTTATCCAGAAAAAGGGATTATAAGCTTCGACTTTTATACATGTGGAATAATTTCACCTGCAGTTGCTTTGGATGTTATAAAAAAAGAAATTGAACATAAAAGAATTATTAAAAAAGAATTAAGTAGAGATACAATTTCTTTTTATTATGACAATACAAGCACTAAAGGGTTGAAAAAAAATTATTTAGTAAAAGATGTTATAGAAGATTTTAAATCAAAAGTAGGACAGCATATTGAAATTCTCGATCTTGTTCAATATGGAAAATCGTTGTTTATAGACGGTGACTTACAAGTTGCAGAGAGTGATGAGCATCTATATAGCGGAACATTTGTAAATTCAGCTTTAAAACTAAACAAAAGCAAAGATAGAGCAGCAATTATTGGAGGAGGCGATGGAGGAGTCGCAAGAGAATGTATAGCAAAGGGTTTTGGATTTATTGATTGGTATGAACTAGATCCAGAGGTAGTCGAAGTTTGCAAAAAACATATTGGCTCCATAGGCAAAAACGCAACTGAGAAAAATTCTGTAAAATGTGTCTGGGGTGATGCCTTTGAAAGTATTAAAAAAGTTGAGGATGATAGTTATGATAAAATATTTATTGATTTAAACGATGACCAGTTCTGTATAGATCTCGCATCTAAAAATATGAATTCATTAGTAAGAATCCTTAAACCCGATGGAGTAATAACAGCTCAAGTTGGAAGCCAAGATAAAAAACCAAAACAAGTTGATAATTGGCTAGATGTTTTTAACAAAAACTTTGGCAATGCTACCTTAGATAGAGTATATATTCCAAGCTTCGACAGTTCTTGGAATTTTTACTCATCAATTAACCATTAATTTTATCTTTTTAAATCTCAAATTTTGTGGAATAATGCCGTTTAATTAATATTAATTATAGGGGTAAATAATGAAATTGAAAAAAATTATATTAAGCGTTTTTGCTTCAATATTTCTTTTTAGTTCAACTCTATCAGCAGATACTATTAGAATTGCAACAGAGGGCGCATACCCTCCGTGGAATGATTCATCTGAAGATGGAAAATTAATTGGATTTGAAGTCGATCTTGCAAACTGGCTTTGTATTTATATGCAAAGAGATTGCAAAATTGTAGCACAAGACTGGGATGGAATGATTCCAGCATTAAGAATGAGAAAATACGATGCTATTATGGCAGGTATGTCTATTACTGATGAAAGAAAAAAAGTAATAACTTTTTCACAAGGTTATGCTGATGAAGTTGCATCTCTTGCAGTAATGAAAGGCTCTGATCTTGAAGGAATGTCTACACCAGAAGGTATAAATTTATCTTTGGGTGGCAAAGATGTTAAAGCTGCTCTTAAAACTATTACAGGAGCTTTAGCTGGCAAAACTGTTTGTACACAAACTGGAACTATTCACCAAAACTTTTTAGAGTCAGGTGATGTTGGATCAGTTGATGTTAGAACTTATAAAACTCAAGATGAAGTTAACCTAGATCTATCAGCAGGTAGATGTGATGCAGCATTAGCTGCAGCAGTTGCATTTACTGACTACGCTGAAAAATCTGGAAAAGCTGTTGTGTTGGTTGGACCAACTTTTTCTGGCGGACATTTTGGAAACGGAGTAGGTGTTGGTTTAAGACAAGAAGCACAATTTGGTTCAGACTCAGCTCTTGGGAAAAGAGACGCTCAACTACTTAAAGATTTCAATAAAGCTATTGATAAAGCAAGAAGCATGGGAAAAATTAGCGAACTTGCTACTAAGTGGTTTGGCTTTGACGCATCAATGTAAATTTTAAATTTAAAAGGCGGTTCTTAATAACCGCCTTTTACTATGGAATTAATATCATTTGGAGATAAGGGATGGGGTGACGAGCTTTTTGTAGCCGCACTTATGACAATTGCTGTTGCAGTTACAGCAATGTTAATTGGTTTCTTATTCGCATTAATTTTTACTCCCTTAAAACTTTCAAAATATAAAATTTTAAATTTAATTGCTAATTCTTACACTACAGTTGTTAGAGGGGTACCTGAGCTTTTAGTTATATATCTTTTCTTTTTTGGTGGAAGTGGCGCAATAATGTATGTTGCTCAGATTTTTGGCTATTATGATTATATAGAAATAAATGCATTTATTACTGGTGCTACATCAATTGGAATTATTTCTGGCGCTTATTCTACAGAAGTTTTTAGAGGAGCAATTCAATCAATAGACAAAGGTCAGTTTGAGGCTTGCCATGTTTTAGGTTTAAAAAAACATATATATTTTTTTAAAGTAATTATGCCCCAAATGTTAAGACTGGCAATACCCAATCTAAGCAATGTTTGGCAAATAACTTTAAAAGATACTTCTTTAATTTCGGTTACTGGATTAGTTGAAATTATGAGACAGTCTTATATTGCGGCTGGATCAACAAGAGATCCACTTTTCTTTTATTCTTTCGCAGCACTTTTATATTTAATACTTACTTTTTTGAGCATGAAATTAATTAATAGGTTAGAAAAAAACTATAGTAGAGGTTATTGATGGATTTAGAATTAATAATAACGAGTTTTCCAAAATTATTAAGTGCAACAGTGATAACTTTAAAACTTTTATCAGCATCGCTATTTTTTGGATTATTTTTAGGATTGTTTTTTGCAATTCTAAGATTGAATAAAAATAAATTAATAAGTGGATTTGCATATGGATATTCATATGTATTTAGAGGAACGCCACTTTTAGTTCAGATATTTATTATTTATTTTGGCCTTGGACAAATAGAATACTTAAGAACAACTTTTTTATGGGTCATTTTAAAAGAACCTTATTGGTGTGCAATCATTGCGTTTTCATTAAATACTGGAGCGTATACTTCAGAGATATTAAGATCAGCTTTTGAAACAATAAAACCTGGAATAATTGAAGCTGGCAGAAGTTTAGGATTAAATAAAGTATTTATCTTTACTAAAATACAAATACCAATAGCAATTAAACAGTCTTTGCCCGCATACGGTAATGAAATAATATTAATGTTAAAAGGAACATCTCTTGCAAGCACTGTTACACTTATGGATATAACTGGAGTTGCAAAATTTATTATTTCAACAACTTTTAGACCGGTTGAAGTTTTTATAATAGCAGGAAGTATCTATTTATTTATTACTTTTTTAGTTCACAACTTAATAAAATATCTTGAAAAAAAATATAGATATCAATAACTAGTATATTCTTTAATTTCTTTAATTTTTGATCCTGTGTGATTGTTTATATCTAATTTGATTTTGGCTCGTGTATCGTTGAGAAAATGAATATCTCTAGACAATCTAATAAACTCTTCTCCAAAATTTGAATCTTTTTCACATTTTCTTTTATCATCTTCAATAATCCACAATTTTGAATTTATATTTTTTAAGGCAATAAAAAATTTTTCTAATTTTACATCCATTTTTACATTTTTATCTAGTTCATTTTTTAAAACTTTATATTCGTCATTTATAAAATTAAGCTTTTCGGAGTCTTTAATTCTGTCTTTTTTAATTTCTAAAATGGATATTTTATCAAAAAGTTCTCCAACAGATACTTCAACTAGAATTTTATTCATAAAATTTTATAGTGTGCTAAGTTGTTAAAAATATGTCTAATATTTTAATAATAAAACACGGTTCTTTAGGAGATATAGCGCAAGCTTGCGGTGCAATTCAAGATATATCTGAAAATCATAATAACGATCAAATATACTTATTAACCACAAAGCCATACTTTGATTTATTTAAAAAAAATCCCCATTTAACAGATGTAATATTAGACAAGAGACTATCTAGGTTTAATTTAATTTACCTTTATTTTTTGATGAGAAAAATAAAAAAATTAAAAATTTCCAAGGTTTATGATTTGCAAAATTCTTCTAGATCAAGTTTTTATAAAAAAATTTTATTTCCTAGTTCAAATTTTAATACCTGGTCTTCATCTGAAACAACACTTCCAAAAGATACAACAAAAGAAGAATTTGATAAAAAATCCGTTCTGGAGAGATTTGAGCATCAACTACAGACATCAGAAATAAATACAAAGCATACAATGCTACCTGATTTTTCTTGGAGCTGCAGAGACATTTCTAAAATAAAATCAGAATATAAATTAGAAAAATACATTGTTTTATTTCCATTTTGTTCACCTCATCTTGCTCAAAAAAAGTGGCCTTATTACAATGAGCTAATTGAAAAAATAAAAAATAAATATAATGACCAGTACAAAATTGTAGTAGCGCCTGGCCCAGATGAAATTAATGAATCAAAAAATATCAATGCATTATGTATTTTAGATAATGGAAAAGCTTTAGATATTTCTCAACTTTCATCATTAATAAAAGATAGTTCATTTATTATTGCAAATGATACAGGCCCAGCACATATGGCAGCACATTTAGGATCAAAAGGTTTAACTTTATTTGGATCTCACACAACAGCTTATAAAGTAAGTATTGAAAGAGAGAACTTTAAAGCAATTCAAGTTAATGATTTAGCAAAACTATCTACGGATAAAGTTTTGGAAAAAATTATTTTAAATTAAATATAAATTTTATCTGCTAATCCGTAACAAAGAATTGCACTTAAAATTGTAAAAACTAATGGTGCAATTACACCTTCGTTTGAGTCATTTTTTATTCCAGTTTTATCAATCTTTATAGAATAAGTATTCACTAAAAAGATGCATAAGTTTTGTACAAAAACTAAGTTAAAAAATCCCCATGTTCCCTCAACTCCTCCTGGTCTAACAAACATAATGTAAATTGCCATTAAGACTGCGCCGAGAAAAAGAGCTCCACACATTCTCATCATAGTAGATGCTGTTTCATCTATTTGAAATTTTTCACGAAATTTTTTTGTTCCTATTATTAACTGGAAAGCGTAAACACCTAATCCAATAAAATGAACTAAGAAAATTATTAAGTAGATTATTCCATTAAATTTTTCGATCATTATTTATCTTATCACAAAATTTTTAAATATTCTTTGGTTATATTATCCCATTCAAATTTAGTTGAGTAATCTTTAGCCTTTTTACCCATTTCTAAATATGAATTATTTTTTAAAATTAAATCTATACTAGAATAAATTTCTTCTAAATTATTACCATCACAAATAATTCCTGTTTCATTATTTTTTATTGCATCTGATGCACCTCCATCTTTTCCACCAATTGAAGGTATTCCGTATTGAGCAGCTTCTACGTATGCAATACCAAACCCTTCAACTGAAGTTTTGTGTATAATTGACGGCATAACAAAAAGATTTGACTTTGAAACGAGCGCATTTTTTAGGTCTTGAGGGACATTTTTTAAAAATATTACTTGTTCATTTAATTCTAGCTCATTTGTAAGTTTTTTTACGTTTTCTTCTTCTTCCCCATAACCAATACAAGTATAAATAATATTCGGGTAAATTTGTTTAAGGTTTCTTAGTGCCATTATTACTTTTTCATGATTTTTTCTTTTATCAAACCTTGAAACTGTAATTAATCTAGGATTTTTGTTTTTTAATAAATTTTCAGCTTTATTAATTGATGATTTATCTATTTCTTTAGCAGGAAATACACCTGGATTAATAACAATTATCTTATTTTCATCTATTCCAATTTCTACTGCAAGATTTTTTGTATATTCAGAATTAGCAACAACCTGATCAATATTATCGAAAGCTTTTAAAATCCTTCTATTGGTAAACGACCTTTTTTTATGATTAATTTCTTTTGAGTGTATTAAACAAATTTTTTTCTTTTTTGTTTTAATTAATTCTAAGCTTTTCCAGTGATCTGCAATAACACATCTAACATTTTTATTCTTTTTTATAAATTCATTTACTAAGTATGATTTTCGATGCTTTCTTAAAAGTTTAATTCCTGCAACTCTATCGATTGAAAAAGATACTTTTTGATCATGCTCTTTATAATTTTCATGAAAGTCAGCAAATACTTTTACTAAATTGTATTTTGCTATAGAGCAGGTTAATCCCCACATTAAGTTTTGCATTCCACCAACTTCTGGAGGAAAAGATCTGGTAACGACTATATACATTAATTATTTAACCATTTGATATTACAACCCATGCTTGGAATTTGACTTTCTGGTCCTTTTCCTGTTTCTGAAATTTGTTTCATTGCTTTATATAAATCACTTTCTCCACTTCTTACAGGTTTCAATTCTTTTAATTCTCTAATTCTTCCTCTGTATTGTAATTCTAAATCTTTATTGTAACCAAAAAAATCAGGAGTACATACAGCATCATATTTTTTTGCAACCTCTTGGGTTTCATCAATCATATATGGAAATTTAAATTTATTTTCTTTTGAGAATTCAATCATATTTTCAAATGAGTCTTCAGGATAGTTTTTTACATCGTTAGAACAAATCGCTACTGATTTTATCCCAAAATCAGCTAATTTATTTGTATCCTCAACAATATCCTCAATAACTGCCTTTACATAAGGACAATGATTGCAAATAAACATTATCAAAGTTCCCTTATCTCCCTTGATATCATTTAGTGATATAATTTTATTATCAGTAGATTTTAATTGGAAAGTTTCAGCTTTTTTTCCGAAATCACATATTGGAGTTTTTGTAAGCGACATGTTAAGTATTATATAAGATATGTTTTACGATTTGGAAAATAAAAAACCAAAAAATTCTGGCGAAAATTGGGTCGCACCTAATGCAGTAGTAATTGGCGATGTTACATTAGAAAAGAACTCAAGTATTTGGTTTAATGCAACTCTTAGAGGAGATGTTGAAAACATTCATATAGGTGAAGGTTCTAATATACAAGATGGAAGTGTTTTACACACAGACCCAGGTTATCCACTTAAAGTAGGAAAAGATGTTACTGTTGGTCATTTAGTAATGCTTCACGGATGCACAATTGGTGACAATAGTTTAATTGGAATTGGAGCTGTAATACTTAACAACGCAAAAATTGGAAAAAATTGTATTATAGGAGCAAAAGCACTTATTACTGAAAATAAAGAGATACCAGATAATTCATTAGTCGTTGGAGCACCTGGAAAAATAATTAGGAAAGTTACAGACGATGAGATTAAGTTATTAACGGAAAACGCAAAGCATTATCAGGATAATTGGAAAAAATATTCTAAATCAATTTTTTAACTAAAAAGAAGGCCGTTAACTGAATAAATAATTAATCCTAAAATTATTATAAAAAAAATTCCAAAAGCAATCTGTTCCAGCGACTTCTTTTTAAGTTTGGTTTTGCCCTGTTTGTATTGTCTTATTTGGATTATACCAAATCTCATAACAAACATTCCTAAAATTATTAGCGATAAATAAAAAATAAATTTTATAAACATTATCTAAGGAACTAGCCAATATTCTTTATTATTATCAATTTCAAATCTAGCTCTTCGATGACCTTTGGCAGTTAAATAAAGCCATTCAATAGTTTTTATTTTACATTGAATTACAGTAAAATTTTTATAACCTTCTTCACTTTGCTTCATAGTAAATTCAAAATTGTCTAACTCAGGTTTTAAACCAGATGTTGGGTTGGGAGATTCTGTTCCAGGGCCATTTTCAACTAAATAGCATTTTCTACTTATATGTCCTGTTTTTGACCAAGACTCTTTAGTTATTTCATTACTATGATTAATTGTACATTCAACCTTTAATCTTACTTGGATCTTTTCTTCTTTATCATAGAAAAGCATAGAAGCATTTTTATTATTTTTTAATTTAAGAATTTTATCAGATCTAATATCGCTATGAAATTGAACTAGATTGTTTGAATGATCAGATTTTCTAAGAACTACAATCCTTCCATCAAAATCTTTTTGATTTCCACAAATAAAAACTGGAATTCTAAACTGAGAACTTCTATTAGTCACTGCCTCATCTAGCATTGACCAAATTTTTTTTTTAATTTCTTTTAAATCTTCATAGTATGCTGGTTGCATACATTATTACTTTCTAAATCTTTTGATTAAACTAGATGTATCCCAACGTTTACCACCAAGTTCTTGAACTTCACCATAATATTTATCAATTATTTCAGTTATAGGAAGCAAAGATCCATTATTTTTGGCTTCATCCATTGCAATTTTTAAATCTTTTCTCATCCAATCAACTGCAAAACCAAAATCAAATTTATCATCAATCATTGTTTTATATCTATTATCCATTTGCCAAGATTGAGCAGCTCCTTTTGAAATAACTTCAATAACATCTTCCATATTTAATCCAGCTTTCATTCCAAAATTAATTCCTTCAGATAATCCTTGAACTAAACCAGCAATACAAATTTGATTAACCATTTTTGCTAACTGACCACTCCCAGATTTACCAAGTAATTTCATTTTTTTACTGTAACAATCAATTTTATCTTTTGCTTTATCAAAGTCAGCTTGATCTCCACCAATCATAACTGTTAATGCACCATTTTCGGCGCCAGCTTGACCACCAGAAACTGGAGCATCTAAAGAACCAAAACCATTTTTTTTTGCATGATCGTAAATTTCTCTTGCTATAGTTGCTGAAGCTGTTGTGTTATCAATGTATACAGATCCTTTTTGAATTGTTTTAAAAACTCCTTGTTCACCAAATGTAACTTCTTTAAGATCATTATCATTTCCGACACAGGTAAAAACATATTCTGCATCTTTAGCTGCTTCCGCCGGTGTTTCTGCAATATTACCTTTATATTCACTCACCCATTTTTCAGCTTTAGATTTTGTTCTATTAAAAACAGTTACTTTGTGTCCACCTTTTGATATATAACCAGCCATTGGATAACCCATTACACCAAGACCAATGAAAGCAACTTTACAAGTCATAAAAAAATATGTTTAAAAATTTAAGTTTAAAAGTAGTTATATTTGGTTTTATATTTACATTTTTTTCAAGCTTTGGACAGAGTTTTTTTTTAGGAATATTTAATCCTAGTATAAGAAATGAATTATCTATTACTCATGGACAATTTGGCTCAGTTTATGCTTCAGCTACTCTATTAAGTAGTTTTATATTAATTTGGGTTGGAAAAAAAATTGACGATATAGATATTTCTAAATTTGCTTTTTTTGTTATTTTATTGCTAGCATTTTCTAGTTTCTTTTTTTCAAAAATTTCTTCAATACCGTTATTATTTTTAGCAATATTATTAATGAGATTTTCTGGTCAAGGCATGATGTCTCATACAGCAACTACTACAATTTCTAGATACTTTACAAAATCTAGAGGAAAAGCTTTAAGCACTGGATGGTTTGGGTTATCAGCAGCAGAATTTATTTTACCAGTTTTGATGATTTATCTTTTGACAATTACAGGATGGCAAAATATTTGGATTGGAATTTCAGTTGTTGTTTTAGTTTTTTTACCTTTGTCTTCTTATTTTTTAGTAAAAAATCTTAATTTTAATTCAAGAGAAAAAGTAAAAGATAATACTTTAAATGAAAAAGATTTTAAGCAATGGAAAAGAATTGATGTTATAAAAGATTATAGATTTTATATAGTTTGCGCAAATATGTTAGCTATGCCATCTATCGCTACTGGTACATTTGTTTATCAATCTTTTATTCTTTCTTCAAAAAATTGGGGTCCATATATAATTGCACAATCTTTTATGTCATATTCTATACTTTCAGTTGTAGCATTAATTTTTTCAGGATTTTTAATTGACAAATTTACTAGTAGAAAAATTTTAATTTATATGAATATTCCATTATTTTTTGCGGCGATGGTTTTATTTTATTTTGACAACCCTATTTCAGCATTTGTATTTTTTGGATTAATTGGAATTACAAATGGTTTTTGCAATGTTCTTGGATCATCAACTTGGGCAGAGATTTATGGGGTTAAATATATAGGCTCTATTAAAGCCCTTACAACAGCTTTGATGGTGTTTGCCACAGCTTTTGGAACAGCTGTATTTGGCATCTTAATAGATAAAGGTTTTTCCATAGAACAAATTTCCTTGGTTTCTGCTTTATATATTTCTGTTTCAATAATTTCTTTGTTCTTTATAAGAAAAAATTTAAACCCTACAAAAATTACTTGATTTTAAAGTTTACCAAGTATAAATAGCTCGCATGGCAAGAGTAACAGTAGAAGATTGTATAGACAAAGTAGATAGTCCTTATGAATTAGTATTAGTTGCAAAAGAAAGAGCAACTCAACTTAACTCAGGTATCGAACCAAGCATAGAAAGAGATAATGATAAGAATACTGTAATTTCATTGAGAGAAATTGCAGATGAAAAAATCAAAGTTAAAGACTTAGTTGAAAGCGCTGTTTATAAATTGAGAAAACATATAGAGCAAGTTGATGATAGTTTAGAAGATGACGAAGTTGTAGGAGATGATTTTGAAAATTTATATAAAGGAGAAATTTCTAAAAGTGGAGTTCCAATATTACCTTCAAAAAGGGCTAGAAAAGTCCCTGAAAAAATTCAAGTATCGAACGACGATCTTGCTGAATTAAAAAATGAAGTAGAAGTAACTGACAGTGGTCAAAAAATAGAACCAATAATATCAAATGATGAAACAACATCCGATGATATTGTAGACAATGTACAAGTTGAAGATGGAAAAATAGAGGATAAAGCGGCAGAAGAAACAGACACTTCAAACAAAGAATAAAATAAGATATTAATCTTACATCATGAATAGAAAAGTATCAGTCGCACCAATGATGGATTGCACAGATCGTCATGAAAGATATTTTTTACGTTTAATTAGTAAAAATGTTCTTTTATATACGGAGATGATCGTCTCAGAAGCAATTGATAGAGGAGACAAAAAAAAACTTTTATCATTCAATATAAATGAAAAACCTTTAGCACTTCAAGTTGGTGGGTCTTCTCCAAAACTTTTAGCCAATGCAGCAAAACTTGGTGAAGAATTTGGTTATGATGAAATTAATTTAAATCTTGGTTGTCCTAGTAAAAAAGTTCAAAAAAATAAATTTGGTGCATGTTTAATGAAAGAACCAGATCTTGTAGCTGATTGTTTAAGTAAAATGCAATCTTCAACCAAGCTTCCAGTGACTGTAAAAACAAGAATTGGTTATGATGATCAAGAGGATTATGAAAATTTATATAAATTTATAGATAAATTAAAAAATACTGGAGTTAAAACATTTATTATACATGCAAGAAAAGCTATGTTAGGAAAATTTACACCTAAACAAAATCTTAATATTCCTCCATTAAAATATGATGTTGTTTATAATTTAAAAAAAGATTTTAAAAATGAAGAAATAATTATAAATGGTGGTATTACTTCTACAGATCAGATTAAAAGCCACCTAAGTAAAGTTGATGGTGTAATGATTGGTAGATCGGTTTATCATTCACCATATTTTTTATCTGAAATTGAAAAAGAAATTTTTAAAAATAATAATATTCCTTCTAGACAAGAAGTTATTGAAAACCTTATTCCCTATGTAAAAGAAGAAACAAAAAAAGGAACAAGATTAAATCAAATTATGAGACATACTTTAGGTTTGTTTCATGGTCAAACGGGATCTAATTTTTGGAAAAGATATTTAAGTGAAAATTTATGTGTAAGAGATGCGGATGTAAAAAAAATAGACCATATAATGGATAAAGTTAAATTAGCTCCTCAAGCACGACTAGCAGGCCAAATTGATTAGTTCAATTTTATCAAACGAATATTCATTTTTTATTCTTTTAATGATCATAACGGCTTTTCCGGTAGGTTTTTTTGCTGGTTTATTCGGAATTGGAGGAGGATTAATTACAGTTCCTTTTCTATTTTTTATATTTGAAACTTTAAGTATAGATAAGTCTTACATAATGCACTTAGCAGTTGGTACCTCTTTTTCTATAATTGTTCCAACATCTCTATCTTCTGTCTTAACCCATAAAAAAAATAATTATGTTGATCTCAATATAATAAAAACTTACATAATTTTTGTAATAGTTGGAGTTTTAGCAGGAACTGTTTTTGCTGCATTAATGCAAACAAAAGGATTAGTTTTATTCTTTTCAGTAGTTGTTTACTTTTTAGGAACTTATCTATTACTGAGCTCAAATAAGATTATTAATTCTAAAAAGAAATTTAATCTTTTATCAAGAATAATTGCCGGTTTATCATCTGGATTTATTTCTGCTTCAATGGGAATTGGAGGAGCAATTATGAATGTTCCTGTTCTAAGATATTTTGGTTATCCTATAAAAAAAGCAATTGGTAGTGCTGCGGCAATAGGATTAGTTATTGCTTTAGTTGGAGCTATTGGTTTTTTAATTTCAGGATCTTTTTTAGATGCTAATTTGCCTTTAAGTATTGGATTTATAAACATTCCTGCATTTTTAATATTTATTCCAATCACTACTTTTATGGCAAGGGTTGGAGCAAATACTGTGCACAGAATAGATAAAACAAAAGTTCAGGCTTTTTTTGGAATTTTTTTATATGTTGTTGGAACTGTGTTTATTTATAGATATTTAAATTTATAAAAAAAAAGAGGCGGCTTCAGTCTCCCTCTACCGCCCCTTAAGTTTCTTTTATTCGATTCTCTTAAAAAATTTTAACAAGTTATACGTGTAATTTATTGTTATACTGATTAAGATGCGTTCTGTTTCCCGTATCCAATCAATTTATACTTGAATAAAATACTTTTTTTATTGCAATTAATTCATCTTCATATTGAATTAAATTAATTATAAATGGAGGGAACATGAAACTATTAAATAAATTATTAGTAATATTTTTTGCATTCTTGTTAAATTCAAATTTAGCGATGTCAGCTGAAAAATGGGATTTTGCTCTTGCTTATGGAGCTGGAAATTTTCATTCAGCAAACGCTACTGAATTTGCTAAAAATGTTACAGAAAAAAGTGGAGGCAAATTAACTATTGTAGCTCACCCAGGTGGCTCATTATACAAAGGTGGCGAAATTTTTAGAGCTGTTAGAACTGGTCAAGCTCAAATTGGAGAAAGGTTTATGTCAGCACTTGGAAAAGAAGATCCTTTGTTAGAAGTTGACTCACAACCATTTTTAGCAACTAGTTATGATGATGCTATGAAACTTTATCAAGCATCAAAGCAAGAAATTGTAAAAGGTCTTGATGCTAAAGGACTTGTATTCTTATATGCTGTTCCATGGCCAGCGCAAGGCTTGTATAGTAAAAAAGAAATTAATAGTATTGCTGATCTTAAAGGTTTAAAATTTAGAGCTTACAACTCGGCAACCATAAGAATAGCTGAGCTTACAGGAATGGCTCCAACAAAAATTGAAGCAGCTGAAATTAGTCAGGCTTTTTCAACTGGAGCTGTAGAAAGCATGATTACATCACCAACAACTGGTAAAAATAGTAAAATTTGGGAAAATGGAGTTGGATATTTTTATGATATTGCAGCTTGGTTCCCAAAAAATATGGTGATTGTTAATAAAGATGCATGGAGTAAATTAGATTCTGCAACTCAAAAACTTATAATGTCTGAAGCAGCAGTAGCTGAAAAAAAAGGTTGGGAATTATCTAAAAAAGGTAATGTAGCCGACAAAAAAGCTCTTGCAGATGCAGGTATGAAAGTTGGTAAAGTTAATTCAGCTTTAGAAAAACATTTTCAAAAAGTTGGAGCAACTATGGCTGATGAGTGGAAGGCAAAAGCTGGATCTAGAGGCGCTAGTGTCCTTGCTACATACAAATAAAATTAATATAATTAAAAAGGCCGTTAAATAAACGGCCTTTTTATATGTCTAAACTAAACGATAATCTAAAAAGTATTTATAAATATTCAGGATACATAGCCGCTTTTTTTTTAATTTTGGTAGCTGGTTTTATTTTAATTGGAATAGCTTCAAGAATTTTTGGTTTCTATATTAGAGGTTTAGCAGAGTATTCAGGATACTGTATGGCTGCATCGTCATTTTTTGCTTTAGCATATACTTTTGTTGAAGGAGGTCATATACGAATTACACTTTTCTTAGAAAAAATAGAAGGCAATAAAAAAAGATATTTAGAAACTTGGTGTTTAATGATTGCTAGTTTTTTTTCTGGCTACTTAGCGTTCTATTTTATTAAAATGCTTATAATATCTTATAAATTTCAAGAAAGAAGCGAAGGAGCTGATGAAATATTAGTTTGGATACCCCAAACTAGTGTTGCGATTGGTTCAACAGTTTTTTTTGTATGTGTTCTTCATCAATTTATTTTAACAATTTTAAATAAATCTAATGCCTGAAATTTTATTAACAATTTTTTTTATTACTGTTTTATTATTCTTTTTAGGAAGTGGAATTTGGGTTGCAATAAGCATGATTGGCGTTTCTACAATAGGAATGATACTTTTTACATCTAGACCAGTTGGTGATGCGATGGCCACAACAATATGGGGAACCGCATCTTCTTGGACTTTGACAGCATTACCCCTTTTTGTATGGATGGGAGAAATTCTTTTTAGAACAAAATTATCTGAAAATTTATTTAAAGGTTTATCACCTTGGATGCAAAGGCTTCCTGGTGGATTAATTCATGTTAACGTAGTTGGATGTGCACTTTTTGCGGCAATTTCAGGATCGTCAGCTGCAACAGTTGCAACAGTCGGAAAAATGTCAATTCCAGAACTTAGAAAAAGAAAATATCCAGAAAAAATATTACTTGGCAGTTTAGCGGGCTCTGGCACTTTAGGATTATTGATACCACCCTCAATTATTTTAATCATTTATGGTGTGACTGTACAAGAATCTATAGCAAAATTGTTTATAGCAGGAATTTTTCCTGGAATAATGATTGCATTGATTTTTATGTCATATGTAATTATTTGGTCTCTAGCAAATCAGAAAATTATGCCAAAAGTCCATGAAACATCTTCTTTTTTAGATAAAATTAAAAAATCAAAACAATTGCTGCCTGTGATCTTGTTAATACTGGGTGTAATCGGTTCAATATATACTGGAGTTGCAACAGCTACTGAAGCTGCATCTTTGGGTGTAGTTGGAGCACTTGCTTTATCTTACTTTCAAAAAAGTTTGAATTTAAAAACTTTTAAGGAATCTTTATTAGGAGCAACAAAAACCTCTTGTATGATTGCTTTTATTTTAGCAGGCTCAACATTTTTATCTCTAGCGATGGGATTCACAGGTCTTCCAAGAAATTTAGCGATTTGGATACAAGAAATGAGCCTATCTCCATATGCATTAATTTTTGTTTTAACTATATTTTATATTATTTTGGGAATGTTTTTAGACGGAATATCAGCTGTTGTTTTGACAATGGCAATTATAGAGCCAATGATAAGACAAGCTGGTTTCGACATGATTTGGTTTGGTATTTTTTTAGTTGTAGTAGTTGAAATGGCACAAATTACTCCACCAGTAGGCTTTAATCTGTTTGTGCTTCAAGGTATGGCCGGCAAAGATATGGGCTATATTGCAAAAAGTGCATTTCCACTTTTTCTATTAATGGTATTAGCTGTAATAATTATAATTATATTCCCTGAAATCGCTTTATGGCTTCCTAATCAAATGATTCAAAAAATATAATTAAATCTTTTGATCGTATTCACCAATTTTACCAGTTTTTTGGAGCAATTCATCAATGAACTCAAAGATCTTTTTTTTTCTTTCATCTGAAGTAGGACTTTCAGTGACAACAACTAACGAAGGTTTATTTGATGAAGCTCTAATTAAACCCCAAGAACCATCATTAAAAGAAAATCTAACACCATTTACTGTTAATACTTCAGTAATTTCCTGACCATCAACTTTACTTTTATTATCTTTAATTTCTTTAACTTGGCTTACTAACTCATCAACTACTTGATATTTCTCTTCATCCTTGCAAAAAGGAGCCATAGTAGGGGATTGATATGTATTAGGTAATTCTTTTATAATTTCACTGATTTTTTTATTTTGGTTATCAAGTAAATGACAAACTTGAATTGCTGAATTAATTCCATCATCATAACCATAACCCAGTGGTTGATTAAAAAAGAAATGTCCACTTTTTTCAAATCCAGCTAAAGCCTTTTCGTTATTTACTTTTCTTTTAATATGCGAATGTCCTGTTTTCCAATAAATAGTTTTGCAATCATTTTCTAAAAGAATTTTATCATTTGAGTAAAGCCCAGTTGATTTTACATCAACAACAAATTTAGAGCCCTTGTGTTTAGGGGATAAGTTTCTTGCTATAATTAATCCTATTTTGTCTGAAAATATTTCATTACCTTCATTATCAATAACACCACATCTATCTCCATCTCCATCAAAACCAAAACCAATATCAGCATTATTTTCTTTTACAGTTTTACTTATGGCATGCAGCATTTCCATATCTTCAGGGTTTGGATTATATTTAGGAAAACTCCAATCTAATTTACAGTCAAGCTCAATTACTTCACAACCTATACCTCTTAAAATATCTGGAGCAAATATTCCCGCTGTTCCATTTCCACATGCAACAACAGCTTTTATTTTTTTATTTATCTTATTTTTACTTATTAAATCATTCTTATAAATTTCTTGAAAATTGCTTATTTGTTTTTCACTTCCTTTTCCTTCAATAAATTTTTGATTTAATGTTATATCCTTTAACTCTTTCATTTCTTCTGGTGCATGAGTTAAACCTTTTTTGATTCCCATTTTAACTCCTGTCCAACCATTTTCATTATGACTTGCAGTTACCATTGCTACGGCATCTGAGTTTAAATTAAATTGTGCGTAATAAACCATTGGAGATAAAGACAAACCAATATCTTCTACAAAACAACCTGTTGATATTAATCCTTTTTTTAAAGCTAATTTAATTTCTTCACTGTATGATCTATAATCGTGACCTACTATTATTCTTGGGTTATTTTTTTTTGTATGATTTATAACTTGAGTTCCTAAACCTTTTCCAAGATTTTCAATACCTAGAAGATTTATGTTTTTATCATACAACCATCTGGCGTCATATTCTCTAAAACCATAAGGATCAATTTTTGTTGAATTTTCCATGTTAATATATGTACATTTTTTTTATTTTTTTATTGATATTTATTTATTATGTTCTATAAATGTTCTATTGATTTCTAATTTATATAGTATATTAAAGAAATCTACATACAACATCTAGTTGTTTTACAAAATAACTATTAAAATAAGGGAGTAAAATGAACAAAGTTTTGTCTCAGGCTATCAAGAAAGCTGTCTCTGAATTTTCACCAACTACCCAGGATAACCATCTAGATAAAAGACCAGATTTATTCTCTTTAAATAATGAAACTGAGCTATTTCAAAATTCAAAAGGTATAACAATTAAAATTGATCGATCAAAAGATGAAAACCTTACATCATTTGGAAAAGCAACTTTAAGCGATAGATATTTAGGTTTTGACGAATCTTTTCAAGATTTATTCGCAAGAGTAGCAAGTCATTATGCTGATGATAATTTACACGCTCAAAGGTTATATAATTATATAAGTAATCTTTGGTTCATGCCAGCAACACCAGTGCTTTCAAACGGAGGAACTAAAAGAGGTTTACCAATTTCATGTTTTCTAAATGAGGCAAATGATAGTCTTCATGGAATATTAGATCTTTGGAGTGAAAATGTATGGTTGGCTGCTAAGGGTGGAGGTATTGGAAGTTATTGGGGAAATCTAAGATCTATAGGTGAAAAAATTGGAAGAGTAGGAAAGACTTCAGGGATAATTCCTTTCATTAAAGTAATGGACTCCTTAACGATGGCAATTAGCCAAGGATCACTTAGAAGAGGCTCTGCTGCATGTTATCTTCCAATTGATCATCCAGAGATAGAAGAATTTATTGAAATGAGAAGACCAACTGGAGGAGATCCAAATAGAAAATCGTTAAATCTTCATCACGGCGTTCTTGTAAGTGATGCTTTCATGAGAGCAGTTGAGCTTGATGAACAGTGGGCACTAAAAAGTCCTAAAGATGGAGCAGTTCAATCAACTGTATCTGCTAGAAATTTATGGATAAGATTATTAACAGCGAGAATTGAAACTGGGGAACCTTATATAATTTATATTGATACAGTAAACAGACTTATTCCTCAACATCATAAGCTGGCTGGATTGACAGTTAAAACTTCTAACTTATGTAGTGAAATAACACTACCAACAGGAGTTGATAAAGATGGCAGAGATAGAACAGCTGTCTGTTGTTTATCATCTTTAAATATAGAAAAATACGAAGAGTGGAAAGATGATAAAAACTTTATCCCAGATGTAATGAGATTTTTAGACAATGTTTTAACAGACTTCATTGAAAAAGCTCCTGAAGAATTTAGTGACGCAACATATTCAGCTATGAAAGAAAGAAGTGTGGGCTTAGGCGTTATGGGTCTTCATTCATTTTTTCAACAAAAAATGATACCGTTAGAATCTGTTATGAGTAAAGTTTGGAATAAAAAAATATTTGAACATATTCAAAAAGATGTAGATAAAGCCTCTAAAGATTTAGCAGAAGAAAGGGGAGCGTGCCCCGATGCTGCGGATTATGGAATTAAAGAAAGATTTTCAAACAAAACAGCAATAGCTCCTACAGCTTCAATATCAATTATTTGTGGAGGAACCTCACCAGGTGTTGAACCAATTGCAGCCAATAGCTTTACACACAAAACTCTTTCAGGATCTTTTAATGTCAGAAATAGATACCTTGAAAAAATACTTGAAAAATATAATAAAAATGACGATGAAACATGGTCTAGTATTACAACTAATCAAGGATCTGTATCTCATTTAGATTTTTTAACCCAACAAGAAAAAGATGTTTTTAAAACAGCTTTTGAACTTGATCAAAAATGGATTGTAGAATTAGGCGCAGATAGAACACCTCATATATCTCAAGCACAATCTATCAATATCTTTGTTCCTGCAGATATTCATAAAAAAGAGTTACACCAAATTCATTTTCAAGCATGGAAAAAGGGACTTAAGAGTCTTTATTATTGTAGATCTAAATCAATTCAAAGAGCTGAAAATGTTAATGATGCAAAATTAACAGATGTTACAGCAAATGTTTATAAATCTAAAAATCAACAAAACGAAGAACAAGAATATGAGGAATGTTTATCATGTCAGTAATAAAAAATGTTAAAAAAGAAATAATTACTCCAAAAAAAATGGGTCTGCTAGTAGAGAACCCAGTATACAAACCATTTAGATATCCATGGTGTTATGATGCTTGGTTAACCCAACAAAGAATTCATTGGTTGCCTGAAGAAGTACCTTTGGGCGATGATGTAAGAGATTGGCAAAAAAACCTATCACAATCAGAAAAAAATTTATTAACACAAATTTTTAGATTTTTTACTCAAGCTGATGTTGAAGTTAATAATTGTTATCTAAGACATTACACAACAGTTTTTAAACCAACTGAAGTTTTAATGATGATGACAGCATTTGCATCAATGGAGACAGTTCATATTGCAGCTTACTCTCATTTACTTGATACAATTGGAATGCCTGAGTCTGAATATTCGGCATTTATGAAATATAAAGAAATGAAAGATAAATATGATTACATGCAAGGATTTAATGTGAATTCAAAAGAAGATATTGCGAAAACAATGGCGGTGTTCAGTGCATTCACTGAAGGACTACAATTGTTTGCAAGTTTTGCAATCTTGCTTAATTTTCCAAGGTTTAACAAAATGAAAGGTATGGGCCAGATAGTTACCTGGTCAGTAAGAGATGAAACTTTACATTGTAATTCTATGATAAGATTGTTCAAAGAATTTATAAAAGAAAATCCGGAAATTTGGACACCTGAACTTAAAAAAGAACTTTATGAAGCTTGTAGAACTATAATTCATCATGAAGATGCTTTTATAGATTTAGCTTTTGAAATGGGTCCAATGGAAGGATTAACAGCAAAAGAAGTTAAAGATTATATAAGATTTATTGGAAATAGAAGACTTGCTCAATTAGGTTTAGAGCCAATTTATGAAGTTGATAAAAATCCTTTAACTTGGCTTGATACTATGCTGAATGCAGTTGAGCATATGAATTTCTTTGAGGGTAGAGCTACAGAATATTCAAAAGCATCTACGCAAGGAAATTGGACAGAGGCTTTTTCATAATATTAGCGAGTGAAGAAAAGATTTATATTATATTCATTTTTACTCTTAACTGTTAATCATTGTAATACAGTTACAGGAACTGTTGAAGGAACCGCTTTGGGAGTTGTAAAAGATGTCAAAACGATTCATCATTATAGCACATGTATATTTACAGATACAGAATGTGGTGACTTAGACTTAAAATAAATTTATCTTTGGTTAAGAAGCATAACTTTCCTATGTTTAGCTCCGCTATATTTGGAAAGTGGTCTAATTAGCTTGTTTGCAGCATGCTGTTCCATAATGTGTGCAGACCAACCAGTAATTCTCGATATTACAAAGATAGGTGTGAAAAAATCTGTATCAAAACCCATTAGATGGTAAGTAGGTCCAGTAGGGTAATCAACATTTGGATGAATATTTTTTCTTTCAATCATAACATTTTTAACAATGTCATAAATTTTAATAAACTTTTTATCTTTTTTGATTGATGCAACTTTTTTAAAGTATTTCTCCATTGTAGGAACTCTAGAATCTCCTCTTTTATAAACTCTATGTCCAAAACCCATTACAACATCTTTATTTTTAAGAGCTTTATTGATCCATTTTAGAGCATTTTCAGGCTTTTTAATTTTATTCATCATATGCATTACTTCTTCATTGGCACCACCATGCAAAGGTCCTTTTAAACTAGCTATAGCGCCAGTTATTGCTCCATGAATATCAGATAAACTACTAGTTATAGTTCTAGCAGTAAATGTTGAAACATTAAAACTATGCTCTGCATATAAAATTAATGATACATCAAATGCCTTGACAATTTCTTTACTTGGAACTTTTCCAAAGCACATATAAAAAAAATTTTCAGAGAAAGACAAATTTTTTTTTGGAGCTATCATTTTTTTACCTTTTCTAGCCCTGAAAAAGGCAGCTAAAGCAATTGGAGTTTTTGAAAATATTCTTATAGCCTTTCTCATATTAGCTTTAGGAGAATTATCTTTTGTCTCTTTATCTTCTAAAGCCATCAGACTTACAGCAGTTCTAGCTACATCCATCGGATGAGCTTTTTTTGGCATTTTTCTAATATCACTTAAAATCTCTTTTGAAAGTTTTCGATCTGACCTTTCTTCTTTAATGAAACTTTTTAATTGTCTTTTGTTTGGAAGTTCTCCATTTAAAACAAGATAAGCAACTTCTTCAAAATTACATTTTGCACAAAGATCCTGAACCGCATATCCTCTGTATGTAAGAGAATTTATATCTGGCATTACTTGAGATACAGTTGTTTCATCAACAACAATACCAAGTAAGCCTTTTTTAATTTCATCACTCATTATTCATGACCTTCAGTACTAAAATTATAGATTTTTTCATCTAACGAGTTGTACTTTTCGTACTCAACTAAATCATACAATCTTTTCCTTGTTTGCATTTTATCAATAATGTTATTTTGATGTCCATCATCAAAAATAGCACGCAGTCCATCTTCTACGTTTTTCATAGCTAATCGTTGAGTAGTCACAGGATAAATTACTATATTATAGCCTATATTTTCTAACTCTTTATAATTTAATAATTTTGATTTACCAAATTCAGTCATATTAGCTAACAGATAACAATTTAGAGATTTTCTTACTTTTTCAAATTCTTTTTCATCATGTAAAGCTTCAGGAAAAATAATTTCTGCACCAGCGTCAACATAGCTTTTACATCTGTCGATCATCTTATCAATGCCCTCAACACTTTTTGCATCTGATCTTGCAATTATTTTAAAACTTTCATCTTTTTTTGAGTTTACACATTCTTTAATTTTTTTTACCATTTCTTCTTTAGTAATTAATTCTTTATTTTCTAAATGTCCGCATCTTTTCTGCGCTACTTGGTCTTCGATATGAACTCCAGTAATTCCAAATTTTTCAAAAGTTTCGATAGATTCTTTACAAGAATTAAATCCAGTATCAATATCAACAATTGTTGGTAGGTTTGTAACCCTAGCGATTTGATTGGCTCTATTACTAACATCTTTTAAAGTAGTTAGACCAATATCAGGATATCCTAAATCGTTAGACATTACGCCTCCAGAAACATAAACAGCATCATATCCAATTTCTTCAATAACTTTTGCGGTTAAAGGATTATAAGCACCAGGAATTCTTAATATTTTTTTTGCTTTTAATTTAGCATCAAATTCCTTTCTTTTTTCTTCTGGCTTTTTTTTTACAAAATGCATTAAAAAATTCCTTTTTTGTTATTTTTTTTCAAATTAGAACCTTTGATTTCTATATTAAGTTTATTTAATTGTCCTGATTTTAGTTTGGTTAAATTTTGTACATTTTTTAAAAAACGATCACTCTCTTTTTTGGTAATTATATTTTTTGTTAATGTTAAAAATTTATTTATATAATTTTTTCTTGCAAAAGGTCTTGATCCATAAGGGTGTGCATCAGCCTTATCTAATTGTTCGATAATTTTTTTTTTGTTATTTAGTGTTACAACTACCTTTGCTCCAAATGATTTATTTTTTGGATTTGGATCATGATATTTTTTAGTCCATTTTTTAACTTCGTGTGTTTTAATCGATTTCCAAATCTTAATTGTACTTTTTCTATTGGCTCTAGATTTTTTGTAGGAATTAACATGATGCCAGTCCGCGTCTTCTAAAGCGACAGCAAATATATACATTATTGAATGATCTAGAGTCTCTCTACTTGCATTTGGATCCATTTTTTGAGGATCGTTTGCACCTGTTCCAATTACATAATGTGTGTGATGACTTGTATAGATATCAATTTTTTTTATTTGATTAAGATTTTGAATTTTTTTGTTAAGTTTTTTAGCTATGTCGATAAGAGCTTGTGCTTGGTATTCAGCAGAATATTCTTTTGTATATGTTTCTAAAATTGCTTTTTTTTCCTCATTTTTTTTTGGTAATGGAACTTTATATAAAGCTTTTTTTCCATCAAGTATTCGAGCAATTACACTATCTTCTCCTTCATAAATAGGACTTGGCGCTCCTTCTCCGCGCATTACTCTATCTACAGCTTCAATTGCAAGCTTACCTGCATGTGCAGGAGCATAAGCCTTCCAACTTGAAATCTCTCCTTTTCTTGATTGCCTTGTAGATATTGTTGTATGAAGTGCCTGCTGAATTGCTTGATAAATTGTATTTGTATTTAATCTAAGCATTGTACCGATACCCGCAGCCACACTAGGTCCAAGGTGTGCAATATGATCGACTTTATGTTTATGCAAACAAATTCCTTTAACCAAATTTACTTGAACTTCATAAGCGGTAATTATACCTCTTAACAAATCCATTCCACTTTTTTTCTTTTGCTGGCCAACAGCCAAGAGAGGAGGAATATTATCACCTGGGTGACTATAATCCGCAGCTAAAAAAGTATCATGAAAATCTAATTCTCTTACAGCTGTTCCATTTGCCCAAGCTGCCCATTCACAATCAAATTTTTTTTTTGAATTAACACCAAACAAATTTGCCCCATTTTTTTTTGGATGTTTTAAAGCCATTTCTCTTGAAGAAATAACTGCTTTTCTATTTAATGAAGCAATTGCTACTGAAGCATTATCAATAATTCTATTGATTGCCATTTCAATGGATTTTTTATTTAATTTTACATTGTCACTTGATATTTCTGCCAATTTCCAAGCAAGTTGATTTTTCTTACTCAATCTAATTTTTGAAGGATAAACTTTTACAGTATGAATTTTCAATTTCTCTCCAATTTTAATTGTTTTTTAATACAACCAGGAATGAGAATAATCAATATTAATGATCTAAGTATTTTAGAACTATTTTTTCAATTCCAACAAAATCTCTTATTAAATGATCATGTGTAATTTCATTTACGTTTTTTTCAGTATATCCATCTTCTAATAGAATAAACGGGATACCAGCAGCTATTGCAGCATTCCCATCTGTTTCACTATCACCAACCATTATACTTTTTTTTATATCTCCTTGCATAATTTCTATTACATTAGTTAAGTGCCTAGGATCAGGCTTGCAAAAATCAAAAGTATTACTACCAGCAACATATTCAAAAAAATCATAAACTTTAATTTGTTTTAGTAAATCAACTGCAAGATGTTCTTGTTTATTTGTACACACTCCCATTGATATTTGATTTTCTTTACACCATTTTAAAAAATCATAAGCTCCATTAATTAATTTACTTTCATTTGCAATATTTTTCCCATAAAAATTTATAAATTCTGTAACCATTTCTTTTTTAATTTTATCGTCATTTATTTTTTTTAATTCTTTTTTTGCCTGGCCCCATACCGATCTACCAATTAACGATCCTGCTCCTTGGCCTACTAGTTTTCTTATGTCGTCAGTTGATTTGGTTTCATATCCAAATTTTCTCATAACATGATTGTGGGCATTCATAAGATCTGGAGCTGTATCAACCAAAGTGCCATCTAAATCGAATAATATGGTAAATTTTTGAGTCATTTAAAAAGTATTAATAAGAAATAATTTGTGAATTAACGATCATATTTACTTAACTATAAATAAAATTGCAAATGAAACAAACAAATTTACAAAAAGCTCAAGTGAGATTGAGAGAAAAATTTATAAAAAATGGTGTTAAGATGCTTGCACCTGAGACGGTTTATTTTTCTAAAGATACAAAAATTGGAAAAAATGTGACAATAGAACCTTATGTAGTTTTAGGAGAGAAAGTTAAAATACAAAAAAATTCTAAAATAAAATCGTTTTCTCATTTAGAAAATGTTAAAATAGAAGAAAACGTAACTGTAGGACCTTTTGCTAGATTAAGACCAGGAACAGTTTTAAAATCAGGATCAAGGGTTGGAAATTTTGTTGAAATAAAAAAAAGTAACTTAGGAAAAAATTCAAAAGTAAATCATTTATCTTATATAGGAGACGCTGATATTGGTAATTTTGTTAATATTGGTGCCGGCACAATTACTTGTAATTATGATGGGAAAAACAAAAACAAAACAATTATTAAACATAAAGTTTTTGTAGGTTCAAATTCATCATTAGTTGCACCTGTTACTTTAAATGAAAAAAGCACAATAGGTGCAGGCTCTGTAATAACAAAAAATGTTAAAAAAAATTCTTTGGCACTTACTAGATCAAATCAAAGTGAAGTAAAAAATTACAAAAGAAAGAAATAAATTATGTGTGGGATAGTCGGTATTACAAGTAATAAATCTGTTACTTCAATGATAATTAATTCTTTAAGAAAACTTGAATACAGAGGATATGACTCTTCAGGAATTGCAACTTTATACAATGGTAGTATTAATGAAGTTAAATGTGAAGGTAGAGTTGATACTTTAGAAAAAAATTTAAATAAAACTAAATTGTCAGGAAATGTTGGTATCGGACATGTCAGGTGGGCAACGCATGGAATACCAAGCACTTTGAATGCACACCCTCATTCTTCAGAAAATGTTTCTGTAGTACATAATGGAATTATTGAAAATTCTACAATCTTGAAAAAAATTTTAGTTAAAAAAGGTCATGTTTTTAAATCACAAACAGATACAGAGGTTATTACTCATTTAATAACAGAATACTTAAAAAAAAATGACCTTAAAAATTCAATAATTAAAATACTTCAAGACTTAAAAGGAAGTTTTGCTTTAGGAATTATTTTTAAAGATCAACCAGATGTAATTGTTGGTGCTAGAAGAGGCTCTCCATTAGCAGTTGGTTACGGTCCGAAAGAAAATTATCTTGGATCAGATTCATATGCTCTAAAATCAATGACTAATAAAGTTTCATATTTAAATGATGGAGAATTTTGCATCATTAAAAAAGATAATATTGATTTTTTTGATGAAAAAGGAAAAAAAGTTAATAAGAAAATATTAGAGCTTTCTTCAAATGAAAATAATTACGATAAAGGTGAATACAAACATTTTATGGCAAAAGAGATTGATGAACAGCCAATTACAATAAAAAATTGTATTAACGAGTATATTGATAAAATAAATAATGATATAAATATTTTTAATTTTCCTTGGAAATCAGATGATATTTCTTCAATAGTTTTAATTGGATGCGGTACAGCTTATCATTCATGTTTAATGGCTAAATATTGGTTTGAACAATTAACGTCATTAGATGTATCGGTAGATATTGCCTCTGAATTTAGATACAGAAAAAATAGATTTAAAAAAGATGCACTTTATGTGTTCGTATCTCAGTCTGGTGAAACAGCAGACACTTATGGAGCTTTAGATTTATGTAATAAAAATAATATGAAAACTTGTTCTGTAGTAAATGTGGTGGAAAGCTCTATAGCGAGAGACTCAAAATTTGTTTTACCTATTCATTGCGGTCCAGAAATTGGTGTAGCATCAACAAAGGCTTTTATAGGTCAAATGCTAGTATTGTATTTATTATGCATTAAAATTGCAAAAAGTAGGAAGGATATATCAAAAGATATTTTTTCTGAAAAAATAAAATCTCTTAAATCATTATCTGGATTAATTAAGGAAAGTTTAAAAACTGAGAATGAAATTCAATCAATTTGCAATTCATTTATTGAAGCAAAAGGCTCCATGTTTTTGGGAAGAGGATATTCTTTTCCTATAGCGCTAGAAGGAGCATTAAAATTAAAAGAACTGGCTTATGTTCATGCAGAAGGATATCCAGCAGGTGAAATGAAACATGGGCCACTCGCATTAATAGAAGATGGAATGCCAGTAGTAGTTTTAGCTCCTAGAGACAAATATTATAAAAAAACAATTTCTAATATGCAGGAAGTGATTGCAAGAGGTGCAAAAGTTCTTCTAATTACGAACAAAAGTAAAGATGAAGTATATTCAGAAAATATTTGGCAAACAATTGAAGTAGAAAATACTTCAGAAGATTTATTTCCTTTTCTTGTTACAGTTCCATTACAAAAACTTGCATATTATTCTGCATTAAAAAAAGGATATGACATAGATAAGCCTAGAAACCTTGCAAAATCTGTAACTGTTGAATAATCAATAAACTCTGTTAGAACACTCTTAGGTTGAATATGAAAAAATGGAAAATAAATAGCTGGAGAAATTATCCTGTAAAACACATTCCTGAATATGGGAATGAAAAAGAACTTAATATGGTTCTTGGAAAAATAAAAGATTTTCCTCCTTTAGTATTTGCAGGCGAAACAAGACATTTAAAACAACAACTTGCTGACGTTGTTGATGGTAAAGCTTTCTTACTGCAAGGAGGTGATTGTGCTGAAAGTTTTGCAGAATTTAACCCAGATAATATTAGAGATTATTTTAAAGTTATGTTGCAAATGTCTTTAGTTTTAACTTACTCAGCGTCTTTGCCAGTTGTGAAACTTGGTAGAATTGCAGGACAATTTTCCAAACCAAGAAGTGCACCAACTGAAAAACAAGGCAATAAAGAATTACCAAGCTATCTTGGTGATAACATAAATGGTATTGAATTTACTGAAAAAGCAAGAAAACCCGATCCGAAGAGATTATTTAAAGCTTACTCACAAGCAGCATCTACTTTAAATCTTATAAGAGCTTTTTGTCATGGTGGATTTGCTGATTTAAAAAAAGTTCACCTTTGGAACTTAGGTTATATTAAAAAAAGCCCACAAGCTAAAAAATTTAAAGAATTAGAAGATAAAATTGCAGATGCACTGGCATTTATGGATGCATGTGGAATAAATTCAGATTTTAATAGAAGACTAAAAACAGTTAACTTTTGGACTTCACATGAAGCATTATTACTTCCTTTTGAAGAAAGTATGACAAGAATTGATTCAACAACCGGAGAATATCACGATACTTCAGCTCATTTTGTTTGGATAGGCGACAGAACAAGACAATTAGACGGAGGCCATGTTGAATTTTGTAGAGGAATTGAAAATCCAATTGGTATTAAGTGCGGACCAACATCAAAGCCAGATGAAATAGTTAAAATTTGTAATGCAATAAATCCTAAAAATGAAAAAGGAAAAATAACTTTAATTTCGAGATTTGGTTGTGAAAATGTTGGAAAGTTTTTACCAAAATTAGTAAGAACTATTAAAAAAGAAGGCTTAAATGTTATTTGGTCTTGTGACCCTATGCATGGAAATACAGTTAAATCATCAACAGGTTTCAAAACTAGACCATTTAATAATGTTTTAAAAGAAGTTAAAAATGTTTTTGCTGTACATCAAAGCGAAGGATCTTATGCTGGAGGATTGCATATAGAAATGACTGGACAAAATGTTACTGAATGTACAGGTGGTACACAAAAAATTTCTGATAAAGATTTGTCAAGTAGATATCGTACACACTGTGACCCGAGATTAAATGCTAATCAAGCCTTGGAATTGTCATTTTTAATTTCTGATGAAATTAAAAAAAATTCCATTTACGCAAGAAGTGGAATTAGAGCGGTTTCTTAACGCATTTAAAAATAAATCTTTTAGCGTATATTTGAATTATGGAAGTATCTAAAAAAGTTGTTTTTATAAAAGACTGGATATTGAATTATGTTAATTCAATGCCTGTTAAAGCGCAGTCATTAGTTATTGGTATTTCTGGAGGTATAGATTCATCAGTAACCAGCACCTTATGTGCAATG
>CACPJJ010000009.1 GCA_902634305.1 uncultured Pelagibacteraceae bacterium | reverse complement strand
ACCAAATTTAAAAGAAAAATTTGGCTACAAAAATCTTTATATGGTGCCTGAAATAAAAAAAGTTGTTCTAAATATGGGACTAGGTATAGATGGAAATGATTCAAAAATTTTAAAGTCGAGCCAGGAAGATCTAGCAGCTATTACTGGACAAAAACCTGTAATAACAAAGTTTAAAAAATCTATTTCAAATTTTAAAACGCGAAAAAATACTAATGCAGGTTTAAAAGTCACTTTAAGAAAAAATAAAATGTATGAATTTATAGATAGATTAGTAAACATAGCTTTGCCAAGGATAAAAGATTTTAGAGGTTTATCATTAAGTGGATTTGATAAATTTGGAAACTACACTTTTGGAATTAAAGAACATATAATCTTTCCTGAAGTTAACTTTGATAAAGTTGATAAAATTAGAGGATTGGATATTACGATTGTTATAAAAGCAAAAAAAAAGGAAGATAGTTATGAACTTTTAAAAAAGTTTAATTTTCCACTTGTAAATAAAAGGAGTAATTAATGGCTAAAATGAGCTCAATAAATAAAAATAATAAAAGAATTAAATTATCTAACAAATATTATTCAAAAAGAAAAAAACTAAAAGAAATTGTTATGAACAAAAAATTGCCTTTAGAAGAAAGATTTAAAGCTCAACAAAAGCTATCTAAACTTCCAAGAAATTCTTCTAAAATAAGAATAATGAACAGATGCCAAATTACTGGTAGACCACATGGAGTTTACAGAAAATTAAAAATATCAAGAATAGCATTAAGAAAGCTAGGATTAGAAGGTAAAATTCCTGGTATGGTGAAATCTAGTTGGTAGAAAGGAAATTATGAGCTTAAATGACCCAATAGGAGATATGATAGCAAGAATAAAAAATTCTCAGCTAAGAAATCATAAAAAAGTTGAACTGCCATCTTCAAAATTTAAGATTAAAATTGCAGATGTTCTTAAAAATGAAGGATATATAATTGACTACAAAACATCTTCCGAAGAAAAAAAACCAACTCTTGAAATATTATTAAAATATAATTCTGGAACTCCTGTGATTAGTTCTATTCAACGAATATCAAAACCAGGCAGAAGAGTATTTTCTAGCGCAGAAAGCCTGCCAAAAATCAACAATGGATTGGGAATTGCTATAGTATCAACACCAAAAGGTGTAATGTCAGATATTGATGCAAGAAAACAAAAAATCGGTGGTGAAATAATTTGCAAGGTATTTTAATGTCTAAAATTGGTAAAATTAATATTTCGATTCCTGAAAAAGTAAAAGTTGTTCAAAATGGTAATTTATTAAATATTGAAGGTCCGCTAGGTAAAAAGACCTTAAATATTGATACAAATACTTTTGATTTGAAAATTGAAGAAGGAAAAACAGTTTCATTAAAGCCAAAAAATTTAAACCAAGATACAAAACGTTTATGGGGAATGAACAGAAGTTTATTAAACAATGCAATAATTGGTATAAACATTGGTTATGGAAAGACTTTAGAGCTAAACGGTGTTGGTTATAGAGCATCTTTAAAAGGAAAGCAGCTAAATATGCAACTTGGATTTAGCCATGATATTAATTTTGATATACCAGATACTGTTAAAATTACTGTTGAAAAACAGACTATAATAAAAATAAGTGGGAGTGATAAACAGGAAGTCGGAATGATTGCATCCAAAATAAAAGCACTTAGACCTCCTGAACCATACAA
Source organism: uncultured Pelagibacteraceae bacterium (assembly GCA_902634305.1). Classification (GTDB taxonomy): domain Bacteria; phylum Pseudomonadota; class Alphaproteobacteria; order Pelagibacterales; family Pelagibacteraceae; genus Pelagibacter. The sequence continues at coordinate 47,082 of CACPJJ010000009.1, read as the reverse complement.
AGGAAAAGGTATAAAAGAACAAGGTCAATATATATTGAAAAAAGAAGGAAAGAAAAAATAATGAAATTAAGTTCCAAGCAAAGAAAAAAATTTAGAATTAAAAATAAACTAAAAAAAGTATCTAAAAAAGATAGATATAGATTGAGTGTGTCTAGATCTTCAAAAAATATAAGCGCTCAAATAATAGATGATAATAAAAATATTACAATATTGTCAGCATCTTCAAAAGATAAATTAATAAAAGCAAAAAATAAAAAAAATAAAACTGAACTATCTGAAATAGTTGCAGAGGAATTAGCAAAAAAAGCTGTAGAAAAAAAAATTACAAAAGTTTATTTCGATAGAGGTTTTTACAAGTATCATGGTCGTATAAAAACATTGGCTGATACTTTAAGAAAAAATGGGATGGATTTTTAATTTATGGAAAAATTTGAAAAAAATAATGAATACTTAGAAAAATTAGTTCATATAAATAGAATTACCAAAGTAGTGAAAGGTGGAAGAAGATTTGGATTTTCAGCTTTGGTGGTTGTTGGTAATCAAAACGGAAAAATTGGTGTTGCTCATGCTAAGGCCAAACAAGTACCCGATGCAATTAAAAAAGCTAATGAATTAGCTAGAAGAAAACTAATTCATATACCTTTAAGAGAAGGAAGAACTATACATCATGATATATATGGCAAAGATGGTGCAGGAAAAATTAAATTAAGAGCTGCGCCCAAAGGTACAGGAATAATAGCTGGTGGACCGGTAAGGTCAGTTTGTGAAGTATTGGGAATAAAAGATATTGTAGCTAAATCTTTGGGAACAGCAAATCCTCATAATGTTATTAGAGCATGCTTAAAGGCTCTATTAAAACAAAATTCGCCAAAAAATATATCAACTTTAAGAAATAAAAAAATTTCTGAAATTATTGAAAAAAGAGGATAATGACAAATTTAAACACAACAATTCAAGTTAAATCAAAAAAAATGAGAGTTGGCCGGGGAATAGGATCTGGTAAAGGAAAAACTTCTGGAAGAGGAGTTAAAGGACAAAAGTCAAGAAGTGGAGTAGCTATTAAAAGTTTTGAAGGTGGTCAAATGCCTTTATATAGAAGATTACCCAAAAGAGGCTTTAACCCTATTAAAAAAGAAAAAATTGCAATTTTGAACTTAGATAAAATTCAGAGTTTAATTGATACAAAAAAAATAGGCCCAGATACTATAATTGATTTAGAAAGTTTAAAAAAAACAAATATTTTAAATAAATCAATTAATAAATTAAAAATTTTAGGAAATGGTGAAATAAAGTTTAAAGTTAATTTAAAAGTAGACTTTGCATCCAAATCAGCAAAACAAAAGATAGAAAATGTTGGTGGAAATATTAGCTTAAATACAAAAAAATAAAATTTTATGAGCGAATCTTCTCAGTCTAATGATTTAAGAAATAGAATTTTATTTACTATTTTTATCTTATCAGTCTATAGATTTGGTACATTTGTACCTCTACCAGGAATTGATCCTGAGCAACTTCAGCAATTGATGCAATCTAATCAACAAGGATTATTAGGAATGTTCAATGTCTTTGCTGGTGGAGCAGTCAGTAGAATGGCAATTTTTGCTCTTGGTATTATGCCTTATATATCTTCATCAATCATAGTTCAGTTGCTAACAGGTGTTTCAGATTATTTTAAAAATTTAAAAAGCCAAGGTGAAACTGGTAGACAAAAAATAACTCAAATAACTAGATATGGAACTGTTCTATTAGCTACTGTACAAGGCTATGGTTTGTCTGTTGGTCTTGAATCATCAGCTAATTTAGTAATAAATCCAGGATTATTTTTTAAAATTTCTACAGTTACCACAATAGTTGCAGGAACAATGTTTTTGATGTGGTTAGGAGAGCAAATAACCCAAAGAGGTATTGGTAATGGAATATCACTAATAATATTTTCAGGAATTGTAGCAGAAATTCCTAGAGCCTTAGTAACAACTTTTGAATTAGGCAGAACTGGTGCAATTTCAACGGTTATGATAATTTTTATATTTGTTTTATTAGTAGCAACAATAATGTTTATAGTATTTATGGAAAGAGCATTAAGAAAAATACTAATTAATTATCCCAAAAGACAAATGGGAAATAAAATATACGGAGGTGATTCATCACATTTACCGTTAAAAATAAACTCAGCTGGTGTTATACCAGCAATTTTTGCTTCTGCTTTGTTATTACTTCCTGTGACTTTTTCAAATTTTAATGCATCTCAAAATGAAACTTTTCAAACAATAGTTTCATTTTTTTCACAAGGCCAACCTTTGTATATGTTGTTATATGCATCAGGAATTATTTTTTTCACTTTTTTTTATACTTCTATAACTTTCAATCCTGCAGAAACAGCTGAAAATTTAAGAAAATATGGAGGATTCATTCCTGGTATAAGACCAGGGGAAAGCACCGCTTTATATATAGACAATATATTAACAAAATTAACAACAATTGGAGCACTATACTTAACTCTAGTGTGTTTAATGCCTGAATTTTTAATTGCTAATTACCCAATACCTTTTTATTTGGGTGGAACCTCAATTTTAATCGTTGTTGTAGTTGCTATAGATACTGTTACTCAAATACAAACTAGACTAATGAGTTCGCAGTATGAACAATTGATAAAGAAAACTAAGTTCGGAAGATAAAAAAAAGTGAATGTTGTAATTTTTGGACCACCAGGTGCAGGAAAAGGAACTCAAGCTCAAAATATTGTTAAAAAATTTAATCTTTATCAAGTTTCAACTGGTGATCTTCTCAGAAATGAAATTAAAAATAAATCTGAAATAGGAAAAGAAATTGAAGAAATTATTTCTAAAGGTGATTTTGCAACTGACGATATAGTTAATAAACTTATAAAAAATATTATATTTGATACTAAAAAAAAAGATAAATTAATTTTTGACGGATACCCTAGGTCATTAAGTCAAGCTAAAAATTTAGATTTATTGCTAAATAGCTCAAACCAAAAAATAGATTTTATTTTTTTTCTCAACGTAAATAAAGATACAATAATAAAAAGAATTGAGAGAAGAAAAATTTTAGAAAAAAGATCAGATGATGACCTAAACACTATACTTAAAAGGTATGATACTTATATGGAAACAACAAGACCTGTGTTAGATTTCTATTCTAAAAATCCAAATTTTTATGAAATAGATGGAAGTGAAAAAATTGAGGTAATTTCAAGTAAAATTGAGCAAATTATAACTTTATAATACATTGACATTAAAAGAACTTCTTATATAAAAGGCTAAATTTTACTTCAATAATATGGCTCGTATAGCAGGTGTAAACATTCCTCAAAATAAATTAGTTCATATAGGACTAACATACATTTATGGTATTGGTGATAAATTTTCTTATCGAATATGTAAAGATTTAGAAATTCCAAAAGTAACGAGAGTTAATCAACTAACAGACGATCAAATTTTAAAAATTAGAGAATACATTGATAAAAATTTTACTGTTGAGGGTGATTTAAGAAGAGAAAATTCATTAAGTATAAAGAGGTTAATTGACCTAGCTTCGTATAGAGGTTCAAGACATAGAAAAAAGCTTCCTGTAAGAGGTCAAAGAACAAGATGTAATGCTAGAACTAGAAAAGGAAAAGCAATAGCAATAGCTGGTAAAAAATTAACACCGTTAAAGAAATAAGTTTAAAAAAATATGAGTAAAGAAAAAAAAGTTAGTGTTGATAAAAAAGATCAAATTCAAGAAAAATCTAAGATAATTAAAAAAAGCACTTATTCAAAAAAAAAAAAGACTAAAAAAAATATTTTAAATGGTGTTGCATACGTGCAATCAACTTTTAATAATACAATTGTTTCTATAGCTGACACAAATGGAAATGTTATTTCTTGGGCATCGGCTGGACAAAAAGGATTTAAAGGATCAAGAAAATCAACCCCATATGCTGCGCAAGTAGCAGCAGATTCTGCGGCTGCAAAAGCACTGGAAGCTGGAATGAGAACTTTATCAGTAGAAGTTAAAGGTCCAGGCTCTGGAAGAGAAACAGCATTAAGAGCTTTACAAGCTAGAGGATTTAAAATTCTTACAATTAAAGATTCAACACCAATGCCACATAATGGAACAAGACCACCAAAAAAAAGGAGAGTTTAAAAATGGAAACTACTAATGTGAATATAAAAAATTGGAAATCTCTTATTAAACCTAAAAAACTTGATGTTCAATTAAGTAATGATAAATCATATGCAAAAATTATAGCTGAACCGTTAGAAAAAGGTTATGGGTTAACTTTAGGAAATTCTTTAAGAAGAATATTATTATCATCAATAAGAGGAACCGCAGTTACAGCAGTACAAATAGACGGAGTGCTTCATGAGTTTTCTTCAATTAAAGGTGTAAGAGAAGATGTGACAGATATTGTATTAAATGTAAAATCTTTGGCTTTAAAAAGTAATGCGGAAGGATCAAAAAAATTAATCTTAGACGCAAAAGGTCCTGGTGAAATTAAAGCATCAAATATTTCAGAAGTAGCAGATATAGAAATTTTAAATCCTGATTTGGTTATATGTAATCTTGATGAAAATACAAATTTTCATATGGAAATGACAGTTGGAACTGGAAAAGGTTATGTTTCTGCAGAAATGAATAAACAAGAAGAGCCACCTTTAGGATTAATACCTATTGACTCACTTTTTAGCCCAGTAAAAAAAGTTTCATATTCTGTAAGCACAGCTAGAGAAGGGAAAGCTTTAGATTACGACAAACTTATAATGGAAGTTGAAACAAACGGCTCAATATCTGCAGAGGATGCGGTGGCATATTCAGCAAGAATCTTTCAAGATCAACTCGGCATGTTTGTAAACTTTGATGAACCAAAAGAAGTTATTGCAAGAGAGCAACCATCAGAACCTGAATTTAACAAAAATTTACTTAGAAAAGTTGATGAGCTTGAGCTTTCTGTAAGATCAATGAATTGCCTTAAAAATGATAATATAATTTATATTGGTGACCTTGTGCAAAAATCTGAGGGAGAAATGTTACGAACACCAAATTTTGGAAGAAAGTCGCTAAATGAAATTAAAGAAGTCTTAAATACAATGTCATTATATTTGGGAATGGAAATTCCAAATTGGCCACCAGATAATATTGTAGAATTATCAAAAAAACTAGAAGAAGCTATATAATGAGACATAGGTTCGGATATAAAAAGTTAAACAGGACATCAGAGCATAGAAAGGCATTAATAAAAAATATGCTTAATTCACTAATTAAATATGAACAAATAACGACTACATTGCCAAAAGCTAAAGTTCTTAAACCACAAGCAGATAAAATAATAACCTTAGGAAAAAAGGGAAATTTACAGAATACAAAAATATTAGTATCAAAATTGCAGGATATTAAGTCAGCTAATAAAGTAAAAAAAAATTTGGCTAAAAGATTTGAAACTAGAAAAGGTGGTTACACAAGAATTATAAAAGCTGGTTTTAGATATGGAGACAATGCTCCATTAGCTATAATTGAGTTTGTAGACAGAGACGTAGAGGCAAAAAGGGTAGACCGAAAAAAAAAAGAAGCAAAGAAAAACCAAGAAGAAAAAAAGCCAGCTTCAGCATAAATACATAAAAAATGAGCAAGTCTTATATCGTAGACACTTCATATGAAGGTATAAGAATTGATAAGTGGATTAGAAATAATCTAGGTAAAGTACCGCAAGGATTAATTGAAAAATCTCTAAGAGCAGGAAAAATTAAGCTTAATAAAAAAAAGATAAAAAGTTCAACTAAATTAAACTTTAAAGATATAATAAATGTATATGATATTGAATTTAAAGAAAAATTTATACAAAAAAAAACAAACTTTATACCATCAAATGAGGTAATTAAAGAAAATGAAAATTTAATTATTGATAATAATGAAAATTTTATTGTAGTTAATAAAGAATCTGGCATAGCAGTTCAAGGTGGAACCAAATCAAAAAAAAATTTAATTGATATATTTTCTAAAAGTAAAATATTTGAAAATAGTAAACCTTATTCTGTTCATAGACTTGATAAAGACACTTCTGGTGTATTTATAATAGCTAAAAATAGAAATACTGCAAAGTTATTTACTTCTTTATTTAGATTAAGAAAAATTCATAAAACTTATATAGCTATATGTTATGGAGAATTAGAAAGTAAAAAAGGAATTTTAAATCAAAATTTAACAAGATACGAAGGTAAAAAAGCAATAATTGAAAAATCTAAAACTTTATACAAAGTTATTGATAAAAACTCTAACTGCACTTTATTGGAAATGAATCCCATCACTGGTAGAAAGCATCAATTAAGAAAACAGCTTTCTCTTATAGGTCATCCTATATATGGAGATGATAAGTATACTTTTGAAAAAAATTTAAAAACTAAAAATAAAGAGTTAATGCTTCATTCTTACAAGATAAAATTTATAATTAATAACAAAAAATATACTTATAAAGCATTATTACCAAACTATTTTAAAAAACTTATTAAAACGAGAAGACTTAATTTTTTAAATTAATAATTAAATTTTTAATTAATTCTTCAGGTAATTTATTATAACTTTGTTTATAAATATTTTTTAATGTTGTAACCGGTTTATCCTTTATTCCACATGGTATAATTTTTTTATAATTAGAAGTGCTATTATTTATATTAATTGAAAATCCATGATAAGTTATCCATTTTTTAACTTTTATTCCTATAGCGGCAATTTTTTTCTCTTGATTTTTGTAATTTGTCCAAATTCCAATATTTTTTCTATCACTATAGGTTTTTAATCCAAAAATTTTTAAAGAATCTATTATTGATTCTTCAATAATATTTATAAATTTTCTTATATCTTTTTTTCTTTTATTTAAATTAATTACTAAGTAACAAACCAATTGACCTGGTCCATGCCATGTAATTTTTCCTCCTCTTGAGGTTTTGATTATATTAATTGATTTATCTAAAACTTCTGATTCACTATAGCTTGTTCCAGCTGTAAAAGTTGATGGATGCTCTAAAATCCATATTAATTCATTTGCCTCATTTTTAATTATTTTATCGACTCTTTCCTCTAATGTTTTTAAGGCATCCAAATAATTTACAGGTTTTATTGATTTTTTTATCTCAATATTCATTAAAGAATTGTAATATAAAAATTATGTATTAATAGTGCCATATAAAAATAAAGGTTTTTATGACTTTAGTAAGAAAAATTAAAGATAAAAAAGTCAATTTTGAATTTAATAAAGAATATATCAAGGTTGTCACTGATAAAATTGCAAGCAATGATGCTGTCTTCATTTCAAATTCATTTAAAGAAATGCACCCTGCTGACGCAGCAGATATTATTGAACATCTTAACGAAAATGATAGAGAAAATTTAATCAAATTAAACAATTTTAAAATTGATCCAGAAGTATTTGTTGAAATTAATGAATCAGTACAATCTGAAGTTATTAAATATCTGTCTAAAGATTCAATTGTTTATATATTAAAAAATTTAGAATCAGATGACTCAATTAAAATTTTAGAAAATATTGATGAAAAGAATAAAAATGAAATTCTAAGTTCTTTACCACCAAAAGATAGATTTGTACTTTTAGAAAGTCTGAGTTATCCAGAGGATTCAGCTGCTAGGATAATGCAAAGAGAATTCACAGCTATACCTAGCAATTGGTCAGTTGGCCAAACAATTGATTATTTAAGAGAAAATAAAGATTTGCCAGAAGAATTTTTAGAGATTTTTATAGTTGATAATGAATTTAAACCTATTGGATCAGTGCCATCTTCAAAAGTCTTAAGAACCTCAAGAGAGACCAAAATGGATTCAATCATGAATGAGACACAGCTTTCCATACCTGTTGATATGGATAGAGAGGAAGTTGGTCACATATTTGAAAATTACAATTTAAACTCCGCTTGCGTAGTTGATAAAAATAATAAGTTGGTTGGGATGATTACCAGTGATGATATTTTGACTGTTCTAAAAGAAGAAGCAGAAGAAGACGCATTAAGGCTTGCCGGTGTTGGTGATGAAGAAATAACAGATGGTGTTTTTAAAAAAACAAAAAGACGGTTTACATGGCTTTTGCTAAATTTATTTACAGCAATTATTGCATCAATTGTTATAGGTTTTTTTCAAGAGGATATAGAGAAAGTTGTCGCTCTAGCTGTACTAATGCCAATAGTTGCATCAATGGGAGGTAATGCAGGAATGCAAACACTTGCAGTAACCATAAGAACTATTGCAACAAACGAATTAACTAAAAATAATTTTTCACAAAATATAATAAAAGAATTTTCTATTGGTATTTTAAATGGGATAATATTCGCAATAATAAGTGCAATTGTTGTTCAGCTATGGTTTAATGACTCAACTCTTTCATTAATTATATCAATTTCAATGATATTAAATATGATTGTTGCAGGCCTTTTTGGAATACTAGTGCCTGTATCATTAAAAAAAATGAATATTGACCCAGCTATATCATCAAGTGTATTTGTAACTACTATTACAGATGTAATAGGTTTTTTATCTTTCCTGGGTATTGGAGCTTATTTCTTTTATTAAAATTAATAATTGTCAATTAATCTTATTTTTTTATTATAGTACGCAAGAAAAATTTTAAAGTTTTTTTTGTCAAAAATTTTAGACAAATTATTTTTATTTCTTATTTCTAAATACTCAATATTTATATTTTTGATACTATTTATATCAAAAATAATTTTATTAATATTTTTTTTTAAATGGATTTCATTATTTAGCTTATTTTTAAAACTTAATAATAATTTGGCAATAAAAGAAGACTTTTTCTTATCGTTACTATTTAGCAAAATATTCCTTGACGATAAAGCAACTTTGTTTTTATCACGAATAGTTGGGCATGAAACAACTTTGGTTATAAATTTTTTTCTTATTAACTTTTTAATCAAATGTAATTGTTGATAATCCTTTTCTCCAAAAAAAATATATTTAGGTTTAATTAGTTTTAAAAACTGATTAATTACAGCCAAAACACCCTCAAAATGCCCAGGTCTATACTTGGCGCACATTATTTTATCTTTCATTTTTAGATTAATTTTTTTTTTAATTTTTTTTTTATAAACTTCTTTAACTTCTGGAATTAATAAATAATCAACTTTAAGTTTTTTGAGAATTTTGATATCTTTTTTTAAATTTCTTGGGTAACTTTTAAGGTCACTTTTCTTATTGAATTGTGAAGGATTTATGAAAATGCTTACCATAGTTTTTTTACAGATTTTTTTGGAAGATTTTATAAGTGAAATATGACCTTTATGTAGTGCTCCCATTGTAGGAACAAAACCAATGTTTGCCTTAAAATTAACTTCTTTTTTTAATTTATTTATGCTTTTATAAATTATCATTTATGGTACTTCATTTAATTAATACATTCAAATGATAAGACAAGCAATAATACCATTGGCGGGATTAGGAACAAGGTTATTACCATTAACCAGTGTTTATGCTAAAGAGCTACTACCAATAAATGGCAAGGTAGGTTTAGAGTATATTATTGAAGAATGTTTAGAGGCAGGGATTAAAGAGATAATATTTATAATTTCAAAAAGAAAAGAAATTATTAGAAAATATTTTTATAATGACAAATTATATAAAAAAATTATTAAAAAAAAAAAAAATTTGCGAATAATTAATGAATATAAGAAAATTAAAAAATATAAAAAAATGATCAAGTTTGTATATCAAAACAACCCTAAAGGAACGGGCGATGCATTGCTTAAGGCTAAAAAATTAATAAAAGACAATTATTTTTTAATGTTGCTTCCTGATGATTTAATAATAAAAAGAAATTGCTCTAAAGATATGATTTCAATCCATAATAAAAAAAAATGCTCTGTTATGGCAAGTATGAGAGTAAATAAAAGTACAGTCAATAGATGGGGTATTTATTCTAAAAAAAAAAATATAAGTAAAAATGATTTTTATATTAGCGATGTTATTGAAAAGCCAGATATAAAATCTGCACCATCAAATAATGCAGTTATAGGAAGATATATATTAACAAAAAAAATATTTAAAAAATTGATTAAGCAAAAAAAAGGAAAAGGTGGAGAAATTCATGTAACTGACTCTATAAGAAAATTAATTAATGATGGAGAAAAATTTATTGCACATAATTTTAAAGGAAAATATTTAGATTGTGGAACTATAGAGGGCTATATTAAATCATCAATGGAGATTTCTAATCTATGAAATTGTGTATGATAGGAACAGGATATGTTGGTTTAGTTAGCGGTGTTTGTTTTTCTGATTTAGGAAATGATGTTATTTGTGTAGATAAAGATATAAACAAAATAAATAATTTAAGAAATTCTGTTATCCCAATATATGAACCAGGTTTAGACGAATTAGTTAAAAAAAATTTTAAAGCAGGTCGGTTAAGTTTTACTTCAGATTTGTCCAAAGCTGTAAAGAGCTCAAATATAATATTTATTTGTGTAGGAACTCCGACAAAAAAAAATGGAAATGGAGCTGATTTATCTCAAATCTTTAGTGCTGCAAAAGAAATTAGTAAAAATATTAATTCTTATAAGATAATAATTAATAAATCCACAGTTCCTGTTACAACTGGCGATCAATTAGAAAAAATTATTTTAAAAAAAAATAATAAAAAATTATTTTCCATAGTATCTAATCCAGAATTTTTAAGAGAAGGTGAAGCAATAAGAGATTTTATCTATCCTGATAGAGTTGTAATTGGAACCTCAGAAAAAAAACCAAGCAAAATATTGAAGCAACTTTACTCACCTTTAATTTCCAAAGGTGCAAAATTTCTAAATACTTCTAGAAGGGCTGCAGAATTAATAAAATATGCATCCAATGCATTTTTGGCAACAAAGATCACCTATATTAATGAAATAGCAAATATGTGTGAAAAATTAAACGTAAATGTCGAAGATGTATCAATAGGGATGGGGATGGACAATAGAATAGGTGGTAGATTTTTAAGAGCTGGACCAGCTTATGGTGGTTCATGTTTTCCAAAAGACACTAAAGCAATTTTAGATACTGCTTATAAATTTAAAATAAATTTATCTTTAATAAAATCTGTAATAAAATCGAATGAAAATCGATCAAAATTATTAACAAATAGAATATTTAAATTATTAAATAATAATTTAAAAAATAAAAAAATTTGCTTTTTAGGAGTTACATTTAAAGCGAATACTGATGATATGAGAGATTCATCTTGTGTTAAAATAATACCAGCTCTTTCTAAAAAAGGTGCATTCATTGATTACTACGATCCAACAGGTGAAAAAAAGGAATTTAAAAATGTTAAAAATGTTAAATTTAAAAATTCTATAAAATCTGCACTTATGAATTCTGACTTAATTATAATACACACAGAATGGAATGATTTTAAATCTATAAATTTTAAAAAAATTATGAAAAAAAATAATTTTAAGTTATTTGATATGAGAAATATTTATTCTTTAGAAAAAATGAAAAGAGACAAAATAAATTATTTTAGCATTGGAAGATAAATTAATTCAGTTCGAAAATTGCATCTACTTCAACGGCGACACCAAGTGGTAAACTATTTGAACTAACTGCGGCTCTAGTATGCATACCTTTTTCACCAAAAACTTTCACTATTGTATCTGATGCACCATTAATGACTTTAGGTTGCTCTATATAATCATCAGTCGAATTTACAAATCCTGTTAATTTAATACATGATTTAATTTTTGATAAATCATTGTTGCAAGATTTTTTGGCTTGTGCAATTATACTTAGAGCACATCTTATTGCAGCATTATATCCATCTTCGGTTTTCAACTCTTTTCCAAGCTTACCTTTTATTAGGTTTCCATTTTCATCAATTGATATTTGTCCCGATATATATAAAAATTTTCCAATCACCTTTGTTGCTACATAAGAACCAACAGGTGCTGCAGCATTTGGTAAGTTGAGTTTTTCTTTTTTTATATTTTCTTCAAAACTCATTTTTTTTTTTAAACCAATCACTTATAGTTTTTTTTTCTTTTATATTAGCTGTGTCTAATTCAACTTCAGATGATTTATCTTTTAATTTTCCAGCTATGCATTTCAAATAATCTTTTGAAAGTTTTTTATATACCTTACAACTCTCTGATGACTGTGAATAGCTTGTTGATAGAATTAATAAAAATATAGAATATAAAATTCTTTTCATTATTTTTATTTTGGTTCCTTACAAAAAATATGCTTAAAAGTTCTTTCATCTTTAGGAGGACATTCTTTGCCTATATTTCCCATTTCTTTGATACCACTAGTTTTATCTTTTACAGTTGTGCAAGAAGTTAATGTTATAAATATAACCGCAATCAATATTTTTTTTATCATTTTTTACCTTTTTTTTTACTTTTTTTACTTCTATCGTATTCTTTTCTTTTCTCAATTAAAATTAATGCATCTTCCATAGTTAATTCTATAGGGTCTTTTTCTTCTGGTATTGTCGCATTTAATGATTTGTATTTAATGTATGGACCATATTGACCTTTCATGATTCGAACTGGTTTTTTATCTTCTGGATGCTCTCCTAAATCTTTTATTAGTGATGAAGATATTCTCCCAGGTTTTGCTTCTGCTATTAATGTAATTGCTCTATTAAGACCTATTGTAAAAAGTTCATCAGTATTTTCTAGTCTTGCTGATTTATTATCACATTTAAGATATGGGCCAAATCTACCTGAATTTACTGTTATATCTTTTCCATTTTCAGGGTGCTGCCCTAAAACTTTTGGAAGCGAACATAAATATTTAGATTTTTCCAAATCAATTTGATCTATATTTATTCCTTTGGGTATAGATACATTCTTTAAATTATTGTTTTCTTTTTTCTTTTTTTTCTTTTTAGTTGGCACTTCTTCATTAATCATTTCATATTGAAGATAGGGACCAAATCTTCCATTTTTTAAATAAATGTCTTTACCATTATCATTTTGTCCAATTAATTTAGGCTCTGCTAATGCGTATTGATCATTAGCTTTAGACTTAGATAAAGGTCTGGTAAATTTGCATTCTGGATAATTTGAACAACCTATAAATGCTCCTCCTCTAAAACTATTTTTCAAACTTAATTCACCATTGTTACATAACTTGCAACTTCTATTAATTTTTCCACTTTCATCAACTTCGAAAATTAGTTCTCCAAGACTTTCATTAAGTAAATCTAATACTTCTCGAGTTCTTTTTTCCTTAACGTTTGATATATTTGAATTGAAGTCTTTCCAAAAATTATCAAGAACTTTTATCCATTCTTCTTTACCAGTCGTAATATCATCAAGCTGATCTTCTAAACCAGCTGTAAATCCATAGTCGACATATTTGGAGAATAACTTTTCTAAAAATGCAGATAATAATTTTCCTCTATCTGTTGGAAAAAAACGCTTATTAATTACATCGGCATATCCTCTATTGGATATTACTGAAATAATACTTGCATATGTAGAGGGCCTTCCTATTCCTAATTCTTCAAGTTTTTTTACCAAACTTGCCTCAGAATATCGAGGAGGTGGTTGCGTGTAGTGTTGTTCATCAATAAAATCATCAACTAAAACCTCTTCTTTATTTACATCTGGAAGAATTTTTTCATCTTCATTTTCATCAATTCTTGAAAGTTTTAAAAAACCATCAAATTTAATTGTTGATCCTGAACATTTAAACTGGTTTAAACCGTTATCAGAATTTATTGTAATTGTTTTTCTATCAAATTTTGCTGCTTCCATTTGTGATGATAAAGCTCTTGACCAAATTAAATTATATAGTTTATTTTGATCTGTACTTAAGAATTTTTTTATTAACTCTGGAGTTCTACTTATATCTGTAGGCCTTATAGCTTCATGAGCTTCTTGTGCATTCTTAGCTTTTTTGCCTGAGTAATTATTAGATTCTTTTGGCAAATAATTATCGCCGTAAGAATTTTTTATAAAACTCCTAAAGTCACTAACAGCATCTTTTGATATGTTTGTACCATCAGTTCTCATGTAAGTGATCAATCCAACTGTATCACCCTCAATATCTATTCCTTGATATAATCTTTGAGCAATTTGCATAGTTCTAGAAGCTCCAAAACCTAATTTACTTGAAGAAGATTGCTGAAGTGTAGATGTAGTGAATGGACCAAGAGGATTTCTTGTATATATTTTAGAACTAATATCTGAAATCTTGTATTTTGATTTTTTAATTAAATCTATAGCGTTATTTATCTCTTCTTTATTTTTAAAAGAGAATTTTTCTATTTTTGAATTATTTAATAATACAATATTTGAATTTAAAATATCACCTTTTACGTTTTTGAAATTTACATTTAAAGACCAAAATTCTACAGGTTTAAATTGTTCTATTTCATGCTCTCTTTCAGTAAGCAATCTCAACGCAACAGACTGAACTCTACCTGCAGATTTTGAACCTGGTAATTTTGTCCATAGAATAGGGGAGATGTTAAATCCAACTAAATAATCTAAAGCTCTTCTTGCCATATAGGCATCAACTAAATTATTCTCAATATTTCTTGGATTATCAATTCCATTAGTTACTGCTTTTTTTGTTATTTCGTTAAAAATAACCCTTTCAATTTTTTTATCTTTTAAAAGTTTCTTTTCATCTAAATACTCTCTAACATGCCAAGCGATAGCTTCACCTTCACGATCAGGATCTGTTGCAAGAATAATTTTTTCTGATTTTTTTGCAGCATCAGTAATTTCTTTTAAATATTTTTTTGAAAAACTGTCAACTTCCCATATCATTTTAAATTTATCTTCTGGATCTACAGAACCATTTTTAGAGGGAAGATCTCTTATATGACCATAACTTGCTAAAACTGTATAATTATCACCTAAATATTTGTTAATTGTTTTAGCTTTAGCTGGACTTTCAACTATGACAAGATTCATAATTAGTGAAACTACACAAAAAATAGATCAATAGTCAAATTAATAAATTTTAGTCTCAGATTCTTCTTTATTTACAAGTCGTTTAACATTTTCTCTATGAGTAAATAAAATTAGAACAAACATTATTATAAAAAAATATTCATTTTCATAAGCTGAATTAAAATAAATAAAAATTGGAATTATTAAACTTGATAATATTGATCCAAGTGAAGAATATTTTGAAATAAAAAAAATTACTAACCATGAGAAAATAAAAACTAATACTAAAATATAATTTATTGAAAATAATATACCCACATATGTAGCTACACCTTTTCCTCCTTTAAATTTTAACCAAACAGGAAATACATGTCCAATAAATACTGATAGTGATGAAATGTAAATTAATTCTGGAAAATTAATCTTAATATATAATACTGGGGCTACAGCTTTTAAAATATCCAATATTAAAGTTAAATATCCTATTGTTTTATTTCCAGTTCTTAAAACATTAGTTGCTCCTATATTTCCTGATCCAACTTTCCTAATATCTTTTTTTAAAAAAATATTTGTTAATATAAGACCAAAAGGTATAGATCCAAATAGATATGAAACTGAAATAATTAAAAATAACTCCATAATTAATTTTTAAATAATTCTTCTCCTTTTATAAAAGTATTTGTTACTTTTCCTTGTAATTTTCTTCCTTCAATAGAAGTATTCTTAGACTTTGATATTAAATTTTCTTTTTTAACTACCCAAGGTTTATTTATATCAAGTATGCAAAAATCTGCATCATTACCAATACTTAAATTTCCTTTATTTATTTTTAAAATTTTAGCTGGATTACATGTTAAAGCTTTAATTATTTTATTTAGTTTTAATGATTCATTATGATATAGCTCTAGTGCTAAAGGCAGCAGAGTTTCAATTCCAGATGCACCCGTTGCAGCTTGTGAAAATGTTAGTCTTTTTTGCTCTTCATCCTCAGGTTTATGGTCAGAAACTATTACGTCAATTAAATCATTATTAACTCCTTTAATTAAGGCTAATCTATCGTCTTCAGTTCTTAATGGAGGTGATAATTTTAAAAATGTTCTAAAATCACCAATGTCATTTTCATTTAATGACAAATTATTTATTGAAACACCACATGTGAATTCTATATTTTCCTTTCTTCTTTTAATTACATCCAGAGATTTTAGCGATGAAATTTGAGATATATGATATCTACAATTAAAATCTTCTAGCAAAGTTAAATCTCTCTCAATAATAATTTTTTCTGCTAAATCGGAAATACCTTGAAGACCTAGTTTTGTTGAAATAATCCCATCATTTACCATTCCATCTTTTGCTAATTCTTTATCTTCAACGTGCTGCATAACTAAGCAATTTAAATCATATGCTGATCTCATTATCCTTGACATTAACCTTGTGTTTTGAATTGTTTTATAACCGTCGGTGAATGCGACAATACCTTTAGCTTGAAGAAGGCCAAACTCAGTCATATTAGTACCTTCAAGGTTTTTTGTTAAAGATGCTGTTGGATAAATATTAATTTTAGCCTTATCTCTTCCTCTTCTTTTTAAAAAATCAACTATTGAAACATTATCAATAATAGGATCTGTGTTTGGCATTGTGACAACAGATGTTACCCCTCCTGACAATGAAGCTTCACTTAATGTTCTAAAATTTTCTTTATATTCAAAACCAGGCTCACCAACAAAAACTCTCATATCAACTATTCCAGGAATTATATGCTTCCCTTTTAAATCAATATATTTTTCTCTAGAGGGTATATTGTTTGTATTTACTTTTTTACCTACGGCTTCGATTAATCCATTTTCACCAATTATCAAACCACCAACTTCATCGATAGAGTTTTGAGGATCAATTATATTTGCATTTAAAAAGTATTTTTTTTTCATCATTCACAAAATATTTTAAGACATGCCATTCTTACAGCAACGCCAAGTTCAACTTGTTCCTTTATTACACTTTTGTTTATGTCATCAGCTAAATTTGTATCAATTTCTATACCTCTGTTCATTGGACCAGGATGCATTATTAATGCATCATCTTTAGCAAATTCTAATTTATCTGGTGTTAAACCATAGTATTCATAATACTCTCTGTTAGATGAAAGAAAGGAACTAGTCATTCTTTCATTTTGAAGTCTAAGCATCATGACTATATCACAATCTTTTAATCCCTTTTTCATATCAGAAAAACTGTTAACCCCAAGCTTGTCAATTTCTTTTGGCATTAAGTTTGAAGGAGCGACAATATTAACTTCTGCTCCTAGCATATTTAGCAGATAAATGTTTGATCTTGCCACTCTTGAATGTACTATATCTCCACATATTGCAATTTTTAATCCTTCAATCTTTTCTTTTCTATCTATAATAGTTAATGCATCTAATAATGCTTGAGTTGGGTGTTCCCTTCTTCCATCTCCAGCGTTAAGAACAGCACAATTAACCTTCTGGGATAATAAATTTGATGCACCAGAATCTTGATGTCTGACCACTATTATATCAGGATGCATTGCATTAAGAGTCATCGCTGTGTCTATTAATGTTTCACCTTTTTTGATTGCAGAATTATTTAAGTTCATTGACATAACATCTGCTCCCAATCTTTTGCCGGCTAATTCAAATGAACTTTGTGTACGTGTTGAAGGCTCAAAAAACAAATTAATTTGAGTTTTTCCTCTTAAAACATCTAATTTTTTGTTTTTACTTTTATTTAAATCAATAAATTGTTTTGCCTCTGTTAAAATAAAATTTACATCAGAAATTGATAGATCTTGGATTCCTAATAGATGTTTTTGTGAGATTTTAATAGCTTTTTTTACATTTGCCATTAAAACCAACTCTATAGCTATAGAGTATGAATAATGCAAGCTTAATTATTTAAAAAATCTAAAACACCTTGTAGTATAAAAGCAGCAGCATTTTTATCTATATTTTTTACTCTTTTTGTAACATTTACATCTAGTTCACTCGATAAGTTGAATGCACCAACCGTGGAAAACCTCTCGTCCCACAAAAATATTGGTATTTGGATTTTTTCAGATATTAACTTTACTTTATCTTTTACAGATTGAGATGAGCTACCCTCTGAGCCATCCATATTTTTAGGATTTCCAAATATGATAGCATGAACGTTATTTTCATTAGCTATTTTTTTTAATTCATCTGCTAAGATTTGAATATTTTCGTAATTTACTGTTTTTAAAGGAGTAGCAATTTTTCTATTTTCATCAGAAATTGACAAACCAACTCTTTTGGAACCCATATCAACTCCAATTAGTCTAGATTTGTTATTTATATGGTTCTTTATATCGTTAATGTCCATCATATTGTAATTTTCATATTAAATGATAATTTGCCCTTAATTTAAATATCACATGAGCATAGATCTTAAAACAGTTAAACATATATCTAAATTATCAAGAATTTCCTTAGATGAACAAAAAGCTAAGAAATTAGAGACTGATTTAAATTCAATATTTAAATGGATTGAACAACTTAATGAGTTAAAAACTGAAAACATTGAACCACTAAGCTCTATAGCTGAAACAAAATTAAGACTTAGAAAAGACGAGATTAAATCTAAAAATATTAGAGAAGAAATTCTTAAAAATTCTCCAGATGAGAACAAAGATTTTTTTGTTGTTCCGAAAGTAGTTGAATAATGTCAAATATAACTGACCTTAGTTTATCCGAATTAGTTTCTAATGTAAAAAATAAAAAGCTTTCATCTCATGATGTAACATCAGAATATGTTGAGAGATCAAAAAAATCTAAAAATTTAAACACATATATTGAAGAAACTTTTGAGGCCGCATTAAAAAAAGCTAAAGAATTTGATTCAAAGCCTGATTTCAATAAAAAGTTACCCGGTATACCAATTGCAATTAAAGATTTATTTTGTACAAGAAATGTTAAAACTACAGCAAGTAGTAAAATTTTGAATAATTTTATTCCAACCTATGAGTCAACTGTCACTCAAAATTTATGGAACGATGGTGCAATACTTTTAGGAAAATTAAATTGTGATGAATTTGCAATGGGTTCATCTAATGAAACAAGTTATTTTGGTAATGTCATTAGTCCTATTGATAAAGATTTGGTACCAGGTGGTTCATCTGGTGGATCTGCATCAGCTTTAGCTGCAAAATTAACACCAGCAACTATAGGAACTGATACAGGTGGATCTATAAGGCAACCAGCCTCATTCACAGGAACGGTTGGTTTAAAACCTACTTATGGCAGTTGCTCAAGATATGGAATTGTTGCATTTGCCTCATCTCTAGATCAAGCAGGCCCTATGACAAGAAATGTTAATGATGCTGCACTCTTGCTAGAGGTAATGAGTTCTTTTGATAATAAAGACTCAACTTCTGTAGATTTTAAGAGACCAATGTATTCAAAAGATTTATCAAAAGATATTAAAGGTAAAAAAATTGGAATCCCAAAAGAATATAGAGTCGATGGAATGTCTGAAGAAATTGAAAAATTATGGGAAGATGGAAAAAACTATTTAAAAGATTGTGGTGCTGAAATCATAGATGTATCACTTCCACATACAAAATTTGCATTACCAACCTATTATATAGTTGCACCAGCTGAAGCATCATCTAATCTTGCAAGGTACGATGGTGTTAAATATGGTTTTAGAACTGAAGGTAATAATTTAATCGATATGTACGAAAAAACTAGATCTGCAGGATTTGGTGATGAAGTAAAAAGAAGAATTATGATTGGTACATATGTTTTATCTTCTGGTTATTATGACGCTTATTATTTGAAAGCACAAAAAGTTAGAAGATTAATTAAAAATGATTTTAATAATATATTCCAAAAAGTTGACGCAATATTAACGCCTTCAACACCTTCTTCGGCATTTAAAATTGGGGATAAATCAAATGACCCAGTTTCGATGTATCTAAACGATATATTTACAGTACCTGTGAATCTTGCAGGTTTACCTGGAATTTCAATTCCCGCAGGACTAGATAAAAAAGGATATCCATTAGGTCTTCAAATTATTGGAAAATCATTTGATGAACAAAATATTTTAAATATAGCCTATTCAATGGAGGATAAAATTAATTTTAAATTTAATTTAAAAGAATGGTGGATGAATGACTAAAGACTACTTGATTGAAAGAAATGGAAAAAAATATGAAGTAGTAATAGGTCTTGAAGTCCATGCACAAGTATTATCAGAATCCAAATTATTTTCTACATCACCTACTAAATTTGGAAGCGAGCCCAATACCCAAGTAAGTTTAGTCGATGCAGCATTTCCTGGGATGCTTCCAGTAATTAATGAATTCTGTATTAAGCAAGCTATAAAAACTGGAATTGGATTAAACGCTAAAATTAATAATAAATCCATTTTTGATAGAAAAAATTATTTTTATGCAGACTTACCTCAAGGATATCAAATATCACAATATAAAGATCCAATTGTCGGCGAAGGTAACGTTGTCCTTGATTTGGTATCTGGATCAAAAACTATAGGAATAGAAAGACTACATTTAGAACAAGATGCTGGAAAAAGTATTCATGATATCGATCCAAAAAATACATTGGTTGATTTAAATAGATCAGGAGTTGCTTTGATGGAAATTGTAAGTAAACCAGATTTAAGATCACCTGAAGAAGTTAACGTTTATATAAAAAAATTAAGATCAATAATGAGATATTTAGGAACTTGTGATGGAAATATGCAAGAGGGCTCACTTAGAGCTGATGTAAACGTTTCTGTTAGAAAACAAGGTGAAGATAAATACGGAACTAGATGTGAAATTAAAAATGTAAATTCAATAAAGTTTATGCAAATGGCCATAGAACATGAAGCTAATAGACAAGTTGACATACTAGAAGAGGGAGGAAAAATTGATCAGGAAACAAGACTTTTTGATACAAAAAAAAACGAAACAAGGTCTATGAGATCAAAAGAAGATGCGCACGATTACAGGTATTTTCCAGATCCAGATCTACTACCATTAGAATTAAACGACGAATATGTTGAAAATATTAAAAAAGAAATTCCAGAACTTCCAGACCAAAAAAAATCACGTTTTATCGAAAAATTTAATTTAAGCCCTTATGAAGCAAATATTTTAGTATCAGATCAAGATATATCAAAATATTTTGAGGCAGTAATTGAAAATTCTGATGTGAAACTTTCATCTAATTGGATTACAGGTGAGTTATTTGCTTTATTAAATGAAAAAAACTTGGAAATTACAGAAAGTCCAATAAGCGCCAAAAATCTATCTAAATTAATTAATTTAATAAAAGATGGTACAATTTCAGGTAAAATTGCCAAAACGGTTTTTGAAATGATGGCTGACGGAGATAAAAATCCTATAGAAATAGTCAAAGAAAAAGGTCTTAAACAACAGAGTGACCCTAAGGAGTTAGAAAAACTTATAGAAAAAGTAATAAATGATAATCAGGATAAAGTTAGAGAGTATAAATCTGGTAAAGAAAAGCTATTTGGTTTCTTTGTAGGACAAGCAATGAAAGTTTCTGGAGGTAAAGCTAATCCTCAAATAGTTAATGAGATATTAAAAAAGAAACTTAAGTAGAATGGGTTCAAATCTTACTGTTAATAAAGAAATTGAAGAATATATAAATAACAACTCAACAAAACTTCATTCAGTTCAAAAAGAAATAATTTCACATAATGAAGGACTAGGAGATATTAAAAGGATGCAAATCTCAATATCACAATGTCATTTTCTACATTTATTAATTAAGTCCTCTAAAATTAAAAAAATTTTAGAAATAGGTACTTTTACTGGATTAAGTACATTATCTATGTCCCTAGCTTTACCAGATGATGGCTCTATAATAGCGTTAGATAAAAATAAAGAAACTAGCAATACAGCAGTAAATTTTTTTAAAAAAGCTGCCCAAGAGAATAAAATAAAGTTAATTATTGCTCCAGCAATCGAAAGTTTAAATAATTTGCGTGACCTAAAGCAAAAATTTGATTTAGTATTCATTGATGCAGACAAAGAAAATTATAAAAACTATTTTAATCATTCAGTCGATTTAATTGATAAAGATGGTTTAATCGTAATAGATAATGTTTTGTGGCATGGAGAGGTTATTGATAATAATAAACAGGATAGATTAACCGTATGTATAAGAGAATTTAATTCCTATGTTAATAAAGATAAAAGAGTTGAAAACTTAATTATTCCTTTAGGTGATGGTTTAACCATTTGTAGAAAAGTTTAATGTACTATATTTCTGGTTTTTATAAGTTTAAAAAAATTCATGGAGTCAAAAAAAATAAAAAATTACTAAGTAATATTTTCAGCAAATATAATATAAGAGGAACGATAATTGTTTCTGATGAAGGAATTAATGGAACAATATCTTCTAACAAAAAAAATTTAAAGCTAGTTTTAGATAAAATTAAAAAAACTTTTAATTTTATAAATTTTGATAGTCAAAATTTATCTAAAAGTAAATTTCAAATATTCCATAGAGGTAAGGTTAAAATAAAAAAAGAGGTGGTTCCTATGGGAATAAAAATATCAAAAAGAAAAACAAAAAACCATCTAGAACCAAGTAAGTGGAACAAACTTATTAGCAATAAAAAAACAATACTAATAGATGCTAGAAAACCATTTGAATATAAAGTTGGTACATTTAAAGGTTCAATAAATCCAGAGATAGATAAATTTAGAGAATTTCCTGATTATCTTAAAAAGTTAGATAGGAAACAAACCATAGCAATGTTTTGCACTGGTGGAATAAGATGTGAAAAAGCTAGTGTATATCTTGAAAAAAAAGGTTTTAATAATGTATTTCAATTAAAGGGTGGAATAATTAATTATCTAAAAAAAATAAAAAAAAACAAAAGTTTGTGGAAAGGTGAATGTTATGTTTTTGACAATAGAATTTCTATAAAACATGGATTGACTGTTGGTACTCATTCTATGTGCAGTGGATGTAGAAAGCCGATATCTATTAAAGATAAAAAATCACTTATGTATGAAGAGGGTGTTTCATGTCCAAATTGTCACGATACACTAACAAACTCACAAAAAGAAAGATTTAGAATGAGACAAAAGCAAATAAATGTTGCAAAAAAACTTGGAAGAAAACATATATTCCAAAAAGAATTTTAAATATGGATTTGCTAAAGGACAATATACCTAAGCTTGTTAGAAAACTTGCTGTTCCTGCTATGGTAGGAACTTTATTTCAAACTCTTTATAATGTAGTTGATACTTTTTTTGCAGGGAAAATATCTCCAGAAGCATTATCAGCATTAAGTAAATCTTTTCCAATATATTTTATTATTATTGCTACATCTATCGGCGTAACAGTTGCTGGAACATCTTTAATAGGAAACAGTATCGGCGAAAAAGACAATAAAAAAACTTTAAATTATTTTTCTCATATTATTTATTATGGAATTTTGATTTCTATTCTTATAACATTTTTAGGACTATATTTTTCAGAACCTGTATTTTTTTTAATGGGCTCAACAGAAGAAGTTGCATCTCTAGGCCTTGAATATACTAATATTATTTATTCAGGTTCTTTTTTATTTATTTTAGTTGTTTCATTAAATTCATTACTTCATGCTGAAGGTGATACAAAAACTTATCGAAACGTTTTAGTTTTATCATTTTTATTAAACGTAATATTAAATCCCATTTTAATATTTGGTTTTTTATTTATACCTGCATTTGGAGTTAAGGGTATAGGTATTGCTACAATTATTTCTCAATTAGTATCTTTTTTAATAATTTTATTTAAAGTTCTTAAAAATGAAAGAGTAAGAAATATTTCAAGTGAATATTTAGTTCCAAAATTTTTATTTTTTAAAAACATTTTTTTTCAATCAATGCCAATCTCAGTATCTATATGTGGATATGCTTTAGCTGCTGCAATAATTTTTACTTATGTAGGTCAATCAGGCGAATATGCCGTTGCTGGTTACGGTGTAGGTACACGTATAGAACAAGTAGTTCTGCTTCCAATACTTGGAATTAATACAGCTATAATATCCATAATAGCTCAAAATTATGGTGCTAATAATCTTATTAGAATAAAAGAAACTTATTTTACAGCAATTAAATACGCTTTTATTATAATGATCACTGCTGGAACTTTAGTTTTTTTATCTGCAAGTGTAATTACAAGTTTTTTTTCAAATGACCCTGAAGTAATTGAATATGGAAAAAGATATTTAAAAATTTCAGCTTTTGTATTACCTGCTTATCCTGTTTTTTTTCTATCAAACGGTTTTTTCATGGCTTTAAAAAAGTCTGAAAATGCAATGATTTCTAACTTTTTTAGAAATGTTCTTAACCCAATAGCAGTATTTTATATTGCTAAATATATAAATGCGAGTTTTGAAACTTTCTTCTGGTTATGGGTAGGGATTAATTGGTTTTTCTCAATTTCTTATTTTTTTATAATAATTTATTATTTTAAGATTAAATTAAATAAATCTAGCGCTGTCGTTCAACCATGACCATAAATGCGCTGAAAAAGACCTTCTAACAAATAAATTTAAATCATTAGTATTTTTATTATGAATAATTACATCTATATGATTAAGCAAAGTTTGCGTTACTGCACCTTTTGAGTTTTTAAAATTATTAAAATTAAATGGACAGCCTGCCGATAATAACTCATAAACTTTTTTACCATTTAAATGAATCATTATCCAATGGTCAGAAACATTTGTAACAGAACCTAGTTTTACTTTAGAAATTTCATTAAAAAGTCTATCTTCTAATAAATAAAAATCTTTTAAGCCAATCTTATCATTTGAGTACAGAAACCACTCATCCGGACTCAACCAAAGAAGATTTAATTTTTCGTTACTTGAAGATGTATTAGGGTCAACAGGAGTAATTATAGATAATTCTTTTCCAATTTTAGTTATAAAATTCCTATTTTTCCCTCTCAAGTTTATTTTAAGAATAGGCTCAACCTCTGAAATTTTAATTTCAGAATATTCTTTAGTATCAATAATTGGAGAATTAAAATTAAGCATTTAACCTCTTATTTTCTTTATCTAAAAAAACTGTATCTGTTACAGTAACATTAATTGTTTTATTTTTCATTGGAACAAACATTTTTTGACCCTTCAATTTTTTACCATTTTTTATAACAGCAAGTGCAATTGACTTATTTAAATTTGGACTAAAATAACTTGAAGTAACGTGACCAAGCATTTCTATTGGCTGCTTGTTTGTTTCAGAAACGATTTGCGCACCTTCTTCTAAAACTTCTTTTGGATCTTCAGTTAGTAATCCTACAAGCTGTTTTCTATCTTCTCTGATTGTATCGCTTCTGTATAAAGATCTTTTACCAATAAAATCATATTTCTTTTTACTTATTATCCAGTCCATTTGTAAATCTACGGGAGTCATTGTTCCATCAGTATCTTGACCTGCTATTATGAAACCTTTTTCTGCTC
The DNA here is from genome assembly GCA_902634305.1 of uncultured Pelagibacteraceae bacterium. Classification (GTDB taxonomy): domain Bacteria; phylum Pseudomonadota; class Alphaproteobacteria; order Pelagibacterales; family Pelagibacteraceae; genus Pelagibacter. The sequence continues at coordinate 21,697 of CACPJJ010000009.1, read as the reverse complement.
TTAGTAAGTGCATTGTTTCTGTTCCGTAAGGTGTAATATTAAACTCTTTGCCAGCCTCATAGCATTTTTCCCAAACAGATTTAGCGTATGATGCTTGAATATTAATTTCATAACTATGTTCACCAGTAAAACTAATGCGCATTACTCTACATTTTGTATTATCAATCAATGTATTTTTGAATGACATGTGTGGAAATTCTTTATCAGACAAATCTAGATCTGGAATTATTTTTGAAAGAATTTTTTTTGAATTAGGCCCACAGATACTTACTGTACCATAGTGATCAGTAACTGAAGTTAAATAAACATCTAATTCAGGCCATTCTGTTTGCAAGTAATCTTCTAATTTTGATAAAACATTAGCTGCACCACCAGTTGTTGTAGTCATTAAATAATGGTTTTCTGACAATCTAGTTGTAACTCCATCATCATAAACCATTCCATCCTCATTTAGCATAAGTCCATATCTGCATTTTCCTATTTCTAATTTTGACCATGCATTTGTATAAACTCTATTTAAAAATTCAGATGCGTCACTACCTTGAATATCTATTTTTCCAAGAGTAGATGCATCCAAAATACCAGCACTATCTCTAGCAGCCTTACTTTCTCTTTGTACAGCTTCATGCATGTTTTCATTATTAATTGGATAATACCAAGCTCTCTTCCACTGCCCGACATTTTCAAATTCAGCTTTATTTTCTACATGCCAGTCATGCATTGGTGTTTTTCTTATAATATCAAAAAATTCACCAACGTTTCTTCCAACAATCGTTCCAAATGTTAATGGAGTGTAAGGAGGTCTAAATGTAGTTGTTCCCAGTTCACCCATTTTAACACCAGCTGTTTCAGCTATAATTCCAAGTGCATGCATATTGGATAATTTACCTTGATCTGTGGCCATACCCGTTGTTGTGTATCTTTTTACATGCTCAATTGATTTAAAACCTTCTCTTAAAGCTAATTTTATATCATTTGCTGTAGAATCGTTTTGAAAATCTAAAAATGGTTTAGTTTTTCCCAGAGGTTTATCAGATGGAAGTAGCCAAATATTTTTTTTATTAATTTCTTTTGAAGAAATAATTTCTAAATTTTCATAATCATTATTATTAACTTTTAAAAATTTATTGATTGAATCAACTGTATTATTTATTACTTCATCAAGTTCAAAATCACCATTACAAGATCCTACACTTATTTGATCCAACTCCGACTTGTTTGGTAAAAAAACATTATCTTTATCTCTGAATTTAAGTTTACCACCAGACTGAGTAAACAAATGTACTCTTGGTGTCCATCCTCCAGAAATACCCAAACAATCACATTTTTCTTTTATTTTTTTTCCTACTACAGCGGTACCATCATCAGACAGTTTCATAATTTCAATAGAATTAATTTTTTTGTAACCACTTGTATTAACAACTGAAGATTTCCAATGAATTTTAATACCTAACATTTCAGCTTGTTTAACTATTAACGAATTAGTTTTATCTCTTATATCAACTACTGAATTAACAATTACTCCACTATTATTTAAAGAGATTGCAGCTTCATAAGCAGAGTCATTATTTGTAAATAAAGATATTCTTTGTCCACATTTAACTCCATAGTAATCTATGTACTTTTTGATAGAAGATGAGAGCATAATTCCAGGTCTATCATTATTGTTAAAAATTAAAGGTCTTTCCATCGCTCCTGTAGATATAATTACTTTTTTTGCCCTGATTTTCCAAAGTCTTTGACGAATTTTATCTTTTTTTTCATTTATATTTAAATGGTCAGTTAAATTTTCTCTAGCTAAAAGATAATTGTAATTATGATATGCAGCCAAAGATGTTCTTATTTTTATAGTTAAATTTTTAAGTGATTTTAGAGTTTCAATTTCTTTTTTTAACCACTCACTTGAATAAGAATTATTTATTTTAAAGCATTCATTTTCTTGGAAAAGAGTAGTTCCACCTAAGATATTTTTATCGTCTATTAATAAAGTATTAAAATTATTCTTAGCTGCTGTTTTCGCAGCCATTATTCCCGATATACCTCCGCCAACAACTAAAACATCACAGTGTAAGTATCTATGATCATAAATATCTTTGTCCGGTTCAGTAGGCGATTTACCTAAACCTGCAGATTTTCTTATAAAATATTCATATAATTTCCAAAAATTAGCAGGCCACATGAATGTTTTATAATAGAAAGCTGCCGGTATAAGAGGTGAGAAAAAATTGTTTACTGCTCCTATATCAAAATTAACACTTGGCCAGCAATTTTGACTCGATGCTTCTAAACCTTCATATAACTCTATCTCTGTTGCTCTTGTATTTGGCTCTGTCATTGATGCATCACTTCCAACTTGTACGATTGCATTAGGTTCTTCAGGACCACATGCCATTATTCCTCTTGGTCGGTGATATTTGAAACTTCTTCCTACAAGGTGAATATCGTTTGCTAATAAAGCTGATGCTAAAGTATCACCCTTAAATCCATATAAAGTTTTACCATCAAACTTAAAAGATATTCTAGATGTTTGATCAATAAACTTGCTATTTGTTATTCTTAAATTTTTGCTCATTATTTTATAGGAGGTTTTTCACCCATTTTATAAATAGCGTGAATTTTATCATTAGATGTATCTCTAACCATATTGAACCATTTTCTACATCCGTGAGTATGATTCCATCTTTCAAATTGAACTCCTTTAATATTTTTTCTCATAAATAGATATTCTGCCCATTGGTCATCACTTAGTTCAGTTGGTTGTTTTGGTCTCACGATATGTGCTTCTCCACCAGCAGAAAATTCACTTTGATCTCTTTGACCGCAATATGGACAATTTATTAAAAACATTAATGTGCTACAGCAGCCGCCCCATGTTCATCTACAAGGTCACCGCTTACAAATCTATTTATATTAAAATCAGCATTTAGTTTATGAGGCTCATCATTAGCGATAGTATGAGCAAATAAATCACCTGAACCTGGTGTAGCTTTAAATCCACCAGTACCCCAACCACAATTAAAATATAGTCCCTTAATATGTGTTTTACTAATTATTGGACTAGCATCAGGACAGATATCAACTATACCCCCCCATTGTCTTAACATTTTCATTCTACTAAAAATAGGGTAGAGCTCTAGTATTGCCTTTAAAGTTCCTTCCACAACATCATGGCTACCCCTTTGTGTATATGAAACATAAGCATCAGTTCCTGCACCAATAACTAATTCTCCTTTATCAGATTGACTTACATAAGCATGGACAGCGTTGGACATCACTACAGTATCAATAATAGGTTTTACAGGTTCAGATACCAAAGCTTGTAAAGGTTTACTTTCAAGAGGTAATTTTAAATCAACCATATTTGCAATAACACTAGAATGACCAGCAGCTACTACTCCAATTTTTTTTGTTTTAATAAATCCTTTTGTAGTTTCTATACCTTCAACTCTATCTCCATTCTTTTTAATTCCTTTTACTTCACAGTTTTGGATAATATCTACACCCATGGCACTAGCTCCTCGAGCGTAACCCCATGCAACAGCATCATGTCTAGCTGTACCCGCTCTTCTTTGTAAAGTTCCACCCAAAACAGGATATCTAATATAAGGAGAAGTATTAATTATTGGACAGAATTCTTTTACTTCTTCAGTATTTAACCATACTGCATCAATACCGTTTAATCTGTTTGCATGAGTTCTTCTTTTTAAATCTCTAACATCTTGAAGATTATGAGCTAAATTCATAACACCTCTTTGACTAAACATTATGTTATAATTTAATTCTTGAGATAGTCCTTCCCAAATTTTTAACGCATGGTCATATAATCCTGCACTGGCGTCCCATAAATAATTTGAACGTATAATAGTAGTATTTCTTCCAGTATTTCCACCACCAATCCAACCTTTTTCAATAACAGCAATATTTGTTATATTATGTTTTTTTGCCAAATAAAATGCTGTCGCTAAACCATGGCCACCTCCACCAATAATTATTGCATCATATTCTTTTTTTGGTTCAGGGTCCCTCCATGCTCTTTGCCAGTTTTCGTGATAGCTAAAAGCATTCTTAATTAGTGAAAATATTGAGTATTTGTTTTTCATATTTTGCCCAAAATTACTTTATAAATATTGAATATTCAATGATTTCAAGTTACACAGTAAACAACGGAAAGGTGGGTGAGCTGGTTTAAACCAACGGGTTGCTAACTCGTCGTGCGTCGAAAGATGTACCGAGGGTTCGAATCCCTCCCTTTCCGCCATTAATAGAGAGGATCGTTTTTGAAAAAATCTTTCAATTTTATTGGTTTTTGCGCAAGTATGTATCTGTAAACATTATAATTTTCTAAAACTCTCTGGACATAATTTCTAGTTTCTTTAAATTTAATTAATTCAATCCAATCAACATAATCAATTTGTTTTTTTTGAGGGTTTTTATTTATTTTTTTCCAATATCTAACTCTTTTGGGCCCAGCATTGTAAGCGGCTATTGCAAAAGGATATGAACCATCGTACTCAAGAATTAATCCTGCAATATAATGCGAACCTAAGTTAACATTATATTCTGGATCTGAAGTTAGTCTAGATTTTGAGTAGGGCAATTTTGCTTGTTTTGCCACAACTTTCGCAGTGTAGGTCATTAATTGCATTAGTCCTTGTGCTCCAGCATGACTATGTGCACTTGTATCGAATTCACTTTCTTGTCTTATTATAGATAATATAAATGCTGACTCAGGTATTTTTCTCCCATTAATAATTTTTGGTGTGCTTATAACTGGATAATTATATTTGTTATGAAATCGTTTTTCATAGGATGCAATTTTTGAAACTTGAATTGCGAAATCAAATCTTGATATATCAGATGCCAATTTAGCAGCTAAAACTTCACTGCCTAAAGCAATATTATCATTTGCAAGGCCTCTTAAAAGATGTTTTGTATACTTATCTTTATTTAATTCATCTAATAAATTAATTACTTTAACAATACCTTTCTTATAAAACTTTTCTGCATATTCTTTATCAACTTCCATAAGTTTATTCAGCTCTATTTCTTTATTTGGGCTAATTTTTAAATGCGAAAGTTGACCATAGTAAGTATTTAAATATTTAGAGGATTCCCCATACCATTGTACAGCCAAATCCTTTTTACCAATTTTTTCATAAGTTCTGCCCAACCAGTATGCGCCTCTAGATAAACTTATTGGGTACCCAACATTATTATAAAAATTTAAAAAATGATTCTCAGCTAAAATAGGGTCTTTCAAAAAACTTAAAGCTATCCAACCACTCATCCATTCTGCTTCAGCATATTCTGGACCTTCTGTTAACGCATGATTACTCACTATTTTATATGCTGTTTCATATTTTTTTTTATAAATTAATGATCTGCCTATTATTCCTCTTTCTACCCACCATTTATCAGGCCTTACCATATACTCTTTGGTATTTTTAATTTTAAGTAAAATTTCAAGAGAACCATCAACTCTTCCTCTTTTTCTTCTCCACTTTAATCTATCATAATTTAAACCATGATCATTTTTAAACTTTTTTGGAACTTTACTTATTGCAGCATCTACACCATATGATCTACTCATTAATAGTTGTCTTGCTGTATACAGAAGCTGATAGTCTTTTGGCAGATATCTTAGCATTCTTTTTAAATCCCAGTATTTGTTTTCATAAGCTAAATAATCAGCCCTTTTAATATAGTCATTAGAATTTAAAATTTTCTTGAATTTTTTTCTAAAAAACTTCATATCATTTCTAGTCAAATCTGCAGTGACCCATCCTTCTTTAATTAATTTAATCCCTTCAGTAGATTTACCATTTGATAGATGTGCTTGGCCTAAAACAATTTTACCAAATCCACTTAAAGGTTGATTTTTTTGGAACCACTCAATAATAAAATTAGGAGATAAATCATTCACAGACATTTTATGTTCAGCTAAATATTTTATTCTATTTATTCTTGGATATTTTGGGTTTAATTCAATAAACCTTTTGTATTCATAAAAGGCTAATTGATTTCCTGTAGTTAAAAGATGTTTCCATCTTATAAAGTTATATATTGATTTATCCCTTGCTTTTTTTGCAGTTTTTTCAGCCGATGTCCATTTCCTTTGTTCCATATTTCTAATAGCTACTTTTGCTATTTCATAATCTTTTTTTGAATAATATTTAGATTTTTTTGCTCTAACTGACTTTTCTTTTTTGACAAACAAAGGTTTGTTTGGAGGTATTATTTCACCATCCACAATTAATTTTTCAACTTTTTTTGGCTCTTTTTTTTTTATATCTAAAATTGGTTTTTTCGGTGGAATTAAATAATTTGCTACTTTATTTGAGGCTTGCTCTTTATTTACAACTGGTTTTTTTTCTGGAAGAATAATTTTCTCATTAGCATGCACAATAAATGCACCATTTAAGAAGATTAAAATAATTATTGTAAATTTTAAAAGCTTTTTTTTCATAATAAATTTAATGAATCATTACTAATTTATGTTATAAGGTCTCATGTTTAAAGGTTCAAATGTAGCTCTTATAACACCATTCAAAGATAATAATCTAGATGAAGAAAGTTATATTAAATTAATTAATTTTCATTTAGAAAACAATACTAACGGCTTAGTTCCAGCAGGAACCACTGGAGAATCTCCAACATTAAATCATAGTGAGCATGAAAAAGTAATCGAATTATGTATTAAAGAGGCTAAAGGCAAGATTCCTGTAATAGCTGGTACAGGATCTAATTCAACAGAGGAAGCTGTTGCATTAACAAAACATGCTGAAAAAGCAGGAGCAGATGGAGCGCTAGTTGTTACTCCATATTATAACAAGCCAACACAAGAAGGTTTATACCAACATTACAAAACTATAAATGATAACACTAGTCTTCCAATTATAATTTATAATATACCCAGTAGATGTGTAATTGATATGTCAGTTGACACCATGGCGAGGTTATTTGAGCTAAAGAATATTGCTGGAGTAAAAGATGCTACTGGCGATTTAAATCGACTTGACGAAACAATAAAAAAATTAGGCCCAGAATTCATACAGCTGACTGGTGAGGATGGGTTAGCATTTAAATTTAATAGAAGAGGTGGAGTAGGAATTATTTCCGTAACAGCTAATATTGCTCCAAAGTTATGCTCAGACATGCAAAAGTATTCAAAATCAAAATCTGATAATGAGATAAAAGAAGCAGAAAGAATAGATCAAATGCTACAACCATTACATAAATCTCTATTTATTGAGAGCAATCCGGCACCAGTTAAATATGCAGCTAAACTTTTAGGATTATGTGATGATGAAATCAGACTTCCATTAGTAAAAATTAAAAAAGAAACGCAAGAAGAAGTTAAAAAAGCTTTATCATCAGCTAAACTTATTAGTTAATGAAAAAAAAAACCAATCCTGGTTTAAAAATTATTTGTTTAAATCGAAAAGCAAGCTTTAATTATTTTTTTCATGAGTTAATTGAAGCAGGTATTGTTTTGAAAGGATCGGAAATTAAATCAATTAGATCTGGAAAAATTAATATTGCTGATTCTTATGCTATAGAAAAAAATGGTGAAATTTACTTAATCAACTCACACATTTCATCATATAAACAGGCTAGTTATTCAAATCATAATCCAACTGATGAAAGAAAACTTTTATTAAATAAAAAGGAAATCAATAAACTTACTGGCAAAATAAATGCTGAAGGATACACATTAGTACCTACAAAAATGTATTTTAAGAAAGGTAAGGCAAAATTAGAAATTGCTGTTGCCAAAGGAAAAAAACAATACGATAAAAGACAAACAAAAAAAAATAGAGATTGGAATCGTGATAAAGCAAGGTATTTCAGAAAATCTAGTTAATGTAGCATTTTTAAGTATTGGATCTAACTTGGGTAATAAAAAAAGAAACATTGAAAAAGCCAAATTTCTTTTAGCTGAGAAATCAATTAAAATTTTAAAAAGCTCAAATTTTTACGAAACATATGCTTGGCCTAATAAAAATCATCCAAAATTTTATAATATTGTAATCAAAATTATAACAAATTTAAAACCGATTAATTTATTTTTTATTATTAAAGATATTGAAAAAAAACTTGGAAGAGAAAAAACATTAATTAATAGACCAAGAATTTGTGATATTGATATTCTTGATTATAAAGGTCAAATTTATAAATTATATGCTAAAAATAACGAATTAATAATTCCTCATCCTAGGCTACATAATAGAAATTTTGTTTTATTTCCGTTATTTGAGATTGAAAAAAACTGGAATCATCCATTAAAAAAAACAAAAATTCATGATTTGATAGGAAAATTAGACAATTCCTCTCTTTACTCTATTAAACAAATTTAAATAAATGATATAATTAATCAATGCTAAATTCAGAAGAACTAATAATAAAAGTAAAATCTTACAATAAGTTTCTTAATCCTGAAACTTTAACAAAAGCTTACAATTTTGCTTTAAAAGCTCATGAAAAACAAAAAAGAGACGAGGGGTCACCATATATAATTCATCCAGTTGCTGTAGCAAATATTTTAACGGAATTAAAATTAGACAGTGCAACAATTGCAACTGGCCTTCTTCACGATACGATTGAGGACACTCACGCAACATACCAAACAATTAAAGAAGAATTTGGTTTAGAAGTTGCTGATTTAGTTGATGGTGTAACAAAAATTTCTGAATTTGAGAACCAGGCTATATCAAATTCAAAAGCTGAAAATTTTAGAAAGCTAATTTTGGCTACGTCAAAAGATATTAGAGTCCTTCTAGTGAAACTTGCTGATAGATTACACAATATGAGAACAATTAAATTTGTTACAAATAATGATAAACAAATACGAAAAGCTAAAGAAACAATGGAAATATACGCTCCATTAGCAGACAGAATGGGAATGAATAGAATAAGAGATGAATTAGAAGATCTTTCGTTTCAGGTATTAAACCCAGAAGCAAGAGAGCTAATTAAAAAAAGACTTGATGCAATAAAAGATAACAGAACGACAAGTATTAAGAATGTATCTAATGAATTTACAGATGTGTTAAATGATAATGGTTTAGAATCTGAAATCGTAGGAAGGGAAAAAACGCCTTTTTCAATATGGAGAAAAGTACAAAAAAAAAGAGTTTCACTTGAGCAAATAACTGACATCATCGGTTTTAGAATAATATTAGATACAACAGATGATTGTTATAAAGCTTTAGGTGTTTTTCATTCAAAATACAATTGTATACCTGGAAAATTCAAAGACTATATCTCTTCACCAAAAATAAATAATTATCAGTCTATACATACAGCGGTTATTGGTCCAAATAAAAGACCGATAGAAATACAAATTAGAACAAGACCCATGCATGATTTTGCTGAAAGAGGAATAGCATCACATTGGAAATATAAATCATCGGAAAAATTTAATTCACTAACATGGAAAGAATATGACTGGCTGAAAGATTTGGTTGAAATTATTGAAAAAAATGAAAACCCAGAACATTATTTTGAATATACTAAATTGCAAATGTTCCAAGAAAACGTTTTTTGTTTTACCCCAAAAGGAATGATTATAAAACTACCCAAATATGCAACTCCAATAGATTTTTCATACGCAGTTCATACTAAAATTGGAGATGCAGCTATAGGATGTGAGATTAATGGAAAGGAAAGCCCATTACAAAGTAGCTTAGTTAATGGAGATGTAGTCAAAATAATAACATCAAAGAAAGCTTCTCCATCGTTACATTGGTTAACATCAACAAAAACAGGTAAAGCTAGGGCTGCAATAAGGAGATACTGGCAATATAGAGATGGAATACAAACATCAAAGATTAAGGAATATAGAACTACATTATGGATTTCTTTAATTGATCAACCGGGAAAACTAGGAGATGTAACAACAATGATAGGTGAGAACAAAGTTAATATTTCAAGCGTTGAAATGGTGGAAAAAACTGAAAAAGCAATAAATTTTAGATTTAATCTTATAATACATGACCTGAAGAACTTTACAAAACTTATTAGTGAGCTAAAACAAAAAGAATATAATTTCAAAATTATAAGACACAAAAACAAAAAATATGCTTTCATTAAAAAACTCTTTAGCGGTTTTAAGAAAAACTAATGCACTATTAGAAGGTCATTTTGTATTATCATCTGGTCTTCATTCTCCAAGCTATGTTCAGTGTGCAAAATTACTAAGCAATCCAGATAAAGCTAGTAAAATTTGCTTATCATTAAGTAAAAAAATTATGAAAAATATTAAAAAAATAGACCTAATATTAGCACCAGCTATGGGGGGTATAATAATTGGTTATGAAATTGGTAAATTGTTAAAAAAAGAAACAATTTTTTGTGAAAGAGTATCAGGCAAGTTTACACTTAGAAGAGGTTTTAATATAAAAAAAAATTCTAAAGTTTTAATAATAGAAGATGTAATAACAACAGGAAAATCTAGCTTAGAATGTGTTAAACTTATAAAAAAATCAGGAGCAACACTAGCCGGTTTTGCTTGTATTATTGATAGATCAAATAAAAAAAATTTAAAAATAAAAAAAAAAATTATATCACAAATTAAATTAAATATTCCAGTATATAAAAAACAAAATATACCAGCTAGCTTAAAAAATATTCCAATCACCAAGCCAGGTAGTAGATATCTAAAATGAAAAGATTAGGTGTTAATATAGACCATGTAGCAACACTAAGAAATGCTAGAGGAGGATCACATCCTAATCCTATAGTTGTAGCAAAAGAAGCAATTAATTTTGGAGCAGACTCTATAACTATACACCTGAGAGAAGATAGAAGACATATAAAAGATATTGATTTAAAAAAACTAACTAAAACAAAAATTCCAATAAATTTAGAAATAGCATGTGATTATAAAATGATGAACATTGCATTAAAAAATAATCCAAAATTTGTTTGTTTAGTTCCTGAAAAAAGAAGAGAGATAACAACAGAAGGTGGATTAAACCTTACTAAATATTATAAAAAGATAAAATTTATTGTAAATAAGCTTAATAAAAAAAAAATTAGAACAAGTCTTTTTATAAACCCAACACTAAAAGATATTTTAAATTCAAAAAAAATTAATGCTAATTGTGTAGAAATACATACAGGAAAAATTTCTAATTTAATCAAAAAAAAAAAAAATTATTCAAACGAGCTTAAAAAAATTAAAAAATGTGCCAATTATGCAAAGTCTCTGGGAATTGAAGTTCATGCAGGACATGGTATGGACTACAAAACTACTCAAATTCTTTCAAAAATTAAAGAAATTGAGGAATTTAATATAGGGCATTTTATAATTGGTGAATCTATATCTACTGGCTTAAAAAATGTTATTAAAAAAATTAATAAATCTATTAAAAAATAATGATAATAATCGGTATAGGAGTTGATATTGTTGATAATAGTCGAATAAAAAAATCGATTAAAAATAAGAAATTTATCTCACGTATATTTTCCAAAAAAGAAATCTACTATTCTAAGAAATTCAATAATAAAGTGAATTTCTTTTCAAAAAGATTTGCCGCCAAAGAATCATTAGCAAAGGCTATTGGGACAGGTTTTAGAAGTAATTTAAATTTTAATGATATTACAATTGTTAATGATAAATATGGAAAACCTAGTTACGAATTAAATAGCAAGGTAAAAAAACTTATTTATTCAAAATTTAAAGTAAAAAAAATTAAAATTTCACTATCTTTAGCTGATGAAAAAAAATATTCTATTGCTTTTTCAGTGATTCATAAATGATTAGTAAAAGCTCAATAATTGATAATATAAAAACATTATTTTATGCTTTTATTATTGCAATAGTTATTAGATCTTTTTTATTACAACCATTTTATATACCATCATCTTCAATGGAACCTAATTTATTGATTGGTGACAGACTTTTTGTAACGAAATACTCTTATGGATATAGTAAACACTCATTTCCATTTAGTCCAAATATTTTTAATGGCAGAATTTTATTTTCTAAACCTAAAAGGGGAGACGTGGTTGTATTCAAAACACCAGCTGACAATCGAACTGACTATATAAAAAGATTAATTGGTTTACCTGGAGATGAAATACAATTTATAGATGGAGAATTATATATAAATAATAATCAAGTTTTAAAAACAGTAGTTAATTCTAATCAAGTAATTTTTTGCGGAAGTACAAAAATAAAAACTGTTTTTTTTGATGAAAAACTATCAAATGGAAAAATTTATAAAGCAGTTTATAATTCCGAATATAGTTTTCAAAATTCAGATAAATTTATAATACCAAAAAAACATTTTTTTTTGCTTGGTGATAACAGAGATTGCTCGAAGGACAGTAGATTTTTATCTGAGGTTGGTTATGTTCATCAAGATAATTTAGTAGGTAAGGCTCAATTTTTGTTTTTTTCATCCGATTATAGAGTTGGTAGCATATTAAAATTTTGGGATTGGGGAAATATAATTAGATTTAACAGATTTTTTAAAAAAATTAATTAATGAGTGATAAATTAAATATATTACAAAAAAAAATAAATATTAAATTTAAAGATCTAAATTATTTAAAAAAATCTATTACACACAAAAGTTTTAATGCAGAAAATAATTATGAAAAGTTAGAATTTTTAGGAGATAGAATATTAGGATTTGTAATTTCAAAAAAATTAATTGAATTATTTCCTCATGAAAAAGAAGGACTTTTGGATAAAAAATTAGCTTCATTAGTTAATAAAAACAAATGTTTAGAAGTAGCCAAAACTATAGGTTTGGATAAATTTATTTTAGTTGGTAATAAAAATAAAAAAACTAAGGTAGAAAATAAAATTATTGCTGACTCAATTGAAGCACTAATTGCAGCAATTTATTATGATAAAGGTTTTGAAGCATCTGAAAAATTTATATTAACAATGTGGAAAAATTTTATTAACTTATCAGATTTAACTATAGTCGACTCAAAAACAAAGCTACAAGAATATTCATTAAAAAAATACAAATCTTTGCCTTTATATAAGTTAATTTCAAGCTCAGGTCCTAAGCACAAACCTAAATTTACAATGTCTGTAAGATTAAATGATACAAAATTTTTTGAAGGATTTGGTGACTCAAAAAAAAAAGCTGAACAAAATGCTGCAAAAAAATTATTGGATAATATAAAATAACTATGTTTTGGGCTGATTATGGATATTTATTGTCAAAAAATAAATTTGGCGAAAACTCATTAATAACTGAATTTTATACAAAAAATCATGGCAAAGTTTCTGGTATTATCTATGGAGCTACCTCAAAAAAAATTAGAAACTATCTTCAATTAGGTAATAAATTTTATGTTAATTATAACTCTAAGTCTGAAAATAAATTAGGTTATTTCAAAATTGAAATAGAAAAAATTTTAACACCTAAATTTTTTGATGATAAAAAGCGTCTTTCCTGCATTGTTTCATCAATGAACTTAATTAAGTTACTAACAGTCGAAAATCAATTAAATTTAAATATATATAATTTAATAGAGGAATTTTATATTTTTTTAGAAGATAAAAATTGGATAAACAAATTAGTATTTTGGGAATTAGAATTATTAAAAATAATTGGTTATGATCTTTCTTTAAAAAGCATTGTCAATGAAGAAATAATTGATAATAAAAAATTGTATTTTGTTTCAAACAGCAGTGAAAAAAAATATATTCCAAGTTTTTTGGTTGAAAGAAATAATGATGTTGTAGATTTTAATCAAATTCTTAGTGGATTAAAATTAGTTAACGATTATTTAGATAAATCAATACTTAAGCCAAATAATATTTCTCCTCCAAAATCAAGAATTGAATTTTTTAATTTAATTAAGGAATAAATTTATTATTTTAAATCTTTAGCAATCTTATTTGCAAAATAAGTTACTACAGCATTGGCTCCAGCTCTCTTAAATCCTGTCAATACTTCGATAATTGAACTTTTATCAATTATACCTTTTTTAATTCCATTTGAAATTAGGCTATATTCCCCAGAAACTTGATAAGCTAAAACTGGAATTTTAAATTTTTTTTTAATAGTTCTTATAATATCAAGATAAGGCATTCCAGGTTTTACCATTACCATATCAGCGCCTTCTTTTATATCTAATGAAACTTCTCTTAACGCCTCTTCATTATTACTATAATCCATTTGATATGTTTTTTTATCACCCTTCAGCAAGCTTTTTGAACCAACTGCATTTCTAAAAGGACCATAGAAACTTGATGCGTATTTAACGGCGTAAGATAAAATTTGAACATCTTTAAAGTTATTTTTGTCTAAGTTTTTTCTTATTTCTCCTATTCTTCCATCCATCATGTCTGATGGCGAAATTACATCGCATCCCATTTGAGCTTGTAATAAAGATTGTTTAATTAATATTTTTATAGTTTCATCGTTTAATATTTTACCTTTGTTTAAAAGACCATCATGACCATGAGAAGTGTAAGGATCAAGTGCCACATCACACATTATACCAATAGTGTTTTTATATTTTTTTTTAATATATTGAATTGCTTTGCAGACTAAATTATCTTCATTAAGAGATTCTGATCCAGAATCATTTTTTAATTTTTTTGCTGTATAGGGAAATAATGCAACCATTGGAATTTTATTATGGACAGCTTTATCAACAATTTCTGACAATCTGTTTATACTGTATCTATAGATGTCAGGCATAGCTTTGATAGATTGTTTTTTATTGTTCCCATCAACAAGAAATATTGGGAGAATCAAATCATTTACAGACAATGTGTTTTCTCTAACTAATCTTCGTGACCAATCTGAGTTTCGGTTTCTTCTAAGTCTTAAATTGGGATATTTTCCGGTGATAATCATTCTCAGTAATTTTTTATATGCGACAAAAGTTATATGTATTATAATTATAAATAAAGTATTTATTTAAGCACATGAGTAACGTTACATCTTTAACCGAAATAAAATCTGTTAAAATATCAAGTGATTTTCAAAAGCAAGATATTAATTTTGATATAGATAAGCTTAGAAATGCATGTAATGAAGTTTTAAAAATTAAAGGCTTTGATACAAGTTTAGGAATACCTCATTTTGCCGCTATTTCTCTAAATCAAATCCCAGGTGATCCAGATTCCATCAAAGGCAGTAAAGTAAGAGGTGTCTATTGGACAAAACCTGACTCGACAGGTGTTGAGGTATCAAGAGATGTAAAAATTGATGAGAGCAAATATACAGAATTTGTAAAAGATTTTGAACATACTTACTTTAAGGAAGTCTATGATGAATTATCTAAAAAATACAAATTAGGAAGAGTAAGACTTTTATTAAAAGAACCAAGATCAACATTGAGCTGGCACAGAGATCCTGAACCAAGACTACATATCCCTATATATACCAATCCAGGAGCTATTATGGTCATTGACAAAAGAGCTCAACATATGCCGGCAGATGGTTCTGTTTGGGTTACTAATAATTTAAAATATCATAATGCATTTAATGGTGGTGAAGAAAATAGAGTTCATTTAGTTGCATGTGTTTTGGACTATAAATTTAATTAATTTTAGTCTATAAATTTGCTTAAGTTGAAAAAGATTTTTATTGCATCCGATCACGCTGGCTATAATTTAAAAAATAGCATTATCTTAAAATTAAAAAAAATTACTGACCTTGGACCAAAATCCTCTGACTCAGTTGATTATCCTGATTATGCAAGAAAACTATCTAAAAAAGTAGCATCAAACAAAGGAAGTTTTGGTATTTTAATCTGTGGATCTGGCATGGGAATGGCTATCGCAGCCAACAAAAACAAGAATATTAGAGCTGCTTTATGTTATAGTAAGAAAAACACTAAATTATCTAGATTGCATAATAATGCAAACATCATTACATTAGGAGAAAGGCTGATTGATAAAAATAAAGCAATCAGTCTTATTAAAATATTTTTAAGTACAAAATTTGAAGGTGGCAGGCACTTAAGAAGGGTTAAAAAAATTTAATTATGTCTAGTGAAAATAAATATTTAAACGATCAGTACAAAAGTTTTTTTGAAGATGGTTTATCTAAAACTGATCCAGATCTTTATAAAGCCATCAATGATGAATTGCAAAGACAGCAAGAACATATCGAATTAATCGCATCTGAAAACATTGTTTCTCAAGCAGTGCTAGAAGCGCAAGGATCTGTATTAACAAATAAATATGCTGAGGGTTATTCGGGTAAAAGGTATTACAATGGTTGTGAGCATGTCGATGTTGCTGAAAATTTAGCAAACGAAAGATTAAAAAAGTTATTTAATTGTAAATTTGCAAACTCTCAACCTCATTCAGGTGCTCAAGCTAATGGAGCTACATTTTTAGCTTTACTTAAACCTGGTGATACATTTATGGGAATGAGTTTAAATTCAGGTGGTCACATAACTCACGGATTAAAAATTTCAATGTCTGGAAAATGGTTTAATCCGATAGGTTATGATGTTGATAAAGAATCTGAACTTATTGATTATGATCATGTTGAAAAATTAGCATTAGAGCACAAACCTAAACTTATAATTGCAGGTGGAAGCGCATATTCTAGAGTTATAGATTTTAAAAGATTTAGAGAAATATGCGATAAAGTAAACGCATATCTTATGGTAGACATGGCTCACTTTTCAGGTTTAGTTGCAGGAAAAGGTTATCCAAATCCATGTGAGCATGCGCATGTTGTAACCTCAACCACACATAAAGTTTTTAGAAGTGCAAGAGGAGGAATTATTTTAACAAATCATGAAGATATAGCTAAAAAAATTAATACAGCAGTTTTTCCTGGTTACCAAGGCGGACCTTTAATGCATATTATTGCAGCAAAGGCAGCAGGTTTCCTTGAAGCACTTAGACCTGACTTTAAAGATTATATAAAGTCCGTGTTAGCTAATGCAAAAATTTTATCTGAAACTTTAAAAAATAATGGTTTTAAAATTTATTCTGGAGGAACAGATACACATTTAATGTTAGTAGATTTAAGACCTTTCAATGTTAAAGGTAATTTAGCTGCTGAAAGTTTATCTAGGGCAAATATAACATGTAACAAAAATGGTATTCCATTTGACTCTGAAAGCCCAATGATAACATCTGGTATTAGACTTGGATCTCAAGCTGCAACAACTAGAGGTTTTGGTTTAAAGGAATTTGAAAAAGTAGGTGAGCTTATTACAAAAGTAATTGACGGCTTATCAAAAAATCCTGATGATAATAGTAAAATTGAAGATGAAGTAAGAAATGAAGTTGTTTCTCTTTGTTCATCATTTCCAATATACAAAAATTTAAGAAAATGATTTGTCCATGTGAAAAAAAAGGCGAAACTTCAGTTGTAGACTCTAGACCAACTGAAGATGGTACAGCCATTAGAAGAAGAAGACTTTGTGTCTGTGGTGAGAGATTTACTACATTTGAGAGAATTCAAATTAGAGAATTAATGGTTGTTAAAAAAAATGGAAGAAAATCATCCTTTGACAGAGACAAACTCTCTAAGTCTATTTATATCGCTCTTAAAAAGAGACCAATAGATACTGAAACTGTAGAGAAGTTTATAACTAACATTTCAAGATCTTTAGAAGAACTAGGTCAAAGTGAAATAGCCTCAAACACCATCGGTAAAATGGTAATGGATGGCTTAAAAGATTTGGATCCTGTAGCATATGTTAGATTTGCATCAGTCTATCGAAATTTTAGAGAAGAAAAAGATTTTATTCAATTTGTAGATAAAATTGATGTCTTCAAAAAAAGATAAATCAAATAGTTTAGATAAATATTTCATGGCCATTGCTATGAATTTAGCTAAAGAAAGAATTGGTTTGACTGGTCTAAATCCATCAGTTGGTTCCGTAATAGTAAAAAATAATAAAATTTTATCTTTTGGACAAACAGGATTAAAAGGAAGACCGCATGCCGAAACAGTTGCTATAAATAAATGTAAAAAAAAAGAACTTAAAGGCTCATCAATTTATATCACAATGGAACCTTGTACTCATTATGGGAAGACACCACCATGTACAAATCAAATTATTAAATCGAAAATTAAAAAAGTAATTTATTCTTCTACTGATATAGATAGAAGAACTTCAAATAAAGCATATTCACTTTTAAGATCAAAAAAAATTATTGTTAAAAAAGGATTATTAAAATCTGAAAGTAAAAAAATTTACAAAAATTATTTTAATCAAAAAAATAACGAAAAACCTTTTGTAGTTGCAAAAATAGCGTGTTCAAGTGATTTTTTTATATCATCAAATAATAAGTTTATAACAAATCAACATTCTAGAAATGTTTCACATATTTTAAGATATAACTTTGATTCAATTTTAGTTTCATCTAAAACTGTCAATACTGATAATTCAAAATTGACTTGTAGGATTAATGGTTTAGAAAATTTTTCTCCTAAAAGGTTGATTATTGATAAAAATTTAAAAATTAATAAAAATTCACCTGTAATTACTGATAAAAATAAAAATAACACTATAATTTTTCATTCAACAAAAGATAAAAAAAAATTGAGATATTTTAAATTAAGAGGTATCAGACTAAGTTATACTGACCTAGATTCCAATAACAATATTGACTTAAAAAAAGTATTTTTAAAAGCTTACAGAATGGGCATCGCGTCAATAATTATTGAAGGTGGAAAAATGTTGACTAAAAGTCTTTTAAAAGACAAGTTGATTAATGAATTTTATTTATTTAAAAGCAAAAAAAAATTAGGAAAATTAGGTAAAAATAATATTTTTGATTTTAAAAAAACACTTTATTTTCTAAAAAAAAAGGAAAATATCGAAACTTTTTTGAATGGAGATAAGATAATTAGGTATTATTAAAATGTTTAATGGAATTATATTTAACCAAGGAAAAATACACAAAATATCTGAGAGAAAAAAAGGCATTAATTTATTTATTAAATCTAATCTTCCAATAAAATCTAAAGATTTGGGTATTTCTATATCTTGTGATGGAGTTTGTTTAACACTAGTTTCAAAAAAAAAAAAAATTTTAGAATTTTATTTATCAAATGAGACTTTAAATAGAAGTAAATTTAAGCAAATTACAAAAGGAGATAGTATTAACTTAGAGCTCCCACTTAAAAAAGGTCAAAATATATCTGGACATATATGTCAAGGACATGTTGATTATGTAGCAAAAGTTAAAAAAATTAAATTAATTGATAAATCTTACTTAGTTGAGTTTTCTGCTAATAGTTCACAAAAA
The DNA here is from genome assembly GCA_902634305.1 of uncultured Pelagibacteraceae bacterium. GTDB lineage: Bacteria > Pseudomonadota > Alphaproteobacteria > Pelagibacterales > Pelagibacteraceae > Pelagibacter. Next base: position 2,487 of record CACPJJ010000009.1, on the reverse strand, counting down.
AATAATTTGATTGAAAAGGCATCTATCTTAATTAATGGAGTATCATTAACAATATCCAAAATTACTAAAAATGGTTTTGAAGTATGGATAATACCTCACACTTATAAATTGACGAACCTTTCAAAATTGAAAAAGAATAGTTTAGTAAATATTGAAATTGATATTTTATCAAAATATGTAAAAAAATATTATAATGAAAAATAGTAAATTTAGCTCAATAGAATCAATAATAAAAATAGCAAAAAAAGGTGGCATGTATATTTTAGTTGATGATGAAAATAGAGAAAATGAAGGTGATCTAGTATTTTGTTCTTCAGATGTTAGTCCAAAAAAAATTAATTTCATGGCAAAGTATGGTAGAGGTTTGATTTGTTTAACCTTAGATAGCACTCAAGCAAAAAAATTAGGTTTATCATACATGTCCCCTGTTAATAAATCTAGAAATCAGACAGCATTTACTGTTTCTATAGAATCAAAGAAAGGTGTTACAACAGGTATATCCGCTAAGGATAGAGCAAAGACTATTAAAGTTGCTACAAAAAAAAATGTTTTAAAAAAAGAAATAGTGTCACCTGGCCATGTTTTTCCAATAATTTCTAAGGATGGTGGCGTACTTATTAGAGCTGGCCACACAGAAGCATCAGTTGATATTTCCAAACTTGCAAAAAAAAATAATTCAGCTGTAATTTGTGAAATAATGGATGACGATGGCACTATGGCTCGTGGTGAAAAATTACATAATTTTGCAAAAAAACATAAGCTTAAAATTGGTAAAATTGACGATCTTATTGCTTATAGACTAAAAAGAGAAAAATTAATTAAACTTAAAAAACAATCTAATATAGAAGTTAAAGGCAAAAAGTATTTTATAAAAATATATGAAAATTTATTGGATGGCTCAGAACATTTTGCACTTATAAAAGGAAAAGTTAGGAGAGGAATAATTCCTCGTGTTAGAGTTATTTCATCAAATGTTGTTCAAAATTACCTATTAAATCAAAAATTACCAAACTCTTTTAACAACACACTTAATCATTTTAAAAAATACAATAACTGTGTTCTTATATTCATAAGAGATACTAATTTAAAATCTGTATCTCAGACTTTACGGGACTATAAAAGTAAAGATTTTTATAAAAAAGGTAAGGATAAATTAATCAGAAACTACGGTATTGGTGCGCAGATTATTAAATCTTTACATATAAAAAATATGATATTAGTTACTAGATCTAGAAAAAAAGTTGTTAGTCTAGACGGCTATGGAATTAAAATAACAAAGCAGGAAATAATTAAATGAAAAAAATATTAATTGTAATAGCAGATTACTATGAGGATATTTCATCATCATTATTAAAAAATGCAAAAAGTAATTTAAAAGATTTTTCACTAAAAATAATTAGAGTTCCAGGTGTTTTTGAAATTCCAATAACTATCTCAAAAAATATCAAAAAATATGATGCATTTATTGCATTAGGATGTGTTATTAAGGGTGAAACACCTCATTTTGATTTTATTTCTAGTGCTTCAACTCAAGCTATAATGAGTCTATCGGTTAACAGCAAAAAACCAATCGGCAATGGTATAATAACATGTCTTAATATTAATCAAGCAAAAGCAAGAGGAAGAAAAGGCAAAGAAGCTGCTAAAGCAGTAATTTCAGTACTTTCCCAATAATATGACTTTACAATATAGTCCAAAAAATAATCCTAGAGTAATTGTAATTCAAAAACTATATGGAAAATATTTTAATGAAGATGAAAACTTAACTTTTCCAAAACATAGGTTTAAAAAATTCATTAAAGATGTAGTTAACGGAACTATTGAAAGAGAGGAAGTAATTAAGGATGAAATATCAAATCATCTAAATTCAGATCTTGATTTAAAAAACTTAGATAAAGTTTTTCAAGTTATAATTAAAAGTGCAATATTTGAATTTTTATATAAACCAAAAATATCTTCAAAAATTATAATAAATGAATATTTAAGAGCTTCTAATTTCTTTATAGAAGACGGACAAACTAAATATTTAAATGCTTTATTGGATAAAATATCTAAGAAAATAAGAAATTCTAATGGATGAATTTGAATTAATAAAAAATTATTTTCAATATAATTCAAATAACAATCCCGGTGCAAAAATGTTAAACGATGATGTGTTCTTTGATAAGAAAAATAAATTAGTTGTATCTGTCGACACATATAATGAAGGTATACATTTTCCTAATTTTAAGCACCCTAATTTAGTTATTAAAAAAATCTTAAGATCATCAATTTCAGACTTAATATGCAAAGGTGTTAAACCTGAGTATTATTTTATTTCTGGTAGTGGGAATAAAAAACAATTTACAAAAAAAAAATTAAAAATGATCTCAAAATCTTTAAATCAAGAGCAAAAAAAATATAATTTGAAACTATCAGGAGGTGACACCACAAATTCTAATAAAATTTCTTTTTCTATAACAAGCATTGGATTTTCAAAAAATATTG
>CACPJJ010000008.1 GCA_902634305.1 uncultured Pelagibacteraceae bacterium | reverse complement strand
TTTAATTATTATATTTTTAAGGGATAAATTGCTGCCTTCAAAGTTTATCTCTGATCTTTTATATAAAGACCTTACTTTGCTATAAATAAAGTAAATTAAGAAGATAAAAAGCAATATATTAAAAATTAATTCAACATTTTTTGTGAAGTAAATTTTAAAATATTCAAATAAAAATATTCCTAAAAAAATTAAAATTAAGTCTGATATTGAACAAATTAAACAAACTAAAAAAACATATTGTTTCTTTAAACCTTGTTCAATTACAAAAATATTTTGAGCCCCGATTGCAAAAATTAAACTCAAACCCGTAATGAAACCAAGTATTAAAAAACTCATCTAGTTTTACGATCTGCATTTATTATTGATAGAACAATTAAGACCAAAAAAGGTATACAAAATAAGTTAACAGTTTTCCAGCTAGCAAGAGAAATTAAAACACCAGCGGATAAACTTGCAATTGCCATAGAAGAAAAAACTAATAAATCATTAAATCCTTGAGCTTTAAACTTTTCTTCAGGTTTATAAGTTGTAACCAATAAACTAGTTCCAGATATAAATAAAAAATTCCATCCAATACCTAAAAAAATTAAGCTGATAAAATAATTTAAAAAAGATGGTTCAAAAAAACTCATTAAGATTGTTAAAATATAAAATAAAACACCTGCATACATCATATAACTATAACCAAACTTTTTGATTAAATTTCCTGTAAATAGTGATGGTAAAAACATTGCTAAAACATGAAATTGAAGAACTATACCTGTCTTTTCTAAACTTAAATGATGCACAATATGCATACTTATTGGTGTTGCTGTCATTAAAAAAGACATTACCGCATAAGCAAAAGCTGCTGAGGTAATTGCTTGTAAAAATTTTGGATCAGAAAGGAATTCTAAATAATTTCTAGATTTACTTTCTTCATTAGACGCAAAAGAAATTTCTTTAGTATCTCTAAAAAAAAATAATAAAAATGAAGGTATTAATGTTAAAATTGCTAATGTTAAATAAGAACCTACATATAAATAATCGCTTACAAAATTTTTTGTATAATTTGATAAACTTATACCAAGAAAAGCAGCAACGATACCGGCTAATAATAGTGATGAAATAGCTTTGGGTGCTTTTTCTTTTTCTACACTTTCAGCTGCAGCAAAACGATATTGATGTGTAAAAGCCATAGTGGCTCCTAAAATAAATTTAGCTATACAAAATATAAAAAAACTTTCTATCATTATTGCATAGGCACCTACCAAACAAGAAATTGAACCAGCAACAGAAGAAAACACAAATCCAAGTCTTCTTCCGATTATGCTCATTATTTTAGCAGCAAATATTGTAGCTGCAGCAGTTCCAACTACGTAAATTGATGGAGGAAGTGTAGATAATGTTTTTATGGGACTTAGTTGCGATCCAATAATTCCACTTATAAAAACCGTTACTGTAGCAGCAGTAAACGCAAATACTTGGCTTGATATAAGTAAAAAAAGATTTCTGTTCATGATAAGAAATTTTTTACTGTTTCGTTGAACTTTTGAGGTACTTCAAGATGAATATTATGACCACAACCTTTAAAGATCTCTAATTGACTACTAGATATATTTTTTTTTAAGGCATCAACTTGATCGAAATTATACGAAACATCTTTATCGCCCCAGATGATCAAAGTATCTTGTTTGATATTTTTTAAATTTTCGTATCCTCTCCAATTTTTCATAGCTACAAGGGCATTATCTGCCGTTTCTAAAGAAATATTTTTAACTGCATTTTTGCATAAATAATAATATTTAGCTTTATAACCTTCTACAAACCACTTTTGTGGAACTCTATTTACTGTTTCTTTTAATCCATCTTTTTTTAATTTTTCTCTAGTCATATCTATTGTTTCAAATCTTCCTGGGATATCTCCTATTGAGCCAGTTGCAAAACAAATTAGCTTTTTAATTCTATTTTCGGAAATTTTTACCATTTCTTGAACTATCATTCCTCCCATTGAATGTCCCATTAAATGAAATTCGTTTATTTTTTTTTCATCTAGACATTTTAATACAAATTTTGCAATTGAATTAATATTGTCTAAAGGTTGAGCTTTATAACTTTCTCCAAAACCAGGTAATGCAGGTGCAATTACTCTAAAATGCTTACTCAAAAATTCTTTTTGTAAATTCCACATTTCTGAGGAGCCTAAATATCCATGAACTAAAACTAAAGGAAAACGCGATCCAATATCATCGATATATATGTCTTGCATAATTAAATCTAGAATATACTTGTATACATAAATGTTAAAAACAAAAATCAATATTTAAATAATCTTTATGATCGGAATATTAGGAGGAATGGGAACGCAAGCTGGTTTAGACTTTTGCAATAAATTAGCAAAACTTAATAGAGGTAAATTAGACCAACAATATCCTATGTTTGTGCTTTATAATAAATCTAATACTCCAAAAAGACCTGAGAACTTAAAAAAATACTATAATGTCTTAAGGGCGCTTATTGATGGTTGTAAAATGTTACAAAAAAATAAGTGTAAATTTATTGTTATGCCATGTAACACTGCACACTATTGGCATAAAGATATTCAAAAAAAAATCAAAATTCCTTTGTTAAGTATGCCAAAAGAAGTTTATTTGCATACAAAAAAAACATGCAAGAAAAACTCTACTATTGGTATTTTATGTACAGAAGCTACATTAAAAACAAATATTTATAATGACTATTTTGATAAAAATTTTAAACTGATTAGTCCTGAAAAAAAATTACAAAAAAATTCTGTAAATAAAGCAATTAAATTAGTTAAAATGGGAAAGGTTAAAGAAGCTGAAATAGCATTAAGAGCTGCTGTAAAATATTTAATAAGAAAAAAATGTAAAAAAATTATTTTAGGATGTACTGAATTACCAATAGCAATTTTTGCTTATAAATCATTTAGAAAAGCTAAAGAGTCAAAACTTTTTATTGATCCTAACTTATTATTAGCTGAAGTTTGTATGAAAAAATATAAACGTAAATAAAAAAACCAACAACCTTATTTCTAAGATTGTTGGTTTAATTTTTTTATTCAAATTTATTTATTTGGATCTGGTACTTTACGAAGATAAGGTTTTATAGTTTCCCAACCGTCAGGATAGATTTTTTTTGCCTCATCGTTTGTAACTTTAGGTACGATAATTACATCTTCGCCTGGTTTCCAATTAGCAGGTGTAGCTATTTTATGTTTTGCTGTACGTTGCATTGAATCAATTGTTCTTAATATTTCATCAAAGTTTCTTCCAGTGGTCATTGGATAAGTTAAAAATAAACCAATTCTTTTGTCTGGTCTTATAACATAAACCGTTCTAACTGTTTCATTGTCTACAGCAGTACGACCCATAGATGTTGTTCCTGCATCACCTTCTAACATATTATAAAGTTTAGCAACTGCTAGGTCTTCGTCTGCAACAATGGGATAATTAGGCTTTAGTCCACAAACATCTTTAATATCTTCCAACCATTTAACGTGATCTGATACTGGATCCACACTTAAACCCATAACTTTTACATTTCTTTTTTCAAACTCTGGCTTCATTTTAGCTAATGCGCCAAGTTCAGTCGTACAAACTGGTGTAAAATCTTTTGGATGTGAAAACAAAACTCCCCAGCTATCACCTAGCCACTCGTGCAAAGATAATTTTCCCTCTGAAGTTTCAGCTGTGAAATCTGGAGCCAAACTATTAATTTTTAATGTCATTTTTTTCCTCTCTTTAATATTTTTTAGAACAATTATAATCAAGATTGATTTGCTATGCAATTTTTTATAGTGTCCTTATTGCTTATGATTTTTGAACAGCTCTTTGACACTAAATCTTCAACTTATACTTACATTATATCAAGTGGAAAAGGTAGAGAGGCCTTAATAATTGATCCTGTAATTGAACATACAGATAAATACATAGAAGTATTAAAAAATTTAGAATTAAAATTAGTTAAAGTAATTGATACACATATACATGCTGATCATGTTACTGGTTTAAACGAACTAAACAAAAGAACTAACTGTACAAGAATTATGGGAGAAAAATCTAAATCTGAAGTAATTGATTTAAGAATAAAAGATAGCGAAAAAATAAATGTAGAAAATATAGAACTTAAGGCAATTTATACTCCAGGCCATACAGACTGTTCTTATAGTTATTTAATGAATGATAGAGTTTTTACTGGTGATACTCTTTTAATAAATGGAACTGGAAGAACAGATTTTCAAAATGGAAGTGCAGAAGATGCTTATGACTCTTTGTTCAATAAGTTATTAAAATTACCAAAAGACACTTTGGTGTATCCAGCACATGATTATAATGGAAAAAAATTTTCTACTATTGAAAATGAAAAAAATAATAATCCTAGACTTCAAGTAGGTTCAAAAGAACAGTATGCAGAAATAATGAATAATCTAAACTTAGCAAATCCAAAAATGATGGATATTGCTGTACCTGCAAATGTTAAAGGGCTTACTTTAGATAGATTGTAATAAGAGACAAATTTGACCTTGTATTTTAAATATCAACACATATTATATTCAAGTATGGCATGCGATAACTCAAAATGTAAATGTACAAATTGTATTAGCGATAGATGCACTTGTGATGGAATCAAAGAGTGCTCATGCAAACCTGATTCAGGTAGTTGTTGTTGTGACAACTAACTGATCATTTAAATAATCAAAATAATTTAAATATCATGAATAGTTTTTTAGAATCTATAATCAACAGGGATCCAGCTGCTAAGTCCAAGTTAAGTGTAATATTAACTTACCCAGGTGTTAAAGCTGTTTTTTTTCATCGAATAGCTAATTTTTTTTCAATTGCTAAGTTAGATTTAATCGCAAGAATAATTTCACAATTTTCAAGATTTTTAACTGGAATAGAAATTCACCCTAAAGCAATTATAGGTGAAAATTTATTTATCGATCATGGAATGGGAGTTGTTATTGGTGAAACATCTGAGATTGGAAACAACGTAACTATATATCATATGGTCACTTTAGGTGGAATTTCTCCAAGTATAAATTCAGATGACCAAAGAAACTCTAAAAGACATCCAACATTAATGGATAATGTGGTTGTGGGTTCTGGAGCTCAAGTTTTAGGACCTGTTGTAGTTGGTAAAAATGCAAAAATTGGCGCAAATGCTGTTGTAACAAAAGATGTTCCCGAAAATGCAGTTATGGTTGGCATCCCTGCAAAAAATGTTGGAACAGCTACCGAAGAATTTAAACCTTACGGTATTGCTAATGGAGATAATAAATGAAAAATTCTCAAAATAGTTTTGTTGAAGGAATAGGAAATACTCCATTAATTAAACTCAAAGCTGCATCAGAAGTAACAGGCTGTAATATTTATGGTAAAGCAGAATATTTAAATCCTGGAGGATCAGTTAAAGATAGAGCAGCTTTAGCATTAATAAGGGATGCACAGGAGAAAAAATTAATCTCAAAAGGTGGGATAATAGTAGAAGGTACTGCAGGAAATACTGGAATTGGACTTTGTCTTATTGGAAATTCAATTGGTTATAAAACAATAATTGTAATGAACGATAATCAAACACAAGAAAAAAAAGATATGTTAAGAAACATAGGTGCTGATTTAAAACTTGTGCCACCAAAGCCTTATAAAGATGATGGTAACTACGTAAAAGTTGCAAAAAGAGTGGCTGAAGAATTAAAGAGTACAAATAATCACGGTGTAGTTTGGGCTAATCAATTTGATAATACTGCTAATGCTAAAGGGCACTATGAAACAACTGGACCAGAAATTTGGGAACAAACAGATGGAAAAGTAGATGGGTTTGTATGTTCATCTGGAACTGGTGGAACTATCGGAGGCGTGAGCAGTTATTTAAAAGAAAAAAATAAAGATATAAAAATTTATTTATCCGATCCAACAGGTTCGGCTCTTTATAATTATATAAAGAATGGAGAGTTAAAAAGTGAAGGAGGATCAATCACTGAAGGTATTGGATCAAGTAGAGTAACGGCTAATTTTGCTGAAGCTAAAATAGATGGAGCATTTTCAATAAGCGACCATGAGTCTTTACCTATTCTATATGAATTAATTCAAAATGAAGGTTTAAGTCTTGGTACAAGTTGTGGAGTTAATATCGCAGGAGCAATAAGATTAGGAAAAGAACTCGGACCAGGAAAAACTATTGTCACTATTCTTTGTGATAAATCAGATAAATACAACTCTAAGATGTTTAATAAAAAATTTTTAGAAGAAAAAGGCCTACCATTTCCTAACTGGATATAATTAATGCATACCTGTTATGTAACAAAGTTGTTACATTGCTAAATTAAAATTAATAAAATAATTTTTAATATAAAAAAGAAAGGAGGAAATAATGGAAAAAGAAGTATTAGTGATCGTAGATTTAAAAGAAGGAAAGCTTGAAAAATTTATGGGATGGATGCAATCAGATGAAGGAATGAGTGTAAGAAAATCAGCAGCTCATCCAGAAAAAACTATAGGAGCAGTAAAGCCAGATAAAAGCGGTGTTATGTTTAAGGTATTTGTTCATAATATGGAAAAAATGAAAGAGATGGTGTCTGGAAAAAATCCAATTGGAAAACCAATTTATGATGAGTGTGTAAACAAAATGCATGTTTGGGAATGTACTAAAATGGAAATATAAAAATGACTGGATATGCAATATTCCAAATCGAAATAACTAACCCTGAAGAATATAAAAATTATGTAGCAAAAGCTTCAGGGATAGTCGCTAAATATGGAGGAGAATATTTAGTAAGAGGTGGAGATTACGAATGTGTTGAGGGAGAATGGAAACTCCCTAGAACAGTCGTTGTTAAATTTCCTTCTTACGAAAAAGCTTTAGAGTTTTATAATTCTGAAGAATACAAACCGGTAAGACAGATACGGCTAGATAACTCTGTCGGAAATGTAATAATAATTAAAGGAGCAAAATAATATGTCTATTTTAGAAAAATACAGTGCTGCAATGACAAATAAAGATGAAGCAGCTATGAATGAGCTTTTGCATGATGATTTTAAATTTACAATGCACAAATCAGGTAATTCTTTAAGCAAAGCTGATGTAATCAAATGGGCGATGAGTGGTGACATTAAACAAGATAAAACAAGAATTGTTTATGAAAATAATGAAGTCGGCATACACCATGCATTTGTAACATTTGATGATGGAAATGTTGAGGCTGTAATGGCAGTTTATAAATATAAAGATGGTAAGATAATTGCTTTGGAAACTGGTGCAACTCCAATGCCTAAATAAAGATTGTTAATGAATAAAGCAATTGGTTTTGTAATGGTTGGGACTAATGATCTTGAAAAATCAAGTAAGTTTTACGATGCTATATTAGCTCATCTTAAAATGAAAAGAGTTACCGTAACAGAAAGATATATTGGATATGGCTATAGTGAAGATGATGGAGCAAAGTTTTATATTACAAAACCTCACAATAAAGAAAATGCTAACGCAGGAAACGGTACAATGGTTGCTTTGGTAGCTGAATCAAAAGAGGCGGTAGATAAATTTCATAAAACAGCACTAGAAAATGGGGTTGTTGATGAAGGAGCTCCAGGATTAAGATCAGATGGAAATTATTATGGTTATGTCCGTGACCATGACGGTAATAAAATTACAGCCAGATGCGTTTTAGCTTAAATGAGTAATATTGATTTTTATTTTTCCATTGGAAGTACATACACATATCTTTCTGTAACAAGAATTTTAGATGTTGAAAAAAAACATGGCGTAAAATTTAATTGGAAACCATTCAGTGTAAGAATAATAATGAATGAAATGAATAACCATCCTTTTCCAGATGATAAAAAAAGTAAAGTTGATTACATGTGGAGAGATATTGAAAGAAGAGCAGAAGGTTATGGTTTTTCTGCAAAAACTCCTGTTCCGTATCCATTAACTCAATTTGACCTAGCAAATAAACTTGCAATACTTGGTTTAAAAGAAGGCTGGGGAGTTGATTATGTAAGACTTACTTACAAAAGATGGTTTCAAGAAAATAAAGAGCCTGCAGTAGAACCTAATATTTCTGAAATTTGTTCAGAACTCAAATTAGATAAAGATAAAGTGATTTTAAATGCAAATTCTGAAGAAATAGAAAAAGAATTTTTGGCAAATACAGATAGTGCACGTAATAATAAAGTTTTTGGCAGTCCATCATTTATTGTTAATAATGAGATTTTTTGGGGAGATGATAGAATGGAAGATGCTATAATTTGGTCTAAAAAATAATGTTAAAAAAAAAATATTCTAATTTTATTTTTATTTTAATTATGGGTTTTGGAATGAGTTTGTTTATGACCTTAATTATTACATATATTAATACAGGAATGGATAGTGAATATGCTCAAAGATTTTTTAAAGCATGGTCAGTAAGTTTACCAATAGCAATAATTACATCTCTAGTTGTGGGTCCACCAACAAAAAAATTTGTAGATAAAATTACTAATTAATAATAATCTTTAGTTGTGACTAATATATCAGCTTATATAATTTTAATTGTTGCGGTTGTTTTAGGAACTGCATCAAATGGTTTTGCTAAGGGCGCACAAGGTTTCACGCTATTGTTGCCTAGTGTTATTACTGCAGTAACTATTGTTGGTTGTATGTATACATTGTCACTTGTTATGAAAACAATTCCTGTTGGAATAACTTATGCTTCATTCGCGGGACTTTGTATTATAGCAACAACAATTGTAGGAATGTATAAATTCAAACAAATTCCTGATCTTTATACTATGATAGGTCTTGCCTTAATTATAGCTGGAGTTTTAATAGTTAACTTATTAGGAAAAGCCAATTAAATGAAACCATTCACAGGATATATTTTTTTATTCATCGCAATATCTTGTGGAATAGGTGCAAATAGTTTTGCAAAAATATCAGATGGATTTTCAAAACTTACACCATCTGTTGCTTGCATACTTTTAATGTGTGTAACTATGTTTTCGCTTGCAAAAGGAATGTCTGCAATTCCAGTTGGTTTTGCATATGCCACTTACAGTGCAGTTACAGTTGCATCAATACTAATTTTTGGAATTGTTAAATATAATCAAATGCCTAACGTATATGGTTTAATTGGAATTACTTTAATCATTGCAGGAGTCTTAATTGTAAATTTACTTGGTAAAGTAAATTAAATTTAATAGAAGGAGAAAAATATGTCTGAACTAATAGCGTTCATTGGGGTTGGCAATATGGGAAACCCAATGGCAAATAACTTAGTTAAAGCAGGAAAAAAAGTGAAAGTTTTTGATGTTTCAAAAAAGATGATTGAAAAAGCAAGAGAAAAAAAATTAGAAGTTGTAGAAAATTTAGATGATCTAATTACAAATGAAGTAACAACTGTAATTACAATGCTTCCTGAAGGTAAAAATTCAAAAGAAGTTTATTTGGGAGAGAAAGGTATTATTAATAAAGTTTCTAAAAACTGTCTTCTTATTGATTGTTCTACAATTGATATTCAAACTTCAATTAAAATTGGAAAAAAGGCTAAAGAAAAAGGAATTAAAATGATCGATGCTCCCGTTAGCGGTGGAGTCATGGGTGCTGAAAAAGCAACTTTAAATATTATGGTAGGTGGAACTAAAGAAGCTTTTGATATTGCTCTTCCTTTATTAAAAATAATGGGAAAAAATATATTCCATGCTGGAGATCTTGGTAGTGGTAATGGTGCAAAAATTTGTAACAACATGTCTTTAGGAATTACAATGATTGCAGCATCAGAGTCTTTAATGTTAGCCAAAAGACTAAATATAGATATTAAAAAGGTTCATGAAATTATGAAAAATGCATCAGGAAATAGTTGGCCTATTTCTGTTTATCCACCTTTGCCTGGTTTAATTGACGGAACACCATCAAATAATAATTATCGACCAGGATTTTCTGCAGGCATGATGAATAAAGATTTAAAATTAGCAAATGAATGTGCAAAACAAGTAAATGCTTCTACTCCACTTGCAAAAATGGCTTTGGAAATTTATGATAAATTTTGTGAAGAAGGAAACGATACAAAAGATTTCTCTGCAATATCAAAGGTTGTTGGAGGTGATGCTTGGAACTATCCAATAGATTAGTTACTTGTAAATTTCATCAACTTCAACACCATAAGCTTCTACTAATTTATTATTCTGATTGGCGATACCCATAACATCAATCATTTCTTTAATCATCTCATCCGTTGCACCTTTTTTCTTTGCAGCAGCTGTATGAGATTTAGTACAGTACTCACAACTATTTGTCATTGAAACTGCAACATAAATTAATTCTTTAATTACAGGATCTAATGCACCAGGTTTCATAACTTGTGAAGTTGATTTCCAGGTTCTTTCTAAAGTTTCTGGACTGTTTGCAAGATATTTCCAAAAATTAGGAACTTCTGTAATTTTTCTTGTACTTTTTATCTCATCAAAAACTTCTTTAACTTTTCCAGTAGCTTCATTTTCATTAATTGGTTTAAACATTGGCATTTTTCCTCCTTGCTATTTAATTTTAATTTATTTGTTTACCTTTTTTAAATGGATCGTACAGTAGTTTTTGGTGATTATATTTATATTGTTTATTATTATAATGGAGTGAATTAACAACCAGTATTCTTGAATTTTCTACATCAATTAAAATCATATTCCCACCATAGCCGCCCATACCAAATATAATTTTGTCTTTTAATCCTGGAAAATCCATATGAAATTGACCCCCGTATGATTTTGTACGATTAAATAAGGGCTCTTCTTTTTCTTTGCTTCCTTTTGGTATTCTTCTTTCATAAATTTCTTTTAAATATTTTCCAACACAAGTATCATTTTGATAATCATCCATTATAGCTTTTGCAATTCTAAGATAGTCAAATCTTGTTGCCATTATGTTAGGATGTCCATTTCCAAAATGTTCTTTAAGACTAGTATAGCCATAACGAATGCTATTTTTGATCTTTATTTTATCGTTGAAAACTCTGCTATAAAATTTGTCATAATCTTCACCAATTTTAAATTTCATATAGTTTAAAATTAACTGAGTGACAAATCCATTGTAATTGTATCTTTCCTTAGATTTTTTTGTATTTTGGTTGTTAAAGTGAAAGCGCATGGTTGTTGCAATATCTGCGTCTTCATATGGGCCTAATTTACTAGTACCATCATCAAATTCGTCGATATATTTTTGATCACCAGTATTCATATTTAAAAAATTAATTAATTTTTGATCATGATAAAGAGAATCTTTTATTATAGGCCAGTCATTTACTCTAGCATCAACTCCATCAATATAACCCTCACATATTGCGTGACCTACTAAATAAGAAGTTACTGACTTACCCATTGACATTGAATAAAATTTTGTTTCATTATTCAAAAACTCTCCCAGTCTTTCTTTAGGAGAAAGTTCGTCAATTAATACTTCACCATCTTGATAATATAAATAACTAAGGATACCTTTGGTTTTCATTTGCTTTTTTACAGTTTTCGTTTGCTTTTTTATAAATTCATCCTCAATTAAGTTGAATTGAAAATCGTAGGAACTATTTGTCGGTTTAAACTCTTTTAAATGTTGACTTCTATCTCTATATGAATATTTCCATAAATAATAAATCAGCGTATCTCTGTTTGGGTTTGAATGATAGGCAATATTAGTAGCTGATAATGCTTTATTTTTTATTTTGATATTTAGATTGTGAGATCCTTGCTCATTTAAATATTGATGATGTCCGTTTTCAGAAAGCCACTTATTAAAAAACCAATTTAAATTCTCAGCAAATAGATTACTTGAAGCTAATAAACTAAAAATTAAAATTACTAATATTTTTTTCATTAGTTATAAATTGATTCAATTTTTGGCATTAACGTTAACAATTCTTTAGTATAATCATGTGACGGATTTTTAAATAACTCTTCAGTTTTTGATATCTCACAAAGTTTTCCATTTTTTAAAACAGCTATTCGATCACACATTTGTCTTACAACTGGTAAGTCATGACTAATAAATAATATCGTCAAATTTAATTGTTCTTGTAAATCTTTTAATAAATTTAATATTTGTGCTTGAATACTTACATCTAGAGCAGAAGTTGGTTCATCACAAACAAGAAGTCTTGGTTGAGTTGCAAGAGCTCTTGCTATTGAAATTCTTTGTCTTTGACCTCCAGAAAATTCATGTGGATAACGTTCTGCTGATTGTTGAGTTAGTTCAACAGACTCTAATAAATCATATATATAACTATCTATATCTTTAGAACTAATTGAAGGGTTATGAAGTTTTATAGGTTCTGAAACTATATCTTTAACTTTTAATCTTCCATTTAATGATGAATAAGGGTCTTGAAATATCATTTGGATTTGTTTTCTAAATTTCATCATTTCTTTATTACTTTTAATTTTTGTTATACAAACATTATCAAAATCAATATCTCCAGCGCTTGGGCTATATAAATTAACAATCATTTTGGCTATTGTTGATTTACCACTTCCACTTTCACCAACTAATCCGAACGACTCACCTTCTTTAATATTAAATGACACATCATCGACAGCCATTACGGAGTTTTTAGTGCTTTCTGTAAAAAAATTATCATCAAATGTTTTGCATAAATTTTTAACCTTAACTAAGTCCTGATCAATAATATCTTTTTTTGTCCATCTATTTAAAATTTTAATATTGGTTTCACCTTGAGTTTTGTTTTCCTTTTCAATAATTTTAAATCTATCTATTTTTTTATTTGTAGGAGGAACTGAGCTTACAAGTGCTTTTGTATAAATCTCTTTAGGTTTTGTTAATATTTCTTTCGTAGGTCCTATTTCAACTAGATCTCCATTTTTCATTACCGCTACTCTACTTGTTGTTTCAGAGATAACGCCCATATCATGGGTGATTAATATGACTGCTAAATTTCTCTCTTTGGTTAATCTTTTAATTAAATCTAAAATTTGAGATTGTATTGAAACATCTAGTGCCGTTGTAGGCTCATCCGCAATAAGAAGTTCAGGTTCACAACAAAGAGCCAATGAAATAACAACTCTTTGTCTCATCCCTCCTGAAAATTGGTGTGGATAGTTATTAAATCTGGTTTCAGCATCTTTTATTCCAACTTCTTTTAATAAATTAATAGCCTTATTTTTTGCTTCTTCAGTACTTAATTTTAAATGAGTTTGAATTGTTTCAATTAATTGTTCACCTATTGTAAGTATAGGATTTAAAGAAGTTTGAGGGTCTTGGAAAATAAGACCTATTTTTTTTCCTCTTAATTTAAGAATATTTTCTGGATTTTCATAAATATCAGTTCCATCTAAAATTATTGATCCACCAGATACTTTGCCAGGCTCATCTATAAGATTAATTATTGCATTACCAACCGTGCTTTTCCCTGATCCAGACTCTCCTACTAGGCCGAGTATTTCACCTTTTTCAACATTTATATTTACTTTTTTTGCTGCATAAACTGTTTCTCTTCGCATTTCATAATTAACACTTAAATTATTTATTTTTAAAAATGTCATTAGTTAAGTTTTGGATTAAGAGTATCTCTCATCCAATCTCCTAAAAGGTTAATTGAAAATGCTAATATAACTAAAAATATTGCTGGAAAAAATGTAATCCACCATTCTCCAGAGAATAAAAAATCATTACCTAATCTAATTAATGTGCCTAACGAAGGTGTTGTAGGAGGAACGCCTACTCCTAAAAAACTTAAAGTTGCTTCAGCTATTATTGCAAGTGCAAGTCCTATTGTTCCAATTACTAGAACTGGTCTCATTATATTTGGCAAAATATGTTTAAACATAATAATTATATTTGAAACACCAATAATTGTTGAAGCAGAAACATAATCTTTATTTTTTTCTACCAAAGTGGCAGCTCTTGAAACTCTTGCAAACTGAGGCCACTCAGAAATTCCAATTGCAAAAATTAAAACATAAATTGCCATTTCATCATGTAATTCTCTTGAAATTATTCCACGCGCAATTCCATCGACCAAAAGTGCCATTAAAATACTTGGCACTGTTAACTGCACATCTGTTAATCTCATAACAATCATTTCGTATTTTCCACCAAAATATCCTGCACTTAATCCCAAACCCACTCCTAAAACTAAAGCAAAAATGACTGCAGAAAAACCTACGATTAAAGAAATTCTCGATCCATAAAGAATTGTTGCTAACATATCTCTACCTTGACCATCGGTACCTAAAATAAATTTAGCAAGACCATCATCGGTCCATGAGGGTGGAGTAAATGCATCCATTAAAGATAATGATGATGGGTCGAATGGATTATATGGTGTTACTAATTCAACAAAAAAAGAACAAAAGAAAATTATAATTAATATTAAAGTAGAAAGTATAGCGGTAGGTGATTTTATAAAACTGAAATAAATATCACTATCTTTAATTCTATTAAATAATGTTAAATTTTTATTATCCACTTACTGCCTCCGCTTTAACTCTAATTCTCGGGTCGATAAAGTAATATAAAATATCTACAATGAAATTTATCATTACAAAAACAAATGCTATAAAAACTAAGTACGCAGACATAATTGGTATATCTACGAATTGAACAGCTTGGATGAATAAAAATCCCATACCTGGCCATTGAAAAACAGTTTCTGTAATTATTGAAAATGCAATTAAGGTTCCAATATTTATTCCGGCAATTGTTATTACAGGTATTAATCCATTTTTTAATGCATGTTTATAATGAATACTTTTTTCACTTATCCCTCTTGCTCTTGCAAATTTAATATAATCTGTTTGTAATATTTCCATCATTTCTGCTCGGACAAGTCTAATTATATAAGTCATTTGAAAAAGGCTTAGAGTTACAGAAGGAAGAATTATAGCTTTCAGTCCAGACAAGGTTAAAAAACCTGTGGTCCAATACCCAAGACTAACAACTTCTCCTCTACCAAAAGATGGTAATATTCCTAAAATTACTGCAAAAAGATAAATAAATAATATACCTATTACAAATGTGGGGAGTGAGACGCCCAACAAAGAAATAGCTAATATTATATCACTCAAAAAACCTTTCCTATTTATGCCGGTATAAACACCCAATAAAGTCCCAGATACTAAAGCGATTAAAGCTGAGATTAAAACAAGCTCGATTGTTGCTGGTAATCTTTCAGAAATTAATTCAGAAACTGGTCTCTTTAATTGATATGATATGCCAAAATTTCCTTTAGCAGCGTTTCCGACAAATCTTGTAAATTGAACATATATAGGATCTGTTAATCCTAAAGTTTCTCTAAGTTCTGCTCTTTCTTCGTCTGATGTTTCTTCCCCAACCATATTATTGATTGGATCTCCTACAAAATTAAATAGTGAAAAAGAAACAAAGGCAACGACAAGCATCACCATTGCGGATTGTATCAGGCGCTTAAAAAAATATTTGATCAACTTATGAAAATTTTACTTACAAGCCCTTTTATAAAAAAGGGCTTGTAAAAGATTAATTTATCTTACGTTAGAAAAACGGAATAATGGTTCATTATTCGGTCTTATAGGAACATCAACACTTCTTTTTGATGCCCAAGAAATTACTTGGTGGTGTAAAGGTAGATAAGCAATGTTATCTTTTACAATTTTCCAAGCATTTGCTATTGCAGCATTTCTTTTATCTAGATTAACTTCACCTTCCATTACTCTAATTGCAGCATCAACTTCAGCATCGCTAAAGTTAACTTTGTTCCAGCTTGCGCCAGTCTCGTATAAGTAATGAAATACATAGTGACTATCTAAAGTAGGAACACCCCAACCTAACATATAAAAGTCTCCTTGGTTGTCTTTAAGTTCCTTAAAGTGTTTGCTTTTAGTTTGAGCAAATAGACTTACATTAACACCAATTTTCCCTAACATTCCAACAACAGCTGTGCAAATTGCTTCGTCGTTTACATATCTGTCATTAGGACATCTTAGTTCTACTTCAAAACCATCAGGATAACCTGCGTCTGCTAATAACTGTTTTGCAGCATCAACATCATAAGGCAATCTTTCATCAAGTTCTTTAGTGTATCCAGTAACTCCTGGGAAAGTAATTATTCCTGCAGGCTCACTTAAGCCTCTCATAACTTTTTTCTTAATGGCCTCTATATCAATTGCTTGATAAAGAGCTTGTCTAACCTCTTTTTTCTTAAATGGGTTATCACCAGTATTACCAGTTCTAAGTTGGTCAGCAGCTTGGTCCATTCCTAAAAAGATTGTACGCATCTGTGGAGTACTTTGAACTTTATGAGCACCCGATGCTCTAATACGATCTAAGTCTTGAACTGGAGCATCTGTTACAACATCTAACTCTCCAGATAATAGTGCGGCAACTCTAGTTGCAGCATTTTTAATTGGAAGTAAGTGTATCTCAGTTATATTGTGTTCAACTTCTCCCCACCATTTTTTATTTTTTACGAAAACAGTTTTTGTATTAGGCTCTCTTAAAGTAATTTTAAATGGTCCTGTCCCCATTGAATTGGTTGCAGAGAATGTTTCTTGTCCTGCATCCCAGTTTTGTGGAGCCATTGCAAAATTTTCTTCGCACCATTTTTTAGACATTACGAATATATTTGACAATTGGTTCAAAAGAATTGGATTTGGTTCTCTTGTTTGAATTTCAACTGTATAAGCGTCAGTTGCTTTTACTGATGTAATAGTGCTTATATATTCTTTGAAGTCTGATGTACGTTGTTGAGCTCTCAAGATACTAAATACAACATCTTCGGATGTCATAGGTGTTCCGTCGCTAAACTTTACATCTTTCCTAAGATTAAATTTCCAAGTCTTAGGTGTTGTAGCCTCCCAGCTTTCCGCTAGTTGTGGACCAATAGACATATCTAAACCTCTAGTAACTAAAGCTTCGTATATCTGTCTTGATACCATTGTTGTTGGTCCTTCGTTTTGAGCATGTGGATCAAGTGTTAAACTATCTCCTTGCATTGACCATTTAATTGTATTTGCAAATGTTTGTGTAGATGAAAAAACAAATAAAATAGCTATCAAAAATTTGACCAAATTTTTAGATTTCATTTCCCCTCCTAATTATTTATTTTAAAAATCTAGCTCAATAATCGAGGAAACTAAAGAAGAATTATTGCACTAATTTTTTGAAATTTTCGTATAAAATTTTAGAATATTCATTCATACTAGGCATATGAATTTGAGAATCCTTATCGAATTTATCTAAAGCCCCTTTTCCAAGCTGTTTTTCTAAAGCAGATTTATATTCAGGAACACATCCCCATTCACCAACTGTAGTTTTTTTAATTTCTATATGAAATTGAATTCCATAGGCATGATTTTTATACTTAAAGATTTGATATTTTGTTTCTGGGGATGATGCAATTAAAGTTATATCATTATTTTTTTCTAATTCTTGAACTTCATAAGAATGCCACTGAAGAGATTTAATTTTTTCTGGAAATTTAGAAAATAATAAATCATTTTTTTTATTTTCTGAAAAATTTATATCTAACATTCCTATTTCAGGATTTTTTGACTTAACTACTATCCCACCAGTAACTTCTCCTAACAATTGACATCCTAAACAAAATCCCAGGTAAGGTTTTTTTAAAAAAACAACAAATTCATTAATTGCTTTTTTTTCTTCAATTAACCATGGATAATCTTTTTCCATCCAGGTATCCATTGGACCGCCCATACAAAACATTGCATCAAATTTTGATAAATCAGATGGTATTTTTTGACCTTCATCTAACTCTATAGTAGTTAATTCAGCACCATCCTTAATCATTAAATCTTTAATGTATCCAGGATCTTCTATGCTTATATGTTGTAAAATAATTACTTTCATTATTTAAAGCGCTGGCTTTAAAAGTTTTAACATTTTTTTGTGTATAGTTTTATTTGCTGAAACTAAAATACTTCCTCCGTTTTTAGCTTCTCCATTCTTCCAGTTAGTTGCTATTCCACCTGCTGCGGAAATTATTGGAATTAGAGCATGAACATCCCATATTTTATTTTGACATTGAAGTACTATATCAATTTTTCCTTCACATAAGTGAGCATAACTTAATGCATCAAAACATGGAAACTGCATAAGTTTTAAAACTTTAGGTATTTTACTTTGTTTTTTTAATGAAAGCCAACCATGAAATGCTCCTGCAACTTTAATATTTTTAAAAGTAACTTTTTTATTTACTGACAATTTTCTTTTTTTTCCATTATCAACTACATAAGCACTATTTTTTGAAATATTAAAATAGTACTTATTTAATTTTGGAAAGTTTGCCAAACCAACTACTGGGTTTCCTTTATAATTTAATCCTATTAAATTGCTCCAAGTTGGGTTGCCAATTATAAATGATCTAGTCCCATCAATTGGATCAATCACCCATTTAAAATCACTTTTGGTTTTTTTCCTACCAAATTCTTCACCTATAATTTCATGTTTGGGAAATTTTTTTTGAATTTTTGACCTTATAAATTTCTCAAAAGATTTATCTGCTTTGGTAACTGGGTCATAGCCTTTTCCTCTACTTTTGTTTATAGGCTTAAAGGGCTTGTTTAGCCTTAAATTATAAAACTTAGTCATGTCCCTTGCTAATCGATTTAAAAAATTAGCATAATATCTGAATTCTTTTTTACTTAATTGATCCATTGCAACAATCACATACTATCTTATTTATCTTGATTAAAGCTAAATTTTAAATAATCCTCAAAAAATCTTATGAAAATTGAACTAAACGAAAATAAAGTTTTCTTCAATAATGGCGAATCAGTTCAAGAGATTCACCCTTTTTGGTTAAGGGAAAGAGTTGACGGAGATGAATTTTTAGACAAAGGGACACAACAAAGATTGTTTGATCCATCAACAATGAGTGGAGAAATAATTATAAAAAAAGCTCAAATAAAAAATGGTTTTCTTGAAGTTGATTTTAATGATGGAGTAAACTCTAAGCTTGATATAACTAAACTCGAAACTGAGTTCTCAAATAAAGATACCGTAATTAAATCAATTCCCAAAAAAAAATGGGACTCTTCTTTAAAAAATATAAAAAATTTTGAATACAAAGAAGGTTTTTTTGAATCAAAAGAAATGTATGATTTATTAGTTTCATTTTACGAATTTGGTTTTGTTGTTATAAAAAATGTCCCTACAGAAAATAATTATATTGTTAAATTTGCAAATTCAATTGGTAGTGTAAGAAGGACTAACTTTGGAGAACATTTCAATGTTAAATCTAAATCAAATCCAAATGATCTAGCTTATACAACATTACATTTAAGTCCTCATACTGATAATCCTTATAGAAATCCAGTGCCTTGTATTCAGCTATTACATTGTATTGAAAATGAAGTTAAAGGAGGTTTTTCAACGCTTGTAGATGGATATACTGTAACTGAAAATCTTAAAAAAGATAATCCTGAATTTTATAAAATCCTTTCCGAAGTAAAAGTTAGATTTAAATTTACTGATAAAAGTGTAATGTTAGAAGATTGGTCTGAATTAATTCATTTAGATGATAATAAAGAATTTAAGCAAGTAAGATTTAGTCCAAGATTAGACTATGTGCCAGTGTTAGAAAAAAATAAATTGGATTTATATTATAAAGCAAGAAAAAAATTATCTGATTTATATAACTCCGAAAAAAACAGAATAGAATTTAAATTAACTCCAAAAGATCTTATGATGATGGATAATTACAGGGTTTTACACGGAAGAACTAAGTTTGATCCAAAAGAAGGAAAAAGATTTCTACAAGGTTGTTACATAGATTTTGATAGTACAGAAGGTAAATTAAGACATTTAAAAAGAAAATTTAAGCTTTGACGCTTCGAGATTCTTTAATTGCTGCCTTAGTTCCAATTTTTTTAGGATTTGGTTTTGTTATAGCAAAACCTGCTATGGAGTATTTACCTCCATTTCTATTGATGGGATTACGATTTACTTTTGTAGCATTACTTTTAGTTTGGTGGTTTCCAATACCAAGAGGTTATCTTAAAAAAATTTTTTTCGCTTCTCTAATAGCAAATACAATACAGTATAGTATCACCTATACTGGTTTAGATTTAATAGATGCCTCAGCAGCAGTGCTACTTGTTCAAACTGAAGTTCCTTTTGGAGTTATTTTTGCATTCTTTATGCTTAAAGAAAAACCAACAGCGAGGGCTTTAATAGGAATATCTATTGCATTTGTTGGTGTATATATTTTAACTGGATCTCCTAATTTAGATGGTAAAGTTCTTGGTATATCATTAACAATTATAGGATCTGCTGTTTGGGCTTTAGGACAAGTTTTAGTAAAACCATTAAGTAAAGAAATAAATCCATTAGCACTTGTAGCTTGGTTAGGTTTATTTTCTGGTCCAATCTTAATTGGCCTTTCTGCTATTTTTGATGGCAATACAATCAACTATTTTAAAAATGCAAGCTTTGAAAGTTGGATGATAGCAATTTACCTAGGATTTATTATGCAACCAATAACTTATGGTTGTTTTTATTATGTTTTAAAAAGAAATCCATTATACAAAGTTCTACCTATAGTAACCATGGGTATACCTCCAACTGGATTGTTAGCTGCGATTTTTCTTTTAGGTGAAGAACCAACTAAAGAATTATTTATTGGAGGGGTAATAATTATTATTGGAGTAATTTTGATCGTATTTACAAAACCTAAAAAAAATAATTAACCAAATTTTTGTAAAAATGGAAAGATGTTTAAAATATAATAACCCAAAGCCTGTAACTGATTGGTTAAAATCAAAACACCTGTAAAAAGTAAAATTATTCCACCAATTTTTGATACTAAATTAATATTTTTTTTAAAGTTTTTAGAAAATATTAAAAATCTCTGTATCAAGTATCCTGATAAAATAAATGGAATAGCTAAACCTAAAGAATAAAAAAATAATAGTAATATTCCTTTATTAATACTTTCTTCTGTTGCAGCTAAAGCCAAAATAGAACCTAAAATTGGACCAATGCAAGGAGTCCAACCAAAACCAAAAGCAGCTCCAATAAGTATAGAGCTAAATATATTTTTATTAGTATTTGTTTGAATTCTTTTTTCATAATTCAAAAACTTTAAATTTATTACACCAATTATATGCAGTGAAAAAATAATAATAATAACTCCTGCTAGTATTCTTAATTCGAAAGAATTTTGAAGTAATAATTGACCCAAGAAAGTTGATGCTGCTCCAAAAATTATAAAGACAATAGAAAAACCAACGGTAAATAAAATGATTGGTATTAAATTAATATTTTTTTTCTCAATTAATTCATTAAGTGAACTTCCAGAAATGTAAGAAATATAGCCTGGAATAAGAGGTAAAACACAGGGTGATAAAAAACTAATTAATCCTGCGCCCAAAGCAATAAATAATTCAAACATTGTTTATTTTATTTGATTACAACTTTTGAATTTTGTTCACCCAAAAAATCTATACTCAATTTAATATTATCGCCTGATTTCAAAAATACTTGTGGCTTCATTCCCATTCCAACTCCTGCAGGAGTTCCTGTGGTAATTAAATCACCTGGTTGTAAAGACATAAACTTACTCAAATAAGAAATTAAAAAATTTACATTAAAAATCATATTCTTTGTGTTGCCAGATTGCATTGTTTTTCCATTAACTTCTAATATTAAATTTAAATTATTAATATTAGGAATTTCGTCTTGAGTTACTAAATAAGGTCCCGTAGGTCCAAATGTATCAGCTGACTTTCCTTTGACCCATTGACCTGATTTCTCAAGTTGCCATTCTCTTTCACTGACATCATTAACAATACAATAACCTAATATATGATCTGAAACTTCTTTCTCAGAAATATTTTTTGTTTCTTTTCCAATAACTACTGCTAACTCAACTTCCCAATCTAATTTAGATGAATCTTTTGGCATTTCTATATCATCATATGGTCCTGAAATGCTGCTAGTTGCTTTCATGAAGACTATTGGTTCTGTTGGTGTTTTAGCTCCTGTTTCTTTTGCATGATCAGAATAGTTTAATCCTATTGCAACAAATTTTCCTGGTTTTACTATGCAAGGACCAACTCTTTCACTTTTGGATAGTTCGGGGAGATCAGCTAAATTTAAATTTCTAAAATTATTTATTGATGAATTGTTTAAAAATTCAGGACTAAAATCTTTTATTTTTGAACTTAAATCTCTAATTTTTCCATCTTTGTCCAACACCGCTGGTTTTTCTTTTCCTTTGATCCCTATTCTTAAAAATTTCATAGTATTTTATAATATCAATAATTGATTGTTTTTCCAAGTCTAGCTGCTCCTCTAACTCCACTTGCATCTCCATACATGGGTTTAACGAATTCTGTATTTATATTCGAAGATCCAGCAAAATTTCCTGTCATATATTTAAGTAAATTCAAATCATTAATTTCATTTGATAGCCCTCCACCAAACACTATAACATCTGGGTCAATAGTGTTTATTAATGTAGATAAACTTCTTGAGAGTCTATTATAGAAATTATCAATAAATTCTTTATTTTCCTTTTGGTTTTTAAATATTTCCCCAGATGAAGTTTTTTTTTTAAATTTTTCTAAATATAAATCTTCTAATCCTTTGCCTGAAACATATTTTTCAATAGAAATATTAGGTACAAAGACACTATCTTTCGATAATGGAGAAACTTCATCTTCAATTAATCCAAAATATGGTAAAGGGTTATGGCCCCATTCACCTGCATTATTGTTTGATCCTGAAATAATTTTTTTATTAATAACTAACCCACCTCCACATCCTGAGCCAAGTATTACACCAAAAACTGTTTTATAATTTTTTGCAGACCCGTCAATAGCTTCAGATAAAGCAAGGCAATTTGCATCGTTTTCACAATAAACATTTTTGTTAAGTTCCTTAGATATATCTTTTTGTAATGTTCTATTATTTAACCATAAAGTATTGTTTGCATTTTTATGCTTACCAGTTGAAGGAATTATTGCGCCGGGATGACATAAACCAACATTTAATTCTTTGTTAAATTTTCTTTCAATCTCTATTACTATTTTTCTTATAAGGTTTATTGTCTCGTTGTAACTTTGTGGCGTAGGCTCTCTTTCTCTTAAATGCTCCTTTCCATCTTCAGATAAGACAACACTCTCTATTTTGCTAGCTCCTAAGTCTATTCCTATCTGCATTAATTTTTAATCTTGTTTACAACTGATTTAGCTCCATCACTCATAAATATTTTATCGCTACCAACTGTTACTATTTGAAATCCAATATTAATCATTTTTTTTGCGTATTCTGGAGTGGCATTATGAATTCCAGCAACTAAATTATTTTTTTTTGCATGTTTTAGAATATTTACTATTTGCTCATAAGTTGGATGATCTTCTGGTTTATCAAAACCAGGTTTTTCTCCAATTGATAAACTTAAATCTGCTGGACCAATATAAACTCCATCAAGACCTGGAGTTTTCATTATTTTGTCTAATTCATTTAAAGCTTCTTTTGTTTCTATCATTGCAATTTTTAAAATTTCATTATTTGCATAATCTACATAATCACTTCCTCCATACATAATACCTCTTGTAGGACCGAAACTTCTATAGCCTTTTGGTGGATACATGCAGGCTTGAACAAATTTTTCTGCTTGACCTCTATTGCTTACCATTGGACAAATTATACCATAAGCTCCATAGTCAAGTACTTTCATTATTTGATCTGGTTCATTCCAATTTAATCTAGCCATTGGAACAACCTCTGTTGTTGAGATTGCTTGAAATATTTGCAAAATATCGGATTGATTGATTGCACCATGCTGAATATCAATTGTTAAAGAGTCCCAACCTTGACCAGCCATTACTTCTGCTGAAAATGAACTTGGAATTTCTATCCATCCATTGATAGCTGCTTTTCCTTCTTTGAATAATTTTTTAAGCTTGTTTTTTCTCAATTTAACTAACCTTTGATACCAAGGTGTGTATATTTAACATTCAGATAATCTTTAATCGCCATTGAACCACCTTCTCTTCCATATCCAGTTTGCTTAATACCACCAAAAGGTGCTTCAGCTATGGCTACTAAAGGAGTGTTAACCGCAACGGTACCTGTTTCCATTAGTTCTGATGCTCTATGAGCTTGTTCCATTGAATTTGTACATATGTAACTACTAAGACCTAAATCATTATTATTTGCTCTTTCAATTACTTCATCAAATGATTTAAAAGACAACATTGGTACTAACGGACCAAATGGTTCCACTTTCATAATAGTAAAATCATCTTTAACATTATCAAAAATTGTTGGTTCGTAATAAAAACCTTTATTAAATCCAGCAGGCCTTTTTCCACCTAATAATACTTTTGCACCTTCCTTTTTTGTTGTTTCAACTAATTCTTCTACTTCATTTAATCTTTTTTTTGTTGTTAAAGGACCAAGTTGAACACTTGGATCCATACCATCACCTATTTTTAATTTTTTTGTTTTTTCAATAAACAAATTAACAAATTCATCTTTTTTCTTTTCTTGAATATAAAATCTATTGGGTGAAATACAAACTTGTCCATTATTTCTATACTTTGCAGAAATTGCCATATCAGTAGCTTTTTCAATATTTGCATCATCAAAAACAATAAATGGGGAATGACCACTAAGCTCCATTGTAACTCTTTGCACTTTGTCAGCAGCTTGTTTAAGAATTAATTTTCCAACTCTTGTTGATCCTGTTACCGAAATTTTTTTAATTATATCTGATGAAATTAGCTGTTGTGCAATACTTGGGGGATCTCCAGATAATAAATTTACTACTCCAGGAGGAACTCCACATTCTCTGCATATATCAATGAGTTCCATCACTGTGCCTGGTGTTATAACATCAGGTTTAACTATTACTGAACATCCTGCTGCTAAAGCTGTTGAAATTTTTCTTGAAGATAAAACTAATGGAAAATTCCAAGGTGTTAAAGCTGCAACAACTCCTATTGGTTGATAATAAACATGTACTCTTGTATCTGCAAATCTACTTTCAACTGTTTGTCCATAAATTCTTTTTGTTTCTTCAGCGTTCCATTCAAAAATATCTGCAGCTCCACCAACTTCACCTTTAGCTTCCGCAAACGGTTTACCTACCTCAAGCGTCATCCATTTAGCTAGGACATCTTGTTTTTCTCTCATCTTGTCTGCTATTTTTCTAATAATATAAGATCTTTGCCAAGGCGGTGTTTGCTTCCAAACTTCTAAACCTTTTGCAGCAGACTTTAATGCTTTATCAACATCAGCGGGTGTTGCTTTTGATGCATGACCTATAACTTCTTCATTAGCTGGATTAATAACTTCATATGTTGATTTGTCAGATGACTGTTGCCACTTACCATCAATAAATTGTCCAAATTTTTCGTACATAAGCTTCAATTTAACATTACTTTAGATTGTGTCTACTATGCAATTTACTCATTATAACATTTTTGTAATAATGATATTCTAAAATATTAAAGAAAGGAGAATATTATGGCTAAATTTTATATAATCGGAAACTACACTGCCCAAGCGTTTAAAGGATTTATAAAAGATCCCAAACAAGATAGAGCTGCTGCCGCAAATGCATTGGCAACAGCATTGGATGCTAAAATGGAATCATTTGCGATAACAAGAGGATCTTATGATTTTGTTGGATGTGTTAGCGGAAAAGACTTTGAGTCAATGGCTGCAGTTAAATTAGCAGTTGAGGCTTCTGGAGCTATTAGCAATTTTACTATATTAGAAGAAATGGATATGAGTAAAACAGCTGAGATGGCTGGAAAAGCAATGGGTCTTTATAAACCGGCAGGATAAATTTTTAGAAATTTAACTTCTAGTCTTAAGGGCTAGAAGTTAATTAGTTTCATATAAAGTTGGAAACATTTCACCACCTAGGGGATCCCCATTTTTATATCCAGCGTCTTGCATAGCTTTTCTATAATTATAACTAGTCCAATCTCCAATATAACTTATCTTTGCATCTTCTTTGGCTACTCTTAATGTATATCGACTTAATGTTTTGTTTGGTATAGATTGACTAAGAGCACCATGTAGTGTTCTCATATCAAAAATTACACAGTCTCCCAAATCACAATCCCAATTTAAAAATTCATATTTCTCTTTATTTCCTAAAATATCTGGAGGAGTTTCGTATTTTTTTCCATTAATTATACATTCATCTCCTTCTATTTTGTGACCATCTTTAAAAAGAACCCTCAAAAACAATTTATTCCATAAATGTGATCCTTTTACCCACGCAACTCCCTCATCCTTTTTACTTGGTTGAAGCGGTAGCCAAAGTACACACATTGTACCTTCCATATCAAAATAACTAACATCGTGATGGAAAGGAGTTTTTGATTTAGAACCACCTTCTCTTAAAAACCAATTATCCATAACAAGATTTATTTTTTTTGCTGACATTAACTCTGATGCTATTTTTGCATAAGGTGAATTAAATACAAAATCTTTAAATTCAGGCACTAAATGCCAAGTCCAATAATCTTCTAAATAAGCTGGAGCACCTTTTTCTAAAGTATGAGACTTAAATCTTGGACTTGGATTTTTTATATCTTTTTTAATTCCTTTTTGAAGTTTTTCTATCCAACTAGTATCAAATTTCCCTTTTAAAAATATAGCTCCATCTTTTTTGAACTGATTTATCTCATCATTGGTAAGGATTTTGCTCATGATATAATATAATAATTATGATAACTTAAATTAAAAAAAAATAAATAAAAATGCTTAAAGATAGTTTTGGTAGAACATTTCCTTATATAAGAATGTCAATTACAGATGTTTGTAATTTTAAATGTGGTTATTGTTTACCTAATGGCTACCAAGTCGATAAAAGTGATAATAGAAAATTTCTTCATCTTGATGAAATAAAACGTCTTGCAAAATGCTTCTCCGAATTAGGAGTTAATAAAATTAGAATTACAGGTGGTGAGCCAACTGTAAGAAAAGATTTTTTTGAAATTATTAAAGTTTTAAAAGTAGATTCTGGAATAAAAAAAGTTGTAATTACAACAAATGGCTATCATTTAGATAAAAAAGCAAAGCTATTAGCTGATAGTGGTTTAAATGGAATAAACATAAGTATAGATAGTCTTAACCGTGAAACTTTTAAAAATGTTACTGGGCATGACAGGTTGCCAGAAATTTTAGAAGGAATAAAAAATTTACAAGAATTAGGTTTTGAAAATATAAAAATTAATGCTGTTCTACTAAATGGTATTAATTCATCGGAAAAAGACTTTGATACATGGTCAAAATTTATTCAAAATAACAAAATAGATTTTAGATATATAGAACTAATGCAAACAGGTGATAATTTAGAATATTTTAAAAAATATCATGCATCATCTAAGATATTTAAGAATTATTTAAATGAAAATAATTGGATCTATCAAACCTTAGGAAAAGATGCTGGTCCATCACTAAATTATATAAACCCTGGATATAAAGGTAAATTTGGAATAATTGCTCCTTATTCAAAAGATTTTTGTAAAACTTGTAATCGTCTAAGGATTACTTCTAGAGGAGATTTGAGACTTTGTTTATTTGGAAATACTGGAATAAGTGTAAGACATTTATTACAAAAAGACGATCAACTTAACGAGTTAAAAGACCTTATATTAAAACAAATGCAGTTTAAAAAAGAGTCGCATTATTTAGAACTTGGAGATACAGGTTCAACTAAAAATTTATCTAAAACAGGAGGATAATTGACTAAATTAAAAATAGTAAATCAAGAAGAATTAAAAGATTGGGCAAAAGATATTTTTAAAAAAAATTCATTTAATATGGTTGATGTTTCCTCAAAAAAAGAAACATTTAGAAGAGCTCTTGCATCAGGAAAAATTTATGTTGGTAAAGAAGTTTTTAATATGATTAAAAATAAAGAAATGCCTAAGGGAGATCCAATAACTCTAGCAGAAGTTTCGGCTGTTTTAGGTGTAAAAAAAACAAGTGAATTAATTCCCTTATGTCATCCTCTTCCAATAGATCACACTGCAACTAAAATTATTATGCACGAAGAAGATTCTTCTTTAGAAGTATTTTGTGTTGTTTCGGCAGTTGCAAAAACAGGTGTTGAGATGGAAGCAATTATGGGAGTTAATACGGCACTGATTACAATTTACGACCTAAGTAAAATTATAAATCCACATCTAAAAATTGATAATGTTAAATTGTTAATTAAAGAAGGTGGCAAAAGTGGATTATGGACAAATCCAGATGGACTTCCTAAATTTTTAGAAAATATTTTTTAATTATGAAAGTTAAGCTTGAGCTTTTTGGAGCAAGTAAAGATTTAAGTGATAAAGATTTTTTAGAATTTAATATTGAAAAAAAGATTTCAATTAAAGATTTAAAGAAAAAAATTATTAATTATGTTGATGAAAAGTTTAAAGGAAATGAAAATTATAAAAAAATAATTGAAACCTCAGCTTTCTGTTCAGAAGATAATAATATTATTTCCGAAGATTATAAAATTACAAAAGATCAAAAAATTGGAATTATTCCCCCTATTGGAGGCGGCTAATGTTTCATGCAAAAATAATAGATATTAAAAAAGAAAAAATAGAAGTTAATAAAGCTGAAGATTTTATATCTTCATCTAAATTTGGAGCTTCATTAATTTTTAAAGGAACTGTTAGAGAAAATAATGATAATAAAAAAGTAACAGGAATTACTTACGATAGCCATGATGCAATGGTGATTAAAAGTTTTAAGGAAATTTATAATGATGTTGACCAAAAATTAAAAATTAAAGACAAAGCAGTTTATATAGAACATGTAAAAGGATATTTGGGACTAGGAGAAATAAGTATTATTATTGCAGTTGCTTGTCCTCACAGAGCGGAGACATATATTATTTCTAGATACATAATTGAAGAAATTAAGAAAAGATCTCCAATTTGGAAAAAAGAACATTATGAAAATGAAGAAAGTGAATGGTTAAAAGGAAATCCTATCCAAGCTAATTAAAATCTTTTCTCAAATCTA
This sequence comes from uncultured Pelagibacteraceae bacterium, assembly GCA_902634305.1. Taxonomy (GTDB): domain Bacteria; phylum Pseudomonadota; class Alphaproteobacteria; order Pelagibacterales; family Pelagibacteraceae; genus Pelagibacter. The sequence goes on along the minus strand of CACPJJ010000008.1, from coordinate 23,565 downwards.
AATCTTTAAAAACTCTTTTACTTAAAACTTTTATAAAATTAGTATTATTTTTTAATCTTTTGACCATAAACTTGGCTCCAACATCACCTTTCATTTTTTTAAATTTAGTTAATACTGAGCTATCAAAACCTATTGGATTACCAATTTTATTCTTAAATTTTAATGCGTGGACTAAATATCTTTTTTTAGATATTGAATTATATATTTTATTAATATCTGAAGTCTTTATAAATGGCATGTCAGACTGAACAATTATAAACCCTTTATCTTTTTTTGAAATTTTTTTTAAACCGATATTAATTGAAGATGACATTCCTAATCTAAATTTTTTGTTTAATACAAAAATATTTTTTTTACTTTTGTTAATCACTTTTCTTACTTCTCTATTCTGATAACCAAGAACGATGATAATTTTATCTACTTTACTCTTTAATAATGCTTGTAATGAATGATTAATTAATGCTTTATTTTTAAACTTTTTAATTAATTTATTTTCACTTTTAAGCCTTTTAGATTTGCCTGCAGCTAATAAAATAGCTTTAATCATTTTTTAATCTCCAATTAAATGATGGGATAAAATTCTTGTTTGGTTTTCAAGCCTATGTTCAAACAAATAAAGACCTTGCCAAGTTCCAAGAATTAATTTTTTATTTTTTAAACTTAAAGTTAATTGATTATTAGTAAGCGCAGATTTTATATGGGCTGGCATATCATCTTTTCCTTCAGTGGTATGTTTGTATAATTTTTGATCCATTGGTACTAGTTTATGAAAAAAATTTTTAAGGTCATATAATACATCTGAATCTGCATTTTCCTGAATTACTAATGAAGCGCTAGTGTGTAATATATTAATATTTAAAATACCGTTTCGAATTTTTTGTTTATCAATCCAATTTAAAGTATTTTCAGTAAAATTATAAAAGCCTTGTCCTCCAGTATTAATTTTTATTTCTTCAAATACTTGTTGCATCTATTTTTTATAAGTTTCTGATACTAATTGTGCAATAATAGATAGTGCTATCTCTGGAGCTGATCTTCCACCTAGTTTAATACCAATTGGACCATTTATTGAATTAATTTGGTCACTATTAAATCCTGCTTCTTTTAACCTTTGACATCTGTTTTCATGAGTTTTTTTACTACCTAACGCACCTATGTAATAAAATTTTTTATTAAGAGCATGTTGTAATGCTGGATCGTCTATTTTAGGATCGTGAGTTAATGCAATTAGTGCACAATTTCCATTTGTTTCTATTTCTTTAAAAGCTTCATCTGGCCATTTATTGATAATTTTCATATCAGGAAATCTTTGTTCAGAAGCAAAATAGCCGCGAGGATCTATAATGGAAATTTCAAAGTTCAAGCTTTTTGCAAAATCTACCAGATATTGAGCTATATGAACTGCACCTACAATAATAACTTTTATAGGTCTAATATATGTTTCAATAAAAATTTCAGTATTTTCTATTACTCCATTTTTTTTTAATTTAAAAAAATTGTCAATTTGTTCTTTATGAATTTCAAATTCTTTGCTTAATGATTTTCCAGGTTCATATATTTCGCTCAAACCATTTTCAAGGTTAGTTACAATTGCAAATTCTATCTTTGAAGCCTTTTTTTTGATTATTTCCTTAAGTTGAGAGTGTTTCATTTAAATAATAAAAAAATGATAGATCAAAAGTCCAATAATTAAGCCTTTAATAAACGTTATCCAAAGCACTGCATAATCTGAAAGATTAAGATTTTTTTTCCACCATTCTATATATTTTTTATGTATCTCAATCATAAATTTAATTTATCTGCTCTAGATAAACTGCTATTTCGCCACCACATGCAAGCCCAACTTCCCAGGCACTTTCATTTGAAACTTTAAATTCAATTTTTTTACATGGTTTATTGTCTTTAATTAAACCAATGCATTCTCTTACTACTGCAGACTCTACACATCCACCAGAAACAGAGCCTGAAAAATCTCCTGTTTCATTAACAATCATTCTGCTTCCGACTTGTCTAGGTGATGAACCCCAAGTTTGAATTACTGTAGCAAGAACAACTTTTTGGTTAGCATTTAACCAATCATTTGCTTCTTCTAAGATTTTTTCATCAAATGAATTTTTCATTAGATGTAAAGGTATTACTGAAAGAAATATTTAGCAAGCATCAACAGCTTTTTTAGCAAAAGCTTTCACCATATTTGCTCTATAATCTGAAGAAGCATGAATATCTGAGTTCATTCCTGATGAAGAAATTTTAACACTATCTATGGCTGATGAAGAAAAATTCTTAGTTAATGCCCCTGCTAAATCTTTATCATTATATACACATGACTTAGCTCCAGTTACTCCAACGTTTATTCCTGTTTTATGTTTTGCAACATAAACACCTATTATGGCATATCGCGAAGCTGGGTTTGGTAATTTTTGATAACTTGATTTTTCAGGTATTGAAAATTCAATTGTCTCTATAACTTCAGTGCTCTTAAGACAAGTTTCAAACATCCCTCTAAAGAATTTTTCTGCATCAATTGAACGGTTATTTGTATGTATGGTTGCATTTAAAGCAATACATGCTGAAGGATAATCTGCAGCAGGATCATTATTTGCTATTGAACCACCAATCGTACCTCTATTTCTTACTTGTGGATCACCAATACCTTCTGCAAGGGCTGCTAATGAAGGAATTGCTTTTTTAACATCTTTTGAACTTGCTACTTCAGAATGTTTTGTTGTTGCTCCTATTGTAACTGTTTTTCCAGATACTTTAATTCCTGTTAGTTTTTTTATTCTTTTAATATCTATAATATCTTTATAAGAAGCTAAACCTAATTTCATTGAAGGTATTGTTGTCATTCCTCCAGCTAAAAAGGCTGAATTAGAGGATGCTAGCTTTGATGCTTCTTTTACATCTTTTGCAGAATGATAATTAAATGTTTTCATAATTTCCTTTAAGCCGCCTCAGCATTAGTTTTTTTCATTTCTTTACATGCTTTCCAAACTTTTTCTGCTGTTGCAGGTAAAGAAATTTCTTTTCCACCCAAAGCATTAATAACTGCGTTCATTACTGTTGGTGTTGCAGCTATAGTTCCTGCTTCTCCACATCCTTTAACTCCTAATGGATTAGTAGTAGCCTTTGTACAAGTAAATCCTAAATTAAAGTCTGGAAGATCATCAGCTCTTGGCATTGTATAATCCATGTAAGAAGCTGTTATCAGCTGACCAGAATCGTCATATTGAGCATTCTCATATAAAGCTTGGCCAATTCCTTGAGCCAATCCACCATGAACTTGGCCTTCAACAATTAGTGGGTTCACTATAGTTCCAAAATCATCAACTGCTGTGTATTTATCAAGTTTTACATGACCTGTTTCAGGATCTATTTCAACTTCACAAATATGAGATCCTGCTGGAAAAGAGAAATTAGCTGGATCAAAAAAAGAAGATTCAATCAGTCCTGGTTCATCTCCTTCTGGTAAAGGTGATTTAACTTCGTCTCTTACTCCGGGAAGATAACTTGCAAAAGCAACTTCTCCAATTGTTTTCTTTTTATTTGATTTTGCAACAACAAATTCTCCATTTTTAAAATCAACTTCATCAGGGCTTGCTTCAAGCATTTTGGCAGCAATTCTTTTTCCTTTATTAACTATTTTTTTGCACGCATTAACTATTGCTATTCCTCCAACAGTTAAAGATCTTGAACCATATGTTCCCATACCAAATGTACCTTTGTCAGTATCGCCATGAACAACGTCAATATTTTCAATTGGAACACCTAATTCATCAGCAGCAATTTGCGCAAATGTAGTTTGGTGACTTTGTCCATGACTATGAGAACCAGTATAAACAGTAACTTGTCCTGTTGGATTAAATCTTACTTCAGCAGACTCCCATAAACCTACTCCACATCCTAACATCATCACTACAGGTGACGGTGCAATACCACATGCTTCAAAATAAGAGGTAACTCCTATACCTCTAAGTTTACCTTTTGACTCAGATTCTTTTTTTCTAGTTGAAAACCCATCATAATCTGCCATTTCTTTTGCTTTATTTAATCCAGCAACATAATCACCTGAATCTATTTGGTGAACTAAAGTTTGTTTAAATGGAAATTCTGTAGGAAAATTTTTCATTCTTATTTCAATTGGATCCATACCTAATTCCATTGCAGCCTTGTCTACAATTCTTTCAATAGTATAAGTAGCTTCTGGTCTCCCTGCTCCTCTATAAGCATCTACTGGTGCAGTATTTGTATAAACTGCTTTAACATTAGAATATGCAGCTGGCATTATATAAACGCCTGTTGCACATGGTCCAAATAAATATGTTGGAGTTACAGTTCCGAATACTCTTGCATATGCTCCAAGGTTTGCAATTGTTTCATTTTTAAACCCTAAAAACTTACCATCGTTAGTAACCGCTAATTCTGCATGAGTAATATGATCTCTTCCGTGAGTATCTGTTAAAAAAGACTCTGTTCTTTCAGCTACCCATTTAATAGGTCTCTCTATTTTTTTTGAAGCCCAGCTACAAACTATTTCTTCGTTATAAAGATTAATTTTTGATCCAAATCCCCCACCTACATCTGGTGCAACTACTCTTAATTTATTTTCAGGAGCAACACCTCCAAAAGCAGACATAATCAATCTTGATAAATGTGGATTTTGGCTTGTAGTGTAACAAGTTATTTCTTCTGAAGCTGTGTTATAATCTATTACACAAGCTCTTGGCTCCATTGCATTTGGAATAAGTCTATTATTTACAATATCTAATTTTATTATCTTATCTGCTTTATCAAATGCTTCTTTAGTTTTTTGTCTATCACCAAGGAGCCAGTCATAACAAAGATTTTTATCTATACCATCATGTATTGCTTCGCTATTCATTGCTTCACCTAAATTAGAAACTGCCTTTAAAACTTTATAATCAACTTTTACTAATTCGGCTGCTGCTCTGGCCTCATCTAAAGTTTCAGCAAAAACTACAGCTACAGGATCTCCAACAAAATTTACACTATCTTTTGCTAATGGTGGGTTTGCAGGACATTTCATTTCTGAACCATCTTCACTTCTAATAGCCCATCCAGCTATTAAACCTCCAATTTTGTCTTGCGCTATATGTTCTCCTGTTAAAATTTCTACTACTCCTGAAGATTTAAGTGCTTTAGAGGTATCAATTTTTTTTATTTTTGCTCTTGCGTGTGGTGATCTAATAAATATGGCATATGTTTGGTTAGCAATATTAATATCAGAAGTATATCTGCCCTTACCTGTCAAAAATCTTTTGTCTTCTTTTCTTTCAACTCTCGATCCTACTAAACTTGCCATTTTAACTCCTACATTTTTGATGCAGCTTCTTTAACTGCTGCAACAATATTATGGTATCCTGTACATCTGCAGATATTACCTTCCAACCAATCTCTTATTTCTTGATCACTTGGGTTTTTTTTATTTTTTAAAAGATCAACCGCACTCATAACCATGCCTGGTGTGCAAAATCCACATTGTAATCCGTGCATTTTTTTAAATGCTTCTTGCATCGGATGTAATTTTCCATTTGACGCTAATCCTTCAATTGTTGTAATTTTTGAACCATCAAGGTCTGCCGCTAATGCTGTACAGCTTTTAATAGATTTTCCATCAACATGAACTACACATGCTCCACATTGGCTTGTATCGCATCCAATATGAGTTCCAGTTAAATTCAAAATATCTCTTAATAAACCTGATAATGTTGTATGATCTTGTATTTCTTTTGAAACTTTCTTGCCGTTTACTTCTACTACAATTTTTTTCATAAGGCTCCGCTCCTTATTAATTGTCTTAAGTTAAACATACAATAATGTCACACTCAACTTTAAAAAAAATAAAGATTCTAGTTTTACGCGATTCAAATTGCTAAATAAATCAAGGCTGATGCCAATATTGCAATAGTTATATAAATTAATGTTTTGTTTTGCGATTTTTTTTCATTAGTAACTTTAATTTTCTCTGAATTTTCTTCTACAATCTTTTTATTATCTTGCTCACTTGAAACTAATTCAGAAAATTTTCCAAAAAAAATATCAGCCATTTTTTTTGCAGTCATATCAATTAAACGCGAGCCAACCTGGGCAATTTTTCCACCAACATTTGCTTCAACTGTGTAAGTAAGTTTAGTGCCATTATTTTCATCCTCTAAACTAACTGTGGCTTCTCCATTTGCAAAACCTACTGGAGAATTTCCTGATCCAGTAATTTTGTAACTATGTGGAGGATTTAGATCTTTAAGCTCAATATCCCCTGTAAAACTTGCATTAAATGGACCAATTTTATTAGTTGCAGTCGCAGTAAACTCTGTTTCAGATTTTTTTATAAATTCTTCACATCCTGGTATTGTTTTTTGCAAAATTTCAGGATCATTTAATGCTTCCCAAACTTTTTGTTTTTCTAAGTTTATTTGATATGATCCAGAAAGTTTCATTAATACAATAAAACTTTAACACAAATAATTATGGATGATAACACAAAAAAAGAATTACAATCAGCTGCATTCGAAAGATTAATTAAACATCTCAGGGAAAGAAAAGATGTACAAAATTTAGATTTAATGAATTTAGCTGGATTTTGCAGAAATTGCTTATCAAAATGGTATAGAGAAGAAGCAGAAAAAAAAGGTATTTCAATATCAGATCCTGATGCAAGAGAACATGTATACGGAATGCCTTATTCTGAGTGGAAAGAAAAATATCAAAAGTAATTTTATTAACTAGTGATAAAATTTCTTCCTTTAATATTTATTTTACTTTGGTCATCAGCTTTTATAACAACAAAACCAATAGTTGATTACAGTGATCCTTTTGCAGCTTTAAGTTTTAGATTTTTAATAGTTGCAATAGGGTTTTATTTTTTTTCACTATATTCGAAGCATAAAATTTTAGTTAGTTCAAAAAATATTTTACCATCAATTTCTACAGGAATACTTTTTCATGGATTTTATCTTGGTGGTGTTTTTTACTCAATTGCTATTGGTCTTCCAACAGGTATTGCTGCTTTAATAGTTACTCTTCAACCTGTATTAACAAATACTTTAGCTGGTCCTATTTTAAATGAAAAAATTACATGGAATAAATGGCTAGGAGTTTTTTTAGGATTTGTTGGTGCAGCTTTAGTTATTGGTTTTGATATAGGTAAATCATTGCCAACTATAGGGGTTGTTGCAGTAATTATTTCTTTGATTGCGGTTACTTCTGCAACACTTTGGCAAAAAAAGATAAGTAATAATTTGCCTTTATCAGTTAGCAATATGTACCAAGCTTTAGGAGGTTTTTTATTTCATTTAATTGTAATTATTTTTTTCATTGAAAAACCATTTATAAATTTTTCAAAAACTTTTGTAATCGCAATAAGTCATCAAATATTTTTGGTTTCATTTGGAGCATTTACTATTTTAATGTATTTAATAAAAAAAAATTCTGCAAGCAAAACTGTTTCTGTATTTTTTTTAATACCTCCTATCTCGGCTATTATGGCTTTTATTTTTTTAGGAGAAAATTTAGATTCTATAGATATATTTGGATTTTTAATTGCAACCTTAGGAGTTTATATTGCAACAAGAGAAAAAAATTAAAATTTTATTTTTCTTTAAGTCTTGGGAATAATTCTACAAAATTACAAGGTTTATGATTAATGTCTAACTGATGTACTAAAATTTCATCCCAAGCATCAGTTACTCCTCCAGAAGATCCTGGTAACGCAAATATATATTTGCCATTAGCTAGTATTGCGCACGCTCTTGATTGAATAGACGAAGTACCAACAGTTTTTAAACTAATTGTTCTAAATATCTCACCAAATCCTGGTATGTGTTTATCTGCTACTTCATCTAATGCCTCAGGTGTAATGTCTCTTCCTGTCAATCCAGTGCCACCTGTTGTTATTATTACATCAATCTTTTTTTTTTTGGTCCAGTCTTTTAATATTTTTTTAATTGCTTTTTTGCTATCTTTACAAATTTTTCTATCTACTAAATTATGATTAGCCTTTCTTATTTTATCTACTAAAATATTTCCCGACTTATCGGTTTTTAAAGTTCTTGTATCGGTAACTGTTAATAATGCTATATTTACATTCATAAAATTTAAATGATTATATTATCAATTTTATTTTTTGTAACTGCAATATTATATGCCAGTGTTGGTTTTGGGGGTGGGTCAACTTATCTGGCACTAATGTTAATATGGGATATTCCTTATTATATTTTTCCAGTAATAGCTTTAATATGTAATATATTTGTAGTTTCAGGAAATAGCTTTAATTATATAAAAGCAGGAAATCTTAATTTAAAATTATTGTTACCATATCTAGTAGGATCGATACCTTTAGCATTTTTCGGCGGCTCTCTACAAATAGATAAAAGCCTGTTTGAAATTTTTTTATTTATAGTTTTGACACTTGCTGGAACAATGCTTTTAATAAATTTTAAATCTTATGATGATAATGAGTCAACTTATAGAAATGTTCCAATTTTTATATCAATCTTAATTGGAGCAATATTAGGTTTTGTCTCTGGAGTGGTCGGAGTTGGTGGAGGAATATTTTTAAGTCCTATTCTTTTTTTGATTAAAGCAGCTAAACCTAAGCACATTGTTACTGCGGCATCTTTATTTATTTTTATCAACTCTATATCTGGTGTTATTGGTCAATTAACTAAAAATATAGTTTTAAGCGATATATCAAATTATTGGCATTTATTTTTGGTTGTGATTATTGGTGGTCATATTGGAAACTATTTAAATTTAAAAATATTTCAAACAAGATTTCTTGCTTTAATAACATCTGTCCTGGTATTATTTGTTGCTATTAGGATAGGTACTAAATTATTTTTATAATATGGATTTAAACTATTTTAAAAAAACAAGAATTTTAGATGCTGGCATGGGTCAAGAATTACTTGCTAGAGGACTTATAACCAAAGGGACTCTTTGGTCAGCGACTTCATTAATAGATGAAAAATTTAATAGTTTAGTAGTTGATACTCATTTATCTGCTATTAAAGCTGGAGCAGAAGTAATATTAACAAATACTTTTACTACAAGAAGAGTAAGAATGGAGCAAAATCAAGTTGGAGATCTTTTTCAATTTGCAAACCAAAAAGCTTGTGAGCTTGCGATAAAAGCAAAAGAATTATCAAAAAAAAATATTTTAATTGCAGGTAGTCTTCCTGCTCAAAACGATACATATGAAGTTGATAAAAGAGATAAAAAAATAATTGAAAAAGATTTTTTTGATCAGGCGAGTATTATCAATGCTTATATTGATTTTTTTTATTTAGATGTTCTTTCTAGCGGAAGAGAAGTAGAGATAGCATTAAATGTTATTCAAAAATTAAATAAACCAGTGCTGGTTGGTTTGCATTTAAAGAAAAATGGTATGCTTCCATCTGGTGAGACAATATCAGAAATAGTAAAAAAATATAACAATACTAGCTGGTTAGGAGTTGTTGCTGCATGCGTATCACTAGAAATAATAGAGCAAGTAACAGATGAATTGAAAAGTTTAGATATACCATTCGGTTTTAAAGCAAATTTATGGGCAGTAGAGGAGCCTTTGCCTGTACATAGATTTAATAAAGCTGGCCACAATGAAGTAGGAAAAAATCCAAATATTACTTTGGGAAAAAGAGAGGAAATTACTGGTAAAGTTTTTTGTGAATTTGCAAAAAAAATTAGTAAAAAAGGTGCAACAATTTTAGGTGGTTGTTGTGAAACAGATTCATCCCACATTAAAGAATTATCTAAACTGAAGTAACTTTAATTTTATTTGATGTTTTAACTAAATAAATTCCTAAAATAACTAGCAGTAATGAAACAATAACTTTAGAAGTTATAAGTTCATTTAAAAATATATATCCAAGAATAACTCCAAATATTGGAATTAAAAACGCAACCTGAGATTGGAAAACTACACCATTATTTTTTAAAATATGAAATCTTAATAACCACGCAACACCAGTTGGAAAAACTCCAAGATATAATAATGCAATTATAGAATCTAAACTTGGGGATAGATTCCAGGGTTGCTCAAAGTGCATTGAGATTGGAAATACAATTATTGATCCCCAAATTAATATTGAAGCTGTGACATTTTCATTTTTCTTTTTACTTATTTTTAAAGTTAAGATCCCTCCAACAACATAACATGTGGAACCTAATAAAATTGCGAGAGCATAAATTATATTTTCAGTATTAATTAATACTTTGTCTGAAAATAAAAAAACTATTCCTGAAAATCCAATTAATATCCCAACACTCTTAAACCAACTAAATTTTTCATTTTCAGTAAAAAAATGAGCAAGAATAGTTGCACTTAGAGGTGTGGTTGCCATTAGAATTGCAGCAAGATTACTTTGTACTTTTTGAACACCGTAAGCGATTAAAAAAAAAGGTATTACTAGATTTATAAATCCAATTGATGCAAACCATAACCAGTCTTTAGAAAATGCTTCAATCTTTATTCTTTTTGCTAAACATAAAAGTACAACTGGTATAGCTCCAAGAAAAATTCTAAAAAATGCAATTGTTATAGGTCCAAAAGAATAAGTTGCAATTTTAATATTAAAAAATGCAGATGCCCAAATTAAAGATAATATTCCTAACAATAAATAATCTAGAGGTTTTGGATTGTTCATTCTGATATATCTTTAACTGATCCATTCGTAATCTTACAAAGATTATCAAAATTAATTTTGAAAATACTATAAGGGTGGCCAGCTGCTGCAAATAAATTTGTAAATCTTGCTAATGACTCGTCTATAAAAATATCAACTTTATTTAAATGACCTACTGGGGAAACTCCTCCTATTGTAAACCCTGTTATTTCTTTTACTTGATCGGCATTTGCCATACTTACATCTTTTTCATTTAACAATTTTTTTACTTTATTTAAGGAACACCTCTTATCACCAGCAACTAAACATAACAAGAATGAGCTTTGTCTTCTAAGTAATAAGCTTTTTACGATAGAGCCAATTTCAGTTTTTAAACTTTCTGCAGCATCTTTTGCTGTTCTAGCTGTTGTATCTAAGTTTTGGACTTTTATTGATTGATCAAAATCATTTAAAACCTTTGATACTCTCTTTACCGATTCTTTATTTAACAAATCTTCCATTCAACTAATAATTGTAACAAATTGTGAATTGATAATTTCATATTAATAACCATTTATCCATGTAAGAAATGCATAGGTGATATCTTATTATATTATCTTCTTATTACCGCATTTTTTGATATTAAGATCATACTAAATTTAAAATTATGAGTTCAAATAAAGTATTAAAATTGATGAAAGATAAAGAGATCGAATTTGTAGACTTAAGATTCACTGATCCGAGAGGTAAATTACAACATCTAACAATGGATTCAACAATTGTAGATGATGACATGCTTAATGATGGAGTATTTTTTGATGGGTCTTCGATAGCGGGTTGGAAAGCAATTAACGAGTCAGATATGATTTTAAAACCTGATTTAAGCAGACAAGTAATTGATCCTTATACTTCACATAATACTTTAATTATATTTTGCGATATCTTAGATGCAGTGAAAAAAACTCCATATGAAAGAGATCCAAGAGGTATTGCTAAAAAAGCTGAAGCATATTTAAAAAAATCTGGTGTTGGTGACAAAGCTTATTTTGGCCCTGAACCAGAGTTTTTTGTTTTTGATGATGTAAAAATTAAAAATGAAATGAACGAAATAGGATTTAAGATTGATAGTTCTGAAGGTCCTTACAATTCAGGTAAAAATTATGAAAATGGAAACATGGGTCATAGACCAGGAATAAAAGGAGGATATTTTCCAGTACCTCCAGTTGATAGTGCTCAAGACATGAGAGGTGAATATTTAAAAGGTTTAAGAGAAGTTGGTATTACAGTTGAAAAACACCACCACGAAGTTGCTCCAAGTCAACATGAACTTGGAATGTTATATAATACTTTAGTAACGCAAGCGGATAACGTTCAGTTATATAAATATGTAGTACAAATGGTTTCTCATTCTTTTGGAAAAACTGCAACCTTTATGCCTAAACCTGTAAAAGGTGATAATGGTTCAGGAATGCATACACACCAATCAATTTGGAAAGGTAAAAATCCAATATTTTCAGGAAATAAATATGCAGGTTTATCAGAAACCGCACTTCATTATATTGGTGGAATTTTAAAACACGCTAAAGCAATTAATGCTTTTTCAAATGCAACAACAAATAGTTATAAAAGATTAATTCCAGGTTTTGAAGCTCCAGTTTTGTTAGCTTACTCAGCAAGAAACAGATCTGCTTCATGTAGAATACCAATAACATTAAGTAAAAAAGGTGCGAGATGTGAAATAAGATTCCCTGATGCTGCTGGAAACCCATATTTAACTTTTTCTGCTATGTTAATGGCTGGACTGGATGGTATTAAAAATAAAATTAATCCAGGTAAACCCCTTGATGAAGATTTGTATGCTCTGCCAGAAGATAAAGTAAAAAATATTCCAACTGTTTGTGGGTCTTTAAGAGAAGCTATGGAAAGTTTAGATAGAGATAGAGGTTTTTTAAAACAAGGTGGTGTATTTTCTGATGACCAAATTGATGCATTTATTGCATTAAAATTTGAAGAAATTTACAATCTTGAACATACTCCGCACCCAATGGAGTTTGAAATGTATTACAGCTCTTAAATTATTTTTTACTTTTTAATATTTTATCGTCAGCAATTTTATTCTTATTAACACCTTCTTTTATAGTGTATTCTAAGGTTCCGTGAGCCCCAGCTTCAACCGCCTTACGTTGAGTTCTGAATAGTTCCTTTTCCTTTTTGCTTTCTGCTAATTTATTAGCATGTTTTTCTAAATGTTTAGTGTCTCTCATCAACTACTATTATATCTTAAATGATTCTCCACATCCACATCTTTCAGTTTCATTTGGATTTTTAAAGACAAAAGATGAGGAAAATTCTTCTTTTTTATAGTCCATTTCGGTTCCTAAAAGGTACATTATAGCACCTGGATCTACAAAAAGTTTTACCCCTTTTTCCTCAATTATTTCATCATTTGGATTAATTTCCTTTGTATATTCCATTATATAAGACATGCCTGCACAACCACCAGACTTAACGCCTACTCTTACACCAACAGCGTTACTTTCTGCTTTTGACATAATTTCTTTTATTCTTTGAGCAGCATTATCACTTAATGTAATTATTTGTTTTATCATAAATTTAATTCTAATTTTGCAGACTCTGACATCATTGATTTATCCCATGGTGGTTCCCAAACTAGTTTTAAATCGACGTCTTTTACTTCTTTTATTTCTTTGACACTATTTTTCACTTCATTTGGTAAACTTTCAGCAACAGGACAATTTGGAGTTGTTAATGTCATATCAATTTTAACATTATTCTTATCATCAATAATTATATCATATATTAAGCCTAACTCATAAATATTAACTGGTATTTCTGGATCATAGATCTTTTTTATTTCAGCAATAACTTTATCTTTTAATTCCATTATACCTCCAAGCTTTCACTGTTAATTTCATTTTGAGATTTATCTATAGCTGATGTCAATGTGTGCCAGGATAGAGTTGCACATTTAACTCTCATTGGATATTGCTTTACTCCTGACAAACACATTAATTTAGTTTTTTCATCGTCTTTCAAAAGGTTTGTTTTAATTTCATCCTTTTCTTTAATCATTTCTAAAAAATCAGTCACAATTTCTTTTACTTCTTTTTCTTCTTTTCCTTTTAACAAATCAGTCATTATTGATGCTGAAGCCATTGAAATTGCGCAGCCTTGACCTTCAAATGAAATATCTTCTAGTTTTTTGTTATCATTTAACTTTAAAAAAATATGAACCTTATCACCACATAAAGGGTTGTGTCCTTTTGCATCTTTATTAAAATTTTCTGTTTTTCTTAGATTTCTAGGATTTTTTCCATGATCTAAAATTATTTCTTGATAAAGTTCTTTTAAGTTCATTTTAACTCAAATATTTTTTTACATTTATTGATTGATGAATTTAATTTATCAAGATCTTCCTTGGTATTGTAAATTCCTAATGATGCCCTTGCAGAAGCAGCTATGTCAAGTTTGTCATGTAATATTTGACAACAGTGATGACCAGCTCTTATGGCAACACCATCTTCATCTAAAATAGTTGCTATATCATGAGGATGTATTCCATCAATGGTAAAGGAGAGAACAGATCCTTTTGTTTTTGGATTTCCAATTAGTTTAACAGAATTATTTTTTCTTAATATTTCCTGACCATATTCAATAAGTTCTTTTTCATGTTTAATAATATTATCCATTCCTATTTTATTTAAAAATTTAATAGATTCATTAAATGCTATCACTTGCGCTGTTGCCATCGTTCCAGCCTCATATTTATTTGGTAAATCACCATATGTTATACCATCCTTTTTAACCTCACCAATCATCCCACCACCACCTTGATATGGTGGTAATTCCTCTAACCATTTTTTTTTTGCATACAGAATACCCAATCCTGTTGGCCCATACATTTTATGACAAGAGATAGCATAAAAGTCACAATCTAAGTCTTGCATATCTAATTTTAAATGCGGAGCTCCCTGACAACCATCTACCAATACTGGTATATTTTTTGAATGAGCTAGTTGAACTATTTCTTTAATTGGTAAAATAGCTCCAGTAACGTTTGATAAATGAGTTACTCCAATAATTTTGGTTTTTGGTGTAATTTTTTTTTCTATACTCTCTAAAGTAACATCTCCATCTTCATTTATCTCGGCAAACTCTATTTTAATACCTTTCGATTTTCTCAAATAATGCCAAGGAACATAGTTTGAGTGATGTTCAAGCTCAGTTAATAAAACTTCGTCACCCTCTTGCAAATGATTTTGTCCAAAAGTACTTGCCACCAAATTTATCGCTTCAGTAGCTCCTTTAGTAAAAACAATTTCATTTGCATCTTTTGCATTAATAAATTTTTGAACTGATGTTCTAGTATTTTCATATAAATTAGTTGCTGCAACCGCAAGGTAATGAACACTTCTTCCAACATTAGAAAATTCTTTAGTATAAAAATCATAAATTCTATCAACAACTACTCTTGGCTTTTGTGAAGAATTTGCACTATCTAGATATACAAGATCATTATTGTGAACTTTATTATCAAATATAGGAAACTCTTTTTTTATATTACTAATGTTCATTGTTTTAAGCTCATAATATTTTTTATTAGGTTTTTTATTTCAGAATCTGTAATTTTTTCTACAACATCTAGTAGGAAACCATTAATTAAAAGTTTTTTTGCTTCTTTATAGTTTAACCCTCTGGACATTAGATAAAATATTGAATCTTCATTTAAACTTCCAGATGCAGAGCCATGAGAACATTTAACATCATCTGCATAAATTTCTAATTCTGGCTTAGCATTAAATTCAGTATTATCATTTAATAAAATAGCTTTACTCAATTGATAGCCATCTGTTTTTTGAGCTTTAGAATCAACAAAAATTTTTCCTTGATAAACTGCTTTGGATGTATCTTCTAAAACACCTTTGATTAATTGATAACTTTTAGTGTTTTCAACTATATGATTTATATTAGTTTTAATTTCATGATGTTTTGTTTCGTTTAAGATAAAAACTCCATTCACAAATGCTGAAGAATATTTTCCATTAAGATTACAATTTATTTCATTTTTTATAAATTCTGATCCAGATGATAGAAGGAATATTTCTGATACACTATTGGCATCTTGGCTAATATTATTGAAACAATATTTTATATTACTATTTGAGTTATTATCAATTTTATAATTTTTTAAGATAGAATTTTTTTGGACATTGAAGTTATAATTGATATTTATAAAATTAGTAGTTGATTTATCATTAGAGAACTCAATAAGTTTTAAAGAACTATTTTCTTCAAGAAATATATCAACCTTTAAATTAATATTTTTTGAAACTAAATCTTTATTGGTAATATTGTAAATAACTAAGGGTTTTTGAAGTGAATAGTTTTTTTTGATTATTAGTTTAAAATATTTACTTACAAATGCATTATTCAAAAAAAGCAAAGAATTAGTGGTATTGTTTGATTTTTCTAAAACTAAATCATCTAATATTTCAATTTTATTTTTTTCTTCATAATCAAACTCTATTTTTTCTATTCTACCATTTACAAAAACAATTTTATTATGTTCTAAACCATCAATGTAAATGGACTGATCTATTTTATTTGGTTTTGATAAATCGTTATAAAAACTTAAATTTTTAATATTTTTAGAAATTATTTGATTAAGATCTGAAAATTTCCAATTTTCCTCTCTTCTATTGGGAAAACCTTTTTCAATAAAATTATCAAAATTTTTTCTTTTAATCTCAGCATTCTTTTTAGAAAAATTTGAGTTTTCTAGTAATTTTTCAAAATCTATTTTTAATTGTTCTTCCATTTAATTAAAATTTTCATATCCTTTATTTTCTAATTCCAATGCTAGCTCTGGACCGCCCGATTTGATTATGTGACCATTCATCAATACATGGACATAATCAGGTTTTATATAATCTAATAATCTTTGGTAATGTGTAATTATTAAAAATGAATTATCTTTTTTTCTTAATGAATTAACTCCATCGGCAACAATTTTAAGTGCATCAATATCTAAACCAGAATCAGTCTCATCCAAAATTGAAAGTTTTGGATTTAAAATAGACATTTGTAATATTTCATTTTTCTTTTTTTCACCGCCAGAAAATCCTACATTTAATTGTCTATTTAATTTTTCTTCATCAAATTTTAATTCTTTTGCTTTTAATTTTACTAATTTTAAAAATTCTATTGCATCAAGTTCTTTTTCACCTCTTGCTTTTCTAATTGCATTAAGTGATGTTTTTAAAAAAATATTTGTATTTACACCTGGTATTTCTAAAGGATATTGAAAAGCTAAAAATATTCCTTTATGTGCTCTTTCTTCAGTTTCAAGTTCAAAAAGATTTTTATTTTCAAATAGAATTTCTCCTGAAACATCATACCCTTTTTTTCCTGATAAAATATTAGATAAAGTACTTTTTCCTGAACCATTTGGTCCCATTATTGCATGCACTTCACCTGGTTTTATTTCAAGATTAAAGTTATTTAAAATTGATTTACTTTCGATATCAGCTTTCAAATTTTTTATTTTTAACATTTAGCCAACACTTCCTTCTAAGCTTATTCCAACAAGCTTTTGTGCTTCAACGGCAAACTCCATTGGCAATTGTTGTAAAACTTCTTTGCAGAAACCATTAACAATTAATCCTACAGCTTCTTCAGGATTTAAACCTCTTTGCTGACAATAATGAAGTTGTTCTTCACTAATTTTAGATGTGGTAGCTTCATGAGCAATATTAGATTCTGGATTTTTATTTTTAATATAAGGAACAGTATGAGCACCACATTTATTACCCATAAGTAAAGAGTCACATTGTGTATAATTTCTAGAGTTTTTAGCTTTTGAAGAAATATCTACTAACCCTCTGTAAGTCATGTCAGAAAAACCTGCACTAATTCCTTTTGAAATAATTTTACTTTTGGTATTTTTTCCCAAATGTATCATTTTGGTTCCTGTATCGGCTTTTTGATAGTTGTTTGTAATTGCAATTGAGTAAAATTCTCCAATAGAGTTATCACCTTGTAAAACACAGCTTGGATATTTCCATGTTATTGCCGAACCAGTTTCTACTTGCGTCCAAGAAATTTTAGAATTTGTTCCTTTGCATAATCCTCTTTTGGTTACAAAATTATAAATACCACCCTTTCCATTCTCGTCACCAGGGTACCAATTTTGAACAGTTGAATATTTAATTTCAGCATTATCTAAAGCGACAAGTTCAACATTTGCTGCATGAAGTTGATTTTCATCCCTCATAGGAGCAGTGCAACCTTCAAGATAACTTACATAGCTTCCTTTATCAGCAATTATTAATGTTCTTTCAAATTGTCCCGTTTGAGATGCATTAATTCTAAAATATGTTGAAAGTTCCATAGGACATTTAACGCCTGGAGGAATATAAACAAAAGATCCATCGGTGAAAACAGCTGAATTTAAAGTTGCAAAATAGTGATCCGTTAAAGGAATTACTGAACCCAAATATTTTTTTACAATTTCAGGATGTTTTTGTATTGCTTCTGAAATTGAACAAAAAATTACACCTACTTCGTTTAGTTTATCTTTAAATGTTGTGGCTACAGAAACAGAATCGAATACAGCATCTACTGCAATACCATTTAATCTTTGTTGTTCTTGTAATGGTATGCCTAATTTTTTATAAGTTTCTAAAAGTTTAGGATCAAGTTCATCAATACTTTTGGGGGTTTCACTTGCACTTTTAGGAGCTGAATAATAATAAATATCTTGGTAATCAATTTTTGGATATTTTGGCTTTTGCCAATTTGGTTCCTTTAAATTTTTTAATCTCTCAAAAGCTTTCATTCTCCAATCGAGCATCCATTTTGGTTCTTTTTTAGCTTTAGATATGAATTCAATAACTTCTTTATTCAAGCCTTTGGGTGCTCTAATATTTTCGATATCAGTTGTAAAACCGTATTTATAATCTTTTAATTTATCTATCTGTTTTTCTCTCATTTAAATTCTATTATCTCTTTTGTTTATTAGATCGCTTAATTTTTTTTTTTCAAAAAATACATTAATATAGTCTTCAAGTTCATCCCATAAATTATGGGTAATACATTTTTCACTTTTTCCATTACATCCTTTTTTTGAATGCTTTTCACAACCCACTGTTTTTATTTTTTCTTCAACCGCTGAAAGTACTTCTGAAATATTAATTTCAGATGCATTTTTATTTAATATGTAACCGCCCCTATTTCCTCTTACGCTGCTAACAATTTTATTTTTTTTTAATTTTAAAAATAATTGTTCTAAATAAACTAATGATATGCCTTGTCTTAAAGATATATCCCTAAGTGAAACTGGCTCATTAGGATCAAACTTTGCAAGATCCGCTAGTGCCATTACAGCATATCTTCCTTTACTTGATAATTTCATATTTTTCGCAATCCACGGGCTTTATATATACCTGACTATTTTAGTCAAGTTTATAACTTATTTAAAGACTTGCTTTTTGTCGCTCATTTTTGGTAGAAAAATATAATTTTTTTTTGAGAATAATTATCAATATCTTTTATGGATAGTAAAATAGTAGAAGTATTTATACCAGGACCAGCAGGTAGACTTGAGGCAAAATATTACAAAAGCAAAAAAAACACATCACCAATTGCTTTAGTTTTGCATCCGCATCCACAATACGGAGGAACTATGAACAATAAAGTAGTTGTTGATACTTTCCACGTGTTTATGGAAAATGATTTTTCAGTTTGTAGAGTAAATTTTAGAGGTGTTGGTAAAAGCGATGGTGAATTTGATAACGGACAAGGTGAACTCGCGGATGCAGCTGCAGCTCTTGATTGGCTGGAAAGAGAAAATTTTGATAACTCTCAATGTTGGATTTCAGGATTTTCTTTTGGGTCTCTTATTTCAATGCAGTTATTAATGAGAAGACCTGAAATAAATAGATTTATTGCTATATCTCCACAACCAAATGTTTATGATTTTTCTTTCTTATCACCTTGTCCATCATCAGGTTTAATGATTTATGGAAAAAAAGATGAACTTGTCCCTGTTGAACATTTAAATGAGTTGAATAAAAGGCTAAGTGCACAAAAAAGTATTAAGGTTGAATTTGAAGCTATTGCAGATGCAAATCATTTTTTTTCAAAAAATGATCAGGCTTTGATTAAATCCTTAAATAAATATATAAAAAAGGAATCTGCTTTATACTAATAATTTTTTACTATTTTTCCACCAGTACATGGATCTTTGCATCCTGTAGTTTCTGGAAATGAAATAGGAAGTTTCAAATAAGATCTAATAGCTAAATATCCAAATGCTTGTGATTCTATAAAGCTACCATCAACACCAAGTTTATCAATTTGAAATATTTTATTTTTAATTTTTCTTTGAATTAAATCTAATAAAAAATAATTGTTTCTTCCCCCTCCACAAACATAAATATCTTTTTTTTCTGACAATTTCTTAGATAGAACATCTGCTGTTAACTCTGTAATTGTTGCGGCTCCATCTTCTAAAGAAAGACCTTTGGCAAAAGTAATATCAAAATCATTAATATCAAGAGA
Source organism: uncultured Pelagibacteraceae bacterium (assembly GCA_902634305.1). Lineage (GTDB taxonomy): Bacteria > Pseudomonadota > Alphaproteobacteria > Pelagibacterales > Pelagibacteraceae > Pelagibacter. The sequence goes on along the minus strand of CACPJJ010000008.1, from coordinate 3,361 downwards.
TTCTTTTTTAGCTGAATCTTTGAAAAAGAAATTATCAATAGCTTGTTCCAAAATGTATTTATCTATTTTGCCTAATCTTGCAATATCTCCATTTTTATCAAAATTTTTTTCAGAATTTGTTCTTATCCATTTATCAATTAAACAATTGCCAGGACCAATATCCATACCGGTCATCTCATAATTTTCATTTATAGATGTAATATTTGCAATACCACCAATATTTAAAATTATAATTGGAAGCTTTATTTTTCCTTTTTCTTTAAAAATTTTAGCTAACATTTTATGATATATTGGAGCAAGTGGAGCTCCTTGACCTCCTTTTTCTAAATCATTTTTTCGGAAATCATAAACTACCAACTTTTTAGTCATTTGAGAAAGCAGCAATCCATCGCCTAATTGTTTGGTTATTTTTTTTTTTGGGTTATGAAATATCGTTTGTCCATGGAAACCTATTAAATCAAATTCTACTTTTGATTTATTAACTATCTCATTTACAATATTTGCATGAAATAACGTTATTTCTCTTTCAAGAGACTGGATATCCTTAGAATAAGCAATTAGATCATCCTCTTTATTGATTTTATTCCTTATATTTATTAGTTTTTTATGTATCTCATCCTTATATTCAAAATATTTATCCAATATTATTGAACATTCTGCATTACCGTCTGACTTAATAATTGAAGCATCTATTCCATCCATAGAAGTTCCGCTCATTAATCCTAAAGCTGTATATATCTTACCCATTCTTATTTTTTTTTATTAAATATTGTATATTGTAGAACTATAGACCTATGAATAAATTTTTAAAAGAATTTAAAGATAGAGGGTATTTCTACCAATGCACAAGTGAAGATGAATTGTCTAAATTGTTAGATAAAGAAAAAATCCATGGGTATATCGGTTTTGACTGTACTGCTGAAAGTCTTCATGTTGGAAGCTTGCTCCAAATAATGTGTTTAAGATTAATGCAAAAGCATGGCCATAGACCAATTGTACTTATTGGAGGCGGAACAACTAGAATAGGTGATCCTTCGGGCAAAGATAAAACTAGAAAAATTTTAACTGAAGATGAAATAGAAAAAAATATTAAAAATATTGAAAAAATATTAAAAAATTATTTAGATAATGATGATCCAAAAACTAAACCTATTTTTGTAAATAACTATTCATGGCTTAAAGGATTAAATTATATTTCATTTCTAAGAGATATTGGAAAGCATTTTACAATAAATAAAATGCTTACTTTTGAAAGTGTCAAAACAAGATTGGATAGAGAACAATCGCTAAGTTATATGGAATTTAACTATATGATTTTACAAGCATATGATTTCTTAGAATTAAATAAAAAAAAAAATTGTTCATTACAAATTGGTGGCTCAGATCAATGGGGAAATATTGTTAATGGAACTGAACTTATAAAAAGACATTCAAATAAACAAGCATATGGATTAACAACTCCTCTTATTACTTTGGCTTCAGGAGCTAAAATGGGAAAAACAGAAACTGGTGCAGTTTGGTTAGATAAAAAACTATTATCACCATATGAGTATTGGCAGTTTTGGAGAAATATTGATGACAGAGACGTAATTAAATTTTTAAAAATGTTCACAGATTTAAATACCGATGAAATAAATAAAATAAAAGATAATGATATTAATCAATTAAAAATTAAATTAGCAAATGAAACTACATCAATGTTACATGGAAAAGATGAAGCCTTATCTGCTGAAAAAACTGCAAAGAAAACTTTTGAAGAAAATTCATTAGGTGAAAATTTACCTACTGTAGAAATTAAACTAAATAATGAAAATAGTATGAATATAATCGACTTAGTTATAATAACAAAAATTGAAAACTCTAAAAGTGAAGTAAGAAGACTCATTAAAGGAAAAGGTTTAAGAATAAATAATGAGATTATTCATGACGAAAAATTTTTAATACAAAAAAAACTTTTTATTAATAATTTTATAAAGTTGTCTATCGGTAAAAAAAAACATGTAAAAATAAAATTGTCTTAATTTTTTTTTATTTTTTCTAGAGTTCTAGTTATAAATCTAGGTGTTAAAGTTTTAATAGGATTTACTATAGTTTTTAAATTTTTAGGTGGTCCTTTAATCTTAAAACTAACTCCAAAAACGCCTTCTCCTACTTTTTTTCCTACTAACAAATCTCCAAGTAAAGGAATTGAAGAAATTGATCTATTAATAGTAGTTGCTGGAACCAAAGTACCTCGTAAACTTATCAACTTATTACTTTCAACATAACCTTCCATCATTATAGATATTGCTGGTCCAATTGCATAAATTTCATCAATAGTCATTAAATTACCTTTTTTTGAATAAATCATTTCAAAATCTGTAAATCTCACACCTTCACCTGTCAAAAGATCTGCTATACCCTGAAGTGATGCAAGTGTTAATATTTTTGCTAATACTGGCACTTCTTGAATTTTAAAATTATCAATGATTAGTTTAGATTTTGAAACATTATTAATTTTTTTAGAACTAAAATCTAAATTTCCATCGTCAAAACCTTTAATAAATTTGTATTTTTTTACAAAAGGTTTTGCTCTATCTGAATAAAAAGTTGTTACACTACTATTGATATTTTGTGACTTAATTGAAACAAATAGTTTTTCATTATCACTAAAATTGGAATTTAAATTTAAATCAAAAAGTTTACTATTTTTAATTTCTAAATTTCCATTTAAATTATTTACTATACTTTCGTCATCGAGTTTAACTTCATCAATAGCAAACTTTATTTTAGAATTGAAATTATCCAAAATTTCAAAAAGATTGTTATCATTATCAGAATTTGAAATATTATTTATAACTTTAGTGCTATCAAAACTTGATCCTTTTAATTCGTAATAATCATCTTTTTTAACTAAAATTATATCATTTTTAAAATTATTATTAGTTAGATAGTTAAATTTTAATTGTTCTATATCTAATATTTTGTTCTTGTTAATTTCTAAATTATTTATCTCAATTCTATTATTATTTTCATTATAATTTATATTTTTGAAATATATTTTATTTTTGCTTTCAAAACCTTTGACTTCTAATGTTGCTTTAACGTTTTTTTGCTTTTTGTAGATAATATCATCAAAAGTAAGATCTAATTTATCTAAGTTTAAAAAAGTTTCAAATTTAGTTTTATTTTTATTTTTTTTTATTTGATATTTTATTAAACTTTTAGAATTTTCATCAATATAAATTTCACTAGAACCATCTATAAACAATTCTTTTTTTGAATACTTAACATTAAGTTTATTTTCTTTTAAATTTAATAAATTATTATAATTCTTAATATAATTTCTAATTTTATGTAAATCAGGTTTAATAGTTAACTT
>CACPJJ010000007.1 GCA_902634305.1 uncultured Pelagibacteraceae bacterium | reverse complement strand
TTCAGCATTCGTTCTTCAAAAAATGAAGGAGACTGCTGAAAAATATCTTGGTCAAGAAGTTACAAAAGCAGTAATAACAGTTCCAGCCTACTTTAACGATGCTCAAAGACAAGCAACAAAAGATGCAGGAAAAATTGCTGGTTTAGAGGTTTTAAGAATAATTAATGAACCAACTGCTGCTTCTTTGGCTTATGGATTAGATAAAAAACAAAATAAAAAAATTGCTGTTTATGATTTGGGCGGAGGAACTTTTGACGTTTCAATTTTAGAACTTGGAGATGGAGTTTTTGAAGTAAAGTCTACTAATGGTGATACATTTTTAGGTGGTGAAGATTTTGATAACACAATAGTAGATTATTTATTAAGTGAATTTAAAAAAGAAAATGGAATTGATTTAAAATCAGACAAACTAGCATTGCAAAGACTAAAAGAAGCAGCTGAAAAAGCAAAGATTGAATTATCTTCTGCTACGCAAACTGAAATTAACCTACCTTTTATAACTGCGGATAAAACAGGCCCAAAACATATTAATTTAAAAATGACTAGAGCAAAATTAGAAGCCTTAGTTGAAGATTTAATTGGAAGAACGATTCCACCTTGCAAAACAGCACTTAAAGATGCTGGATTATCTGCGAGCGAAATAAGTGAAATAATTTTAGTAGGTGGAATGACAAGAATGCCTAAAGTAATCGAAGAAGTAAAAAATTTCTTTGGAAAAGAACCAAATAAAAGCGTAAACCCTGATGAAGTTGTTGCTATGGGTGCTGCAATTCAAGCAGGAGTTTTGCAAGGAGATGTGAAAGATGTATTGTTGTTAGACGTTACACCTTTATCATTAGGAATTGAAACACTTGGTGGGGTATCGACAAAACTTATAGATAAAAATACAACTATACCAACTAAAAAAAGCCAAGTCTTCTCAACTGCAGAAGATAATCAGCCTGCTGTATCAATAAGAGTGCTTCAAGGTGAAAGAGAAATGGCAACAGATAATAAATTGCTTGGAAATTTTGAACTAGTCGGAATAGCTCCAGCTCCAAGGGGAGTGCCTCAAGTAGAAGTTACTTTTGACATAGATGCCAATGGAATTGTAAATGTTTCTGCAAAAGATAAAGGGACTGGAAAAGAACAAAAAATTCAAATTCAGGCTTCAGGCGGTTTAAGTGAAGAAGAAATTAACAAAATGGTTAAAGAAGCAGAATCAAATAAAGAGGCTGACAAGAAAAAAAGAGAAGCGGTTGATGCAAGAAATCAAGCTGATACTTTATTACACTCTACAGAAAAAAATCTAAAAGAGCACGGTAGTAAAGTTTCTGATGCTGATAAAAAAACGATTGAAACTGCCTCGGCTAACTTAAGAAATGCTCTAAAAGGAACTGATGTAGAGGATATTAAAAAAAAGACACAAGATTTAGTCCAAGCTTCGATGAAACTAGGTGAAGCAATTTACAAATCTCAGCAAAGTGCTAAGCCAGGTGAAACACCAAAAGATGCAAAAGAAAAAGAAGAAGGAAAAAAAGACGATAATGTTGTTGATGCAGACTTTGAAGAAGTAAAAGACGATAATAAAGAAAAAAGCGCCTAAGCTAACAACTATTTGTCTAATTAGTTATGGCAAAAAGAGATTACTACGAGGTCTTAGGTGTAAATAAAAGTGCAACTCCTGATCAAATAAAATCGGCATACAGAAAATTAGCTGTAAAACATCACCCAGATAAAAATAAAGGTGATAAAGCATCAGAAGAGAAATTTAAAGAAGCATCAGAAGCTTATCACGTTCTTTCAAACACTGAGCGTAAACAAAGTTATGATAACTTTGGCCATGCAGCATTTGAAAATGGTGGTGGAGGAAGAGGAGGATTTGGAAATTTTGATTTTTCTAGTTCTTTTTCAGACATATTTGAAGATTTTTTTGGTGAAGGTTTTGGAGGTGGAAGACGTTCGAGAAGATCAAATAATAGAGGCTCAGATTTAAGGTATGATTTATCAATTACTTTAGAAGAAGCTTATGCTGGAAAAAAACAAGATATTAAATTTTCAACATCTGAAAAATGTGACACTTGCAAAGGATCAGGATCAAAACCAGGTCATAATGCCGGACAATGCTCTATGTGTGGTGGTCACGGTCAGGTTAGATCAAGCCAGGGATTTTTTACCGTTCAACAAACATGCCCTCAATGCTCAGGATCAGGTGAAGAAATTACAAATCCATGTAATTCTTGTAATGGTCAAGGAAAACAACAAGCTTCTAAAAGACTTTCAGTTTCAATCCCAAAAGGCGTTGATGATGGAACAAGAATAAGACTTACTGGTAAAGGTGAAGCAGGTTCTAGAGGAGCAGGAAATGGAGACCTTTATTTATTTATTAATGTTTATTCCCATGAGTTATTTAAAAGATCGGATGAAAATTTATTTTTTGAATGTCCAATATCTATTGCTGATGCAGCTTTAGGAACATCTATTGAAATACCAACAATTGACGGTGGAAAAGCTAAAATAAAAATTCCCTCAGGAACTCAAAGTGGAAAACAATTTAGATTAAAAGGTAAAGGAATGCCCTATATGAGAGGTAGTGGAGTAGGAGATCTTTATGTACAAGTAAACACTGAAGTTCCTGTCTCTTTAAATAGAGAACAAAAAGAATTACTAGAAAAATTTAGAGAAATTGAAAACGAAAAATCAAATCCAAGTATTAAAAAATTCTTTCAAAAAGCTAAAAGTTTCTGGAAAAATTAATTTATGGGTTTAGAACAAATAGTTCCAGCGATAGCTTTAATTGCTGTTTTATTTCTTGTTCTCCCAACATTTCTTAGATCTAATTCAAAATTAAAACAGTTTTTAAAAAATCTATCTATTTGGGCTATAATTGTTTTGTCAGTTATGATAGTTTCATATCTTATCTTAAAATGAAAAAAATTAATTTAGCAATCACAGGATGTATGGGAAGAATGGGTCAACAGATTATTAAATCTGCCAGATCTGATAAAAATTTTAAGATAGTAGCTCTTACAGAAAATAGAGTTATTAATAAAAAACTTGCTGGAATTAAACCAAGCTTAAATACAGAAAAAGCTTTTAAAAAAGCTAATTTAATTATTGATTTTACAGTTCCCAAATGCACATTTGAAGTTTTAAAGATTGCATCAAAATTAAAAAAAAGAGTTGTTATTGGAACAACTGGGTTTTCAAAAAAAGAAGAAAATTTGATAAAAAAATATTCTAAAAAAATACCAATACTTAGAGCTGGAAATATGAGTTTAGGAATAAACTTATTAATGTATTTAACTGAAATTGCATCAAAATCTTTAGGAAATAATTTCCTAAGTAAAGTTTTTGAAATTCATCATAAACACAAGAAAGACCATCCATCAGGAACTGCATTGATGCTTGGAAAAGGTATAGCTGTTGGAAAGAATAAAGATTTTTATAAATTAATAGGAAAAAAATATTTAAATAAAAAATTTTTTCCTTATGGAAAAAAAATTAATTTTAATTCATTAAGAAAAGGTGAGGTTGTGGGTGAACATGAAGTAACTTTCTCAAGTGGTAAAGAGATAATTACATTAAATCATGAGGCATTTGATAGAGCTCTTTATTCAGAAGGAGCATTCACTGCAGCTAAGTGGTTAATGAATAAAAAACCTGGTCTTTATTCGATGAGAGATGTTTTAAATTTCAAATGAATGAAATTCAAAGGTCTAAAATAATATTAAAAATATTAAACAAAATTTATCCAAAAACACCGATACCTCTTAAACACAGAAATAAATTTACTTTATTAGTTTCTGTATTATTATCTGCTCAAACTACAGACGTCAATGTAAACAACGTTACTAAAAATATTTATCCAAAATACAATAAGCCAAAACACTTTGTAAAATTAGGAAGGAAAAAAATTGAAAGACTAATTAAAAGTATAGGTATTTTTAGAGTTAAAGCTAAAAGTATTTATTTTCTTTCAAAACAACTAATAGATAAACATAAAGGTAAAGTTCCACAAACCTTTGAAGAGCTTGAAAAACTTCCAGGTGTAGGGCATAAAACTGCTAGTGTGGTAATGTCACAGGGATTTGGTCATCCTGCCTTTCCTGTGGACACTCATATTCATCGTTTAGCACAAAGATGGGGATTAACTAACGGCAAAAATGTTATTCAAACTGAGAATGATTTAAAAAAATTATTCCCTAAAAAGTTTTGGAATAAACTCCACCTACAAATAATTTATTATGGAAGAGAATATTGTAAAGCAAGAGAATGTTATGGTTTAGCTTGTAAAATTTGTACTACTTGTTATCCTAATAGAAAATCACCAATAAAAACAAGGAAAGCTTAATATGAAAATTTTAGGAATAGGAAATGCAATCGTAGATGTAATTTGTAAAGTTGATGACAATTTTATCATTCAAAATGGTTTAACTAAAAGTACAATGAAATTAATTTTTGATGAAAATGAATTTAAGAAACTATTATCCAACCTTAAAATAGAAAAAACTGTTTCTGGTGGATCAGTAGCAAATTCAATAGTAGGTATATCTCAACTAGGAAACAAAGTGGGATTCATAGGCAAAGTTTCTAAAGATGACCTTGGAATTAAGTATGAAGAAGGTTTAAAAAAAGAAAATGTGGAGTATTTTTATTCCAAAAAAAAAGAAGAATTACCAACTGGAACATGTTTAATTTTAGTTACACCAGATTCTGAAAGAACAATGTGTACATTCCTTGGTACTGCTGGAAAAATTAATGAAAATGATATTAGTTCAGATGCTATTAAGAAAAGTGAAATAATATTTCTCGAAGGATATTTATGGGACGAAGGGGAACCTAAAAAAGCATTTGATAAAGCAATTAACAGTGCGAATAAAGTTGCAATGTCATTATCTGATCAATTTTGTGTTGATAGACATAAGGCTCATTTTCTAGATTTAGTAAAAAATAAATTAGATATTACTTTCGCTAACGAACAAGAAATTATGTCTTTGATTGATGCTAAAAATTTTAATGATGTAATAAACTTTTCCAAACAGCAAGGTAAATTGATAGTGCTTACTAGAGGTGAAAATGGGGCAATTGCAATAAAAGGAAATGACGTCGTTGAATGTGGTATTCTAAAAAATCTTAAAATTGTTGACTTAACTGGTGCAGGTGATCTTTTTGCGGCTGGATTTTTACATGGCCATGTAAATAATTTATCAATTAAGCAAAGTTTAGAAAAGGGAACTGAGATGTCATCTAAAGTTATTCAACAAATTGGAGCGAGACTCTAAAAAGTAAAAAGAATTTTATTTTTTTTTCCTTTTAAAACTTCCTTTACCTTTTTTTGGCCTTACTATTCTAGGTTTGTATTTTTTTGACAAAAGGTCTTTTGCTATAGGGTTTCTTTTTTTCACTAAATTATATAACCTTTTTTTGTACTATTAATAAAACTATTATCTTTAAATTTTTCAAAAATTTTTTTTCTTAATCTATAAATATGTGTTTCAACAGTATGAGTTTCTAAATTAGAATTATGTCCCCAAACTTTTTTTTGAAGATTTTCTACATTTTGAGGGAACTTAGATTGATTTAAAAATAGTATGATTTGAATTTCTCTATGGGTTAGTTTTAAACTTTGATGAGTATTTTTTATAGATCTAGAGTTTATATCAATTGAATATTTGCCAATAAGGACGTCTGATTGTTTAGAATATTTTTGTTTTAGTAAACCTACGTTTATCTTTTCAACAATTGAATAAATTGAGTCCGGTAATTTATTTAAAATTAGTTGAAATTTTTCATCTTCTATTTGATTTTGTGGATTTGTTAAAATTAAGTAATTCTCATATTTTTTTTTATCTAAGTTTAAAAGTTCTTTTTTTTCATCAAAATTATAAATATTGAAATCTAGATGGTCTTTTAATTCGTTTAAAATCTTAAATAGTTCTGGTAATTTAAATATTAGAATACTTTGTTTATTCATAAATATACAAACTATGATAATTCACATAAAAAATAAAGATACCCTAATTGTTGAAGAATTTAAATTTAAATGCTGTATAGGAAAAAAAGGTATTAGAAAGAATAAAATCGAGGGTGATTACTGTACACCGTCTGGAAAATTTGAAATTGGAAAATTATATTGGAGACCGGATAGAGTTTCATTACCAAAAAATAGATTAATTTGTAAAAAAATTAAAAAAAACATGGCATGGTGTAATGATATAAAAAGTAAATTTTATAATAAGGAAATTAAAATAAATAAAAAAATTAAATATGAAAAATTATATAGAAATGATTATAAGTATGATTATTTTATTTTAATAAAATATAATTATAATAAAACTATAAAAAATAAAGGTAGTGCAATCTTTATTCATCTTACCAAAAGTTACAGTCCGACTGCAGGATGTATTGCTATTTCAAAAAAAGATTTTTTAATTTTATTAAAATTAATCAATAAAAATACAAAAATAAATATTGATTAACTTCTGGCACCAAATATTTTTGATCCAATTCTTAAATATGTTGAAGAATGTTCAATAGCCTTAAGATAATCATCTGACATTCCCATACTTATATCTCTTAAATTTAAAAAATTAGTAATTTTATTCATTTCAGAGAAATAAATACTTGGATCATTATCTATTGGTGGTAAACACATGGTTCCTACGATATCTAAATTAAGTTTTATACACTCATCATAAAAATCTGATAATTCATTTTTATTAATACCAGATTTCTGTAATTCATTCCCAATATTAATTTGAATAAATATTTTTGGCTTATTTTCATATTTTTTTTGCACTTCAGAAATTTTTTTTGCTAGCTTTAGATTATCTAATGAATGAATAAAATCGAAAAGTGGTAAAACAAACTTAACTTTATTTGTTTGAAGTTTGCCAACCATATGTAGTTTGATATTTTTATTTTTATTTTTTAGTTGAGTCCATTTTTCAATAGCTTCTTGAACTTTGTTTTCTCCAAAATCACAATGACCGTGCTCAATCAAGGGCATTATATGATCAATTTTAAAAGTTTTTGAAATTGCAATGATTTTTGGCTTATAATTGGTAATATTCAATTTAATTATTTTTGAATTAATTTGATTTTGAATATAATTTAAATTTTCAATAGTTTTATGCATAAAGACTTACCAAAAGTATATTATTTTATTAGTAAATTTGACAAGAACAACATTAATAAATTAAATAGGAATATAGCCCTTATATATAGAAATTATAATAAAAACGTTGATAAAAGCTTAATTATTCAAATTAAAAAATATTGTAAATTAAAAAAAAGAAAATTTTTTTTATCAAATAACTTTAAATTAGCAGTTAAATTAGGACTTGATGGCGTTTATTTGCCCTCATTTAATAATGATTTAAAACATTTGAACTTCCCAAAAAAGAAGAATTTTTACGTAATAGGATCAGCTCATAATTACAAAGAAATTAAAAATAAAGAACTGCAAAAAGTTGATTTAATTTTTATAGCATCACTTTTTAATAAAAAGAAAACTTACCTAGGACTTAATAAATTTATGGTTTTAACAAGATTAACAAATAAGAAAGTAATTGCTTTAGGTGGTATTAATAAAAAAAATATAAAAAAATTAAATTTATTAAATGTTTATGGATACTCAGGAATAAGTTTATTTGACTCAAAAAAAAACGGCCCCACAAAATATTGAGGGGCCGTTAAATTTTCTAAAAAGTAACTATATTAGAATGCAATTGATAAAGTTAAACCTTTTCCTTCATCATCAGCAGTTGAAACACCGTTACCATTTTCAGTTTTACCAGCGTACGCTGCAACACTCATAGATCCCATTGAGTAAGATACACCGAAACCAGATACAGTTTCGTCTTCACCTTTACCGTGGATATCTGTTGTTTGAGTAGCGTAAGATACTGACAAGTCATCATTTACAGCAAATGAAGCACCTATGTGAGTAGAGTCTTCGTCAGCAGCACCTGCACCTGGATAATCGACTTCAGTAATTTGATAAGCGATTGTTGCTCCAGCAGCTGAATAGCTAGCTCCGAAAGTAGTCTCTTGAGTTTCACCAGCAACATAACCTGGGTTGATATCAGATTGTCCAGCAACTAATGTCATACCTTCAACACCTGTGTATTTAACACCGAAACTTCTATCAGTTCCAGCACCTTTCATCATCTCTGCAGAAGCAGTGAAGTCATCGAAAGATATAGTGTAAGACAAGTTACTAGATGCACCAGCACCTCTTGCGATACCGTATGCAGTAGCACTATCAGTCATTGAGTAAACTGGAGTATCAGCAGCAGGAACGATGTCGTTCACCATGTGAATACCACCAGGAGTTACAGACGCACCTGAAAATACTAATTTTCCAGAGTCACCCATATCTAGTGTTAAGCTTTGGTCATCATATCCACTGTAACCGTGGTCAAGTTCCATTTTGTAAGTTGCAGTCCAACCTTGGTCTGTCTCACCTGAACCTGTAAACGTAACACTGTTACCCATAGACATAGGATTACCAACCTCGTCTGAATCAGCCGAGTCGTAGCTCCAAGACCAACCACCTGAAACGCCCATTTCACCAGCTGATACTGAAGTAGCAACTAATGAACCAGCTAAAGCTGTTAGTCCATATTTTGTTAGTTTGTTCATATTTTCTCCTAAGTTTTATAATTAATTATAAACAGCGTATTTTTTATCAAAAACCTGGCTGGTTTCCCCTAAAAAATCAATATAAACTCAACAAAATATAATTATGTTGTAAAATTACATCACTATATTTTCCTTATAAAATGTAGCTTTTTTTGATTTTTTGTCTACTAAGTAGGGTCGATTATGTTATTTTATGAATAATTCTTTGAAATCATGAATAAATTTATAATTCCTATAAAAATTTTAATTTTTCTAACGTTAGCGATATCGCTCAATTCATGTGAGGCACTAAAATACAAACGAACTAAAGCTGGGGAAGTTCCTATAAATGTAAAAGATAGAGTTAAAAAAAATATAGAAGAAGGAAAGGGTTTTAGGTTAATGGGAGGAAATAAAAAAGGCGGTACGTTTGATTTTGCAAGTTCTAATGAATTATGGAGAGCTACATTAGATACAATCGATTTTATGCCTTTAGTTTCAGCAAATTATAGTGGAGGAATAATTATTACCGATTGGTATAACGACTCTTCGTCAACAGGTCAGTCGGTTAAAATATCTGTTAGATTTTTAACTAATGAAGTTAGGTCAGATGCTTTAGATGTAAAAATATTTACTAAAAATTGTGACACCACAGTTGATTGTAAGATAACTGAAGATAAAGGTACTTTAGTTTTAGAAATAACTAAAAGTATCTTAAAAAAAGCAGCACTTTATGCAAAACAAAATAAAGAAAAAAATAAAGTAATATATGAAAATTCTGCTCTGGACTAATAAAAAAACTAAAAAAAAAAATAATTAATTTTTCTAATTTATAAAGTGAACAGATACAATTTTAAAATTGTTGAGAATAAGTGGCAAAAATATTGGGAAGAAAATAAAAGTTTTAAATCAGTTTTAGATAGATCAAAAAAAAAATTTTACTGTCTTGAAATGTTCCCATATCCTTCTGGGAAGATACACATGGGGCATGTTAGAAATTATACAATTGGTGATGTTTTATCAAGATACAAAAAAATGCAAGGATACAATGTATTACACCCAATGGGATGGGACTCTTTTGGTTTGCCTGCAGAAAATGCTGCAAAACAAAATAATTTAGATCCTAAAATTTGGACTGAAAAAAATATTTCTGTAATGAAAAATCAGTTAAAAAAACTTGGTTTATCAATTGATTGGGAAAGAGAAATTTCAACTTGTTCTAAAAATTATTATAAGCATCAACAAAAATTTTTTTTAGATTTATATGACAAAGGTTTAGTTTATAGAAAGGAAAGCTATGTAAATTGGGACCCAATTGAGAAAAGTGTTTTAGCAAATGAACAAGTAATTGATGGAAAAGGTTGGAGGTCTGGTGTAACTGTTGAAAGAAAAAAGCTTAATCAATGGTTTTTTAATATTTCAAAATTTTCTGAAAAACTTCTTAATGGACTTGATGATCTTAAAGAATGGCCAAACAAAGTTAAAATTATGCAAAAAAATTGGATTGGCAAATCTTTTGGATGTGAAATTGATTTTAATTTAAAAAAAAATGACCAAATTAAATCAATTAAATGCTTTACAACAAGGCCTGATACTTTATTTGGTATGTCTTTCTTGGCAGTATCTATAGATCATCCGATATCAAAATTTTATAAAGATAGAGATGACTTTAAAAAATTTAAAGTGGAATGTTCAAAAACTGGCACAACTGAAGAAGCAATAGCTCAAGCTGAAAAATTAGGATTTAAAACTAATTTAACTGCAATTAATCCTTTGGATGATACAAAAACAGTACCGGTATACTTTGCAAACTTTGTTTTAATGGATTATGGATTTGGTGCAGTATTTGGATGTCCAGCACATGATCAGAGAGACCTGGATTTTGCAAATAAATATAAATTAAAAGTTTTACCAGTTGTTGAACCACTTGATAAAACGAGTCATTTATACGATAACAATAAAAATTTTATAATTAAGGAAAAAGCCTACACAGGGCCTGGAAAAATAATTAACTCTAATTTTTTAAATGACCTAAAAGTTCCTGAAGAATCTATAAATAAAACAATCGAATATTTAGAAAAAAATAATATTGGAAAAAAGAAAATAAACTTTAGACTTAAAGATTGGGGAGTATCTAGACAAAGGTATTGGGGATGCCCTATACCAATAGCCTATGATGAAAATAACAAAATAAAAAAAATACCAATATCAAGTTTGCCTGTTGAGCTTCCTGAAAATATTAACTTAAAAACAAATGGGAATCCATTAGATCATGTAGATAATTGGAAAAATATCATTATAGATGGAAAAAAGTATAAAAGAGAGACTGATACTTTGGATACGTTTGTAGATTCATCCTGGTATTTTTTAAGATTTTGTTCTCCAAAAAATGAAACCGAAGGTTTCAACATGGAAGATATCAAATATTGGATGCCAGTAGATCAATACATCGGGGGTGTTGAGCACGCAATTTTACATTTACTTTATTCAAGATTTTTTATGCAAGCAATTAATTTTAATCAAGAAGAATTTAAAATTACTGAGCCTTTTAGTGGTTTATTTACACAGGGTATGGTCTGTCACGAAACTTATAAGGATCAAGACGGTAATTGGTTAAGCCCAGAAGAATATGAAAATATAAAAGATAAAAAAATAATTATTGGTCCTCCAGAATCTATGTCAAAATCGAAAAAAAATACAATTGACCCTGAAAATATAATTAATAATTATGGAGCTGACGCAGTAAGATTGTTTATTCTTTCTGATAGTCCGCCTGAAAAAGACGTACAATGGTCAGAAACTGGAATGTTATCCTCTTACAAGTTTATTCAAAAACTTTGGAATTTACACCAAAAATTTAAAAAAAGTATTGAAGAGAACTCTAAAAAAAGGGATGATGAAATTGCAATCTTCACCAATCAAATGATAGAAAAAATAAATTATAATTTAGAAAAATTTCACTATAACGTAATTATAGCTAATTTATATGAAGCATATAATTTTTTTAATAAAAAATTGGATGCTAGCATCGATAAACAAACAATCCTGAAAAATTATATTAAATTTTTGTCAATAATTTCACCTATAATTCCACATTTTTCTTCAGAATGTCTTGATGATATAAAGTCAAATTCTTTTCAAAAGTGGCCAGAAATTGATGAAAATTTAATTAAAAAAGATACAGTTGAATATGTGATACAAATTAATGGAAAAAAAAGAGCTATAATTAAATATATGAAAGATATCTCACAGGAAGAATTAATTAAAGAAATAAAAAATAATCAAAAAACAAAAAAAATTATTCAAGATAAAAAAATAAATAAATGTTTTTTTGTGAAAAACAGATTAATAAATATTTTAATATAATGATAAAAAAAAAATTAATTAAATTTTTAGTATTACTATTTTTTGTTTCAGGATGTGGTTATACACCAATTTATACAAGTAAGAATTCAAAATTTGCAATAACGCAATTGAGTACAACCGGAAATAATAAATTAAATCGAATTATAAGTGAAAAACTAGCAAATTATAAAGACGCTAGTGCGAGCAATCAATTAACTTTAACAATCAAAACTTTGTTAAATAAAGAAGTTTCTTCGAAAGATTCAAGGGGAAACCCAAAAACTTATCGAATAAATTTAAAATCTAATATTGTAATTTTAGACTCAAAAGGAAATGAAAATAGTAAATTGTTTATAAAATCAATGGACTATAATAATAAAAATAATAAATCTGAACTTAAAAAATTTGAAAATGAAACTTCAAAAAATCTTGCAAAAAAAATAGCAGAAGAGTTAATAGTTTATTTACAATCGATTTAAAAAAAATGATAATTAAAGCATATGAACATCAAAAAATTAAAAAAATTAAAAACAATATTTTTTTATTTTATGGTGAAAATGAAGGCTACAAAAGTCAAGTTATTAAAGATATTTTTGTCTCTAATTTTAAAGGAAATATAGAACGTTTTGATGAAAACGAAATATTAAATAATTTTGAAAGTTTTATATCAAGCCTTATAAATAAGTCTTTTTTCGATGAATCAAAATTAATTTTAGTCTCAAGGGTTAGTGAAAAAATAACAAAATTAGTGGATGAAATATTAGAGAGAAAAATAAAAGATATAACTTTTATTTTAAATGCTGGTAATTTAGAAAAAAAATCAAAAATAAGAAAAATATTTGAAAAGGAAAAAGACTTAATTTGTATACCATTTTACAAGGATGATGATCGAACTCTTATGCAAATTGCAAATAATTTTTTTAGAAATAATAAAATACCAATATCTCAAGAAATAATTAACTTAATTGTAGAACGAAGCAGTGGAGATAGAATAAACTTAAATAATGAATTAAACAAAATATCTCTTTTTATAATAAATAAAGAAAAAATTACTATTAATGAAGTTATTAAACTAACTAATTTGGCAGAGAATTATAGTATTTCAGAACTGGCAGATAATTGCCTTTCAAAAAATATAAAAAAAATAAATAAAATTTTTAATGAAAATGCTTTTTCAGTAGATGACTGTATATTAATAGTTAGAACTTTATTAACAAAATCAAAAAGACTTTTAGAAATAAAAAAAGTTAATAGTACAAACAAAAATTTAGAGCAAATAATTTCAAATTACAAACCTCCTATTTTTTGGAAAGACAAGGAAATAGTCAAAAGCCAAGCTTTAAAATGGAGCCTAAATGATACAGAGAAGCTAATTTATAAAATACATAACATTGAATTAACAATTAAAAAAAATTATTATAGCTCTTTAAATATAGTTTCAGATTTTATTCTTAATACAGCAAAATAATTAGTAATTTGCTTTAATTACCATTATCAATTTGTTTAATTGATCAAGATCTTTATATTCAAAAGTAACCTGACCTGAGTTATTTTTCTTGTTTCTAATAAAAACCTTAATTCCAGTCTTTTCTTCGATTGCCGATTCTAGACTTAGAAGATTTGGGTTTTTGCTTATTTTACTCCTTCCTTTGTTAATTTTTAAACTTCTGATTAAACTTTCAGTTTGTCTTACTGATAATTTTTTTTCAATTATCTTCTTCGCTAAAAAATATGCATTATCAAGACCAACGAGCACTTTTGCATGTCCTTGTGAAATTTTATTTTCCTCGATAAGCAAAATAACTTCTTTTGGAAGAGAAAGCAGTCTTAGAAAATTAGCTACATGTGCTCTACTTTTTCCTATAAACTTTGATACTTTTTCTTGGTCATAATTAAAATCGTCAATTAACTTTCTGTAACCCAGGGCTTCCTCAATTGGATTTAAATCACTTCTTTGAACGTTTTCAACAATTGCAAATTCTAATGATTTTAAATTATCAGCCTCAATTTCAACTACCGGAACTTCATGAAGTCCTGCATTTTGTGCTGCCTGCAATCTTCTTTCTCCAGCAATGATTTCAAATTTATTAGTTTGATCGGAATCTCTTCTAACTATTATTGGCTGTATAATTCCTCTTTCTTTTATTGAATTTGTGAGTTCCTCCATTTTTTCTTTATCAAAATTTTTTCTAGGTTGAAATTTATTTCTGATAATTGAACTTATAGAAACTTTATTTTTTATAGTTTTTGATTCTGCATCACCTATTAATGAAGACAATCCTCTACCTAATCCTTTTTTTGTTTTAAATGGATTCATCATGCGGCGCTCTCTACTGGTTTATCTTGGCTTAAAAATTCATCTGTAAACATAAAATAGGATTTACTACCCGGACAACTTTTGTCGTAAAGTAATACTGGAACTCCATGAGATGGAGCTTCGGATAATCTTACATTTCTAGGAACTACTGTTTGATAAACTTTTGCTTTAAAATAATTTCTAGCCTCTTGTTCTACCTGGCTAGACAGCTTATTTCTCTTATCATACATCGTAAGAAGGATGCCTCGTATGCTAAGAGTTGGATTTAAGTTTGACCTAATCCTTTCTATTGTCTTCATCAACTGGGTAAGGCCTTCTAAAGCAAAAAATTCTGTTTGTAATGGGACCACGAGTTCATCAGAAGCAACTAGTGCCATAATTGTTAAAAGACTAAGAGACGGAGGGCAATCAATGAGTATATAATCATAAAATGGCTCAGAATCATTAAAAATAGCGGTTAATTCGTCCTTTAATTTAAAAGCTCTTCGGCTGTCTCCAGCCGTCTCAACCTCTATACCTGAGAGATCGACATTTGATGTAATTAAATTTAGATTTTCGAACTTCGTTGGTTGAATAACTTCTGAAATTTTTTTATTCCCATTAAGCACACTATAGATTGTCAGTTCCACATTTTCTGTATTAGATAATCCAAGCCCTGTCGTGGCGTTCCCTTGTGGGTCAAGATCTATTACTAAAATTTTTTTTCCTTTCATAGTCAAACCTGCTGCCAAATTAATTATAGTAGTAGTTTTCCCCACTCCACCTTTCTGATTAATTACTGAAATAATTTTTTTATCCATTTTTTTTTTTTAAATTCCAAATCTTTACTACTAGCGATTGATCGCTTGTTAAACTTTTTTTCTCCTCATAATTAAATTTCCATTTTTTTGATGCTTCTCTTAAATTTTCCTTTCCACTTTTTCCTAAAAACATAATTATGTATTTAAATTTTCTAAAGTTCTTTAAGGCTATTTCAAAAATAACCTGCAAAGGTTTGAATGCTCTTGAAATTATAATATCTGTCTCTAAATTTTTTTGTTCAAAAATATTTTTTCGATTAATTTCTGTATTTAATTTAAATTTTTTTGAAATTTCTTTTAGAAAATTGCTCTTATGATAACTTTTTTCATAAAAAATCACTTTAAACTGAGGTTTTTTTGCTTTCATCAAAATAGCCAAAACTATACCGGGTAAACCTGCTCCCGATCCTAAATCAGTACATACCTTAATATCATTTTTATCAATAAAATCAATAGTTTGTGCACTGTCAATTATATGCCTTGTATTTATTGACTTTTCTGTTCCTGAGCTTATCAGGTTTATATCTTTATTCTTTTTTATAATCGACAAACTGTATTTATTGAGTTCATCCAAAGTTTCACGTGAAACATTTTGAATACTAAGTTTTGAGTTTTTTATAAAATCCGAATCAATCAAGCTATATGCTTAATAGACTTTCTTTTTAGATGAGACAACAAAATATATACAGCAGCTGGGGTAATTCCATCAATTCTTAGCGCTTGACCCATAGTTTTTGGCTTTATTTTCTTAAATTTTGATTTAACTTCATTAGATAGACCTGAAAAAATATCATAATCAATATTTTCAGGTATAATAAGATTTTCATCTCTTTTAAATGCCAAAATATCAGCATTTTGCTTCTTTAAATAACCTCTATAATGAGAATTTATCTCAAGCTGCTCATCAATTTCACGTGAAACATAAGTAATTTCAGGCCAAATTTCACGTATTTTAGACATGTTTACTGATTTTTGGCTCAATATCTGATTGGCATTTCGACTAACACCATCTTTTGCAATATTTACTCCGAAATTTGCCACTTTTGATGGAGAGATAGTCAATTTATCCATTTTATCTTGGGTTTTTTTAAGTTCTGAATGCTTCTCTATATATAATTTTTTTCTATCATCAAGAACTAGACCTATATCTATTCCTTTTTTAGTAAGTCTTATATCTGCATTATCAGCTCTTAAGGATAGTCTATATTCAGCTCTAGAAGTAAACATTCTATATGGCTCAGCAACTCCTTTTGTAACAAGATCATCTATCATAACGCCAATATATGCTTCTGATCTATCTAAAATAAAAGGTTCACTACCTTTTAATGAAAGGGCTGAATTAACTCCAGCTATGAGACCTTGGGCGGCTGCCTCTTCATATCCTGTAGTTCCATTAATTTGACCTGCTAGATATAAATTTTTGATTTTTTTGGTCTCTAAAGTCAAAAATAGCTCTCTTGGGTCCACAAAATCGTACTCAATAGCATATCCTGGTCTTAATATTTTAACATTCTCTAAACCATTGATTTTACTACATATTTCTTGCTGTACTTCAGCTGGAAGGGATGTGGATATACCATTTGGATAAACCGTATGATCATTAAGCCCTTCAGGCTCAAGAAAAATTTGGTGCCTTTGCCTTTCAGCAAACTTAACAATTTTATCCTCTATAGATGGGCAGTACCTTGGACCAATTCCCTGTATGCTTCCTGAATACATAGAGCTTCGTTTTATGTTCTTTGAAATAATTTTATGGACAGACTCATTCGTATAAGTCATCCGACATGAAATTTGTTTATTTAGATTTTTTTTTGTTAGAAAAGAAAAAAAATAAGGATCATCGTCAGCAAACTGTTCTTCTAAATTATTAAAATTGATTGTTCTAGAATCTAGTCTTGGAGGTGTTCCTGTCTTAAGTCTTCCAATTTTAAAGTTGAGTTTTTTTAATTGTTCACTCAAACCTGTAGTGGGCTTTTCATTATACCGACCGGCTGGTGTTTGCTTTTCACCTACATGTATTAAACCATTTAAAAAAGTACCAGTTGTTAGTATTAACTTCGTTGTTTCAATTTTTTTTCCTGATTGCGTCTTAAATCCTTTTATACTGTTTTTTTCAAATATAAACTCAATTACAGGGTCAGAAAAAACGCTTAAATTACAATAGTTTAAGAGTTTTTTTTGCATATATTTTTTATAAAGCGATCTATCACTTTGAGTTCTGGGTCCTCTAACTGCTGGCCCTCTACTCCTATTGAGCAATCTAAATTGAATACCAGATTTGTCTGCAACATCACCCATCACTCCATCTAAGGCATCTATTTCTCTAACTAAATGTCCTTTTCCCAACCCTCCAATAGCAGGGTTACAAGACATCTCGCCTATTGTTTCAATTTTATTTGTAAACAGAGCAGTGTTGACACCCAATCTTGCTGCAGCTGCAGCTGCTTCACAACCTGCATGTCCTCCACCTATAACAACAACATCAAATGTTGATTCATTTTTCATAAGCTAAACTTATAACTCAATTAAATATTTACAAGTTCAGAGAACAAATCTAAAAAAAAACTTATAAAATTGCTTAAAAACCTTATTTATCAATAAAAAAAGCTCTGTAATGATCAAAAATCCTCATAAAACAAGAATTATTTTCCTATGCAGAAATCGTTGAAAATACTACCTAAAATCTCCTCCACATCAACTTTTCCAACAATTATTCCCAAATGTCTTGTTGCTAACCTTAAATCTTCGGCGCCCTTATCAAAATCTTCTGTATTATTTTTATTTTCAAAGTTTGCTAAATGCTGAACGCATTGTTCTAAATGCTGCCTATGCCTTTCTCTTGTAATCAAAATATCACCTGAAGTAATGAATTTGTTTTTTAATTTTGTTTTGATCTTAGAAATTAACTCTTCAATATTTTTTTCATTTTTTAGAGAAATCAGAATAGGATTTAATTTTTTTAACCTTGGACTCATATTCTCAATTCCTAAATCAGATTTATTTACAACAAAGATGGCTTTTTCATTAACTAAATCATTCAAAAAGCCAGTAAAATCAACATTTTTAGGTTCAATTATTACTATGTTTAAGTCAGCTTTCTCCGCACTTTTTAATGCAAGTTTGATGCCTTTTTTTTCTATTTCATCCTTGGACTCTCTTATGCCAGCAGTATCAGAAATTATTACTGGGAGACCATCAATGTTTAAGTGAGTTTCTATTACGTCTCTTGTAGTTCCGGCAATTTCTGAAACTATTGCAACATCTCTTTTTGAAAGATAATTTAATAAAGAAGATTTTCCAGCATTAGCTGGACCAACTATAGCAATTTTAAAACCTTCTCTAATTGTTTCACCAACCTTTTGATCATTTAATAATTTCTGGATTTCCTCTTTTATTTTTTTTGAAGAATTTTTAATATCTCTTAAAATATTATCTGGAAGATTTTCTTCTGGAAAATCTATTTTAGCTTCTACATTAGATAAAATTTTTAATAACTTTTCTCTCAATCCATTAAACTTTTCAGAACTTTTTCCACACATAATCTTAATTGCTTGTTGTCTTTGAATTTCTGTTTCTGAAGAAATTAGGTCTGCAATACTTTCGGCTTTAAGTAGATTTATTTTTCCATTTTGAAATGCAATTTTAGTAAATTCACCAGGATCTGCAATTCTGCAATTTTTAATTTTTGAAATTGAGTTATGGATGGCTTCAATTACAGCTCGACTACCGTGGACATGAAATTCAGCCATATCTTCTCCTGTGTAGCTGTCAGGTCCAGGAAACCATATGATTATACCTTCGTCTATGAGCTCATTAGTGTTGATTTTATTGAGTTTTCTCAGAGTAGCCATTCTAGGGGAAGGAATCTCCGCTTTTGTTATTTCTCTTATGACTATTTTAGTTTCAGGTCCAGAAACTCTAATCACAGCTATACCAGACATACCAGGACCTGAAGATAATGCATAAATAGTCATCAGCCTAGTATAGCTAAAATTAAATTTTAAGAAATATTATTTATTATCTAATTGATCAAAATATTTTCCAAGATTTTTTGAATAAAACTTATTCGAGTCTATGGAGGTTTTGTAAATTGGTTTTCTTGCCTGAAAAGTACTGACTGTTTTAATCATCGTTTTTTTACTTTTATGATGTTTTAAACAATTTTCATCCCAATCAAGCTCGCAAAAATTTAAAATTTTTCTTATTTGATCTTCGCTATTATTAACTAGATTCTCATATTCAACATCATAAATAAAATCACCACATATTTCTTTCCAAAATTTCATATAATCATTATAAAAGCTAAAATATTTTATGATCTCAGATGGATCGTAAGTCCAATCCATATCTTTTGAGACAAAATTATTTTTAAAGTTTGATAGGAAAGTATCTTTTAAATTTCTTTTACTATGGATTATTTTAGCATTTTTAAAGAATAACTTAATAAAACCTATCCATAAATAATTTTGTGGTGCTTTATCTGTTGTTACTACAGAGTCATTATTTAAATTTTTTAAATAACCAAAGTATTGATCATTTATTATTGTATCATTTGATAATTGATGTTCATTAATTTTTTGGGTAAGCAGTTTATTATCTTGTATAAAATATTGTTTTATAATCTTCCTTAAAAAATCAAGTTCCCCTGCGCCGAAAACTTCATGGTGTGCAGATAAAATTTGCTCTAAAAGTGTTGTTCCTGAACGAGGTAAACCAACTATAAAAATAATTTTTTTTGAATTTTTATTTTTTTTAAAATTATTTATATCTATTTTTTCAAAATAATTTTTAATACTTTTAAATAATTTATCTTCAGATTTAAAATCATAATTAACTAATTCTTTTCTAAATTTATTTGCTGATTCAAAGTATTTTATTGATAGCTCATAATTTCTTTTATCATCATATGCTTTACCAATAGCAAATTCTAAATCCGATTTTTCTTTTTTTTTTAAATTATCATTTTTATTTAAATTGATCATTTCTGAAAGATTTGAATCATTTTCTGAATAATTATTTATTTTACTAATTGAAATATGGGCTGGTATAAATTTTGGATTAATTTTTAATATATCTTTGAAAATGTTATTAGCTTTTTCAAATTCACCTAAATTTTGGTAAACAGACGCCAAATTAACCCAAATACTTAAATCATTTTTTATAAATTTAAGCGCTTTATGATAGAGTTCAATTGAACTTTTAAAATCCAATAGAATATTTTTAAGACGAGCATAATTTACGAGTGCTGGTGGATTCTCTGAATTATTTTTTAATATTTCCTTAAATATATTTTCGGCTTCTTCATATTGATTTAAATAGATAAAAGAATTTGCTAAATTGTTTTTGTGCCCTAAATCTTGTGGTTCAAGATTTATAGCTTTTTTGAAATAAAAAATCGAATTTTCTATATTATTTAGTCTTTGGTGAGCTAAACCACATATATTGTGTAAATATCCTTTGTCATGATATTTTTTTAATAGCTTTTCTGTATCTAAAACTACTTTATTAAATTTACCAGATTTTAGTTCTTTTAGAATTTGGTCTACTTTTTTATTCAATTCCATAATGAATTTTTAAATTAATTTAATTAATTTAAAAACAAATTAATAAAAAATTAGGCTGGTTTATTCATAGAATTAAAGAATTCAGCATTATTCTTTGTATTTTTTAATTTTGAATTAAGAAATTCAATCGCATCCATTGGGCCCATTGGAGCAATAATTCTTCTTAGAACATTCATTTTTTGTAAATCATTTTTATCAAAAAGTAATTCTTCTCGTCTTGTTCCTGACTTGGTAATATCAATAGCAGGAAATATTCTTTTTTCTGATATTTTTCTATCTAAAATTGTCTCGCTGTTACCCGTTCCTTTAAATTCCTCAAATATTACTTCGTCCATTCTGCTACCAGTATCTATTAATGCTGTGGCTATTATTGTTAATGATCCGCCTTCTTCTATATTTCTTGCAGCACCAAAAAATCTCTTTGGTCTTTGCAAGGCATTTGCATCAACTCCACCAGTAAGAACTTTTCCTGAGCTTGGAACTACTGCGTTGTATGCTCTTCCTAGTCTTGTTATAGAGTCTAATAAAATAACAACATCTTTTTTATGTTCTGTAAGTCTTTTTGCCTTTTCTATAACCATCTCAGCTACTCCAACGTGTCTCTGAGCAGGCTCATCGAAAGTTGAACTTATAACTTCACCCTTAACAGTTCTTTGCATGTCTGTAACTTCTTCTGGTCTTTCATCAATTAACAATACCATTAGATAGCATTCCGGATGATTTGCAGTTATTGAATTCGCAATACTTTGAAGTATCATTGTTTTCCCAGCTTTTGGTGGAGATATTATTAAAGATCTTTGTCCTTTACCGATTGGACTTACTAGATCAATTAGCCTTGCAGTTAAATCTGGTTTTTTTTCTACTTTGTTGCTCTCTACTTCTAAAGTTACTTGTTTATTTGGGTATAAAGGAGTTAGGTTATCAAAAGCTATTTTATGTTTTGATTTTTCAGGTTCTTCAAAATTTATTTTGTTAACTTGTAATAAAGCAAAATATCTCTCACCTGCTTTTGGAGCTCTAATAGGTCCTTCAACTGTATCTCCTGTTCTCAAGCCAAATTTTCTAATTTGATTAGGGCTTATATATATATCGTCTGCACCGGGAAGATAATTAGATTCCATCGCTCGAAGAAATCCAAAACCGTCTTGTAAAAGTTGAAGAACTCCTTCTCCAGTTATTTCTTCACCTTTTTCAGCTAATTTTTTTAAAATTGCAAAATATATTTCTTGTCTTCTAAGTGTGCTAGCATTTTCTATACCTAGCTTTTCAGCATCATCAATCAACTGCTCTGAGCTTTTCTTTTTTAAATCTTGTATATTCATAATTAAAGGGGGGCTTATTAGATGTTAGATAAGTTTAATATATATATTATTATGTAAATTTCAACCCTAGATTGGCTTAAAAATCACAATAAAGATAATAAAGATTAATATAATTGTGGGAACTTCATTAATAATTCTAAAGAATCTGGATGTTTTTGTATTGTTTTTTAATTTAAGAGATTTCAAGCATATCCCTAAATATTCATGGTAGATAGTAAGAAGCACAACTAGACCTAATTTTATATGCATCCAAAATTGTGAAAAAATATCTATACCGCTTATGTAAATTAATATTATTCCAAAAAGCCAACTTAATATCATTGCTGGCCTCATAATGTATAAATAAAGACGTTTTTCCATGACCTCAAAAATATCTGTGGTTTCTTTTTTTTCTGAGTTTTCAACATGATAAACAAAAATTCTTGGTAGATATAATAATCCTGCCATCCACGAAATAACTGCAATTAGATGTAAAGATTTAAAAAGTAAGTAATAACTCATCTATTAAATATTTTTTTTAATTAAATTCTTTAGTAAATTTATATGATCATCATTATCATTTAGACAAGGTATCATATCAAAATTCTCACCTCCTGAGTCCATAAAGCTTTTTTTGCCCTGGATTAATATTTCTTCTAATGTTTCAACACAA
The DNA here is from genome assembly GCA_902634305.1 of uncultured Pelagibacteraceae bacterium. Classification (GTDB taxonomy): domain Bacteria; phylum Pseudomonadota; class Alphaproteobacteria; order Pelagibacterales; family Pelagibacteraceae; genus Pelagibacter. Next base: position 37,030 of record CACPJJ010000007.1, on the reverse strand, counting down.
TCAGAGGAAAAACCTGGGCATATCGTGAGTACATTTTTTTTACCTTGCTTTGGTAAGTTTTCTAAAGTTTTATCTGTATATGGCTGTAGCCACTCTTGAGGTCCAAATCTAGATTGGAACGTTGTTTTAATTTCAATAGATTTAAATTTTTCTGAAACAAGTCTTGTAGTTTTATGACAATAACAATGGTATGGATCACCTTTATCAAAGTACTTTTTTGGTATCCCATGATATGAAGCCAAAATCAAATCTGGTTTCCAATTTATGTTACTTATTTTAAGATTTATTGAATTAACTAAAGCATCAACATATAATGGATCTGACTCATAGTGTGGAATAATTTTCAAAGATGGTTGCCACCTCATGTTCATTAAAGTTCTATACACCTCATCACAAACAGTTGCTGATGTTGCGGCTGCATATTGGGGGTAAAGGGGTAAAATTACAAGATTTTCACAACCTTCTTCATTTAGTTTATTTATTTTACTTTTAATACTTGGATTTCCATATCTCATAGCAAAATCTATAATCAAATTTTCATTTGAAAAAGATTTTGATAATTTTTCAGCTTGTTTTTTAGTGTAATAAAGTAATGGAGATATATTTTCTTCTTTCATCCATATTTCTTTATAAGCCTTAGCGCTTTTTGATGGCCTAAAATTAAGAATAAAAAGATTAAGTATAATTTGCCAAATTATTGGGTTTACCTCAATTACTCTTCTGTCTGATAGAAACTCTTTTAAATATCTTCTAACATCAAGCCAGTTTGTAGAGTCTGGGGTTCCTAAGTTAATTATTAAAACTCCAGTCTTCCCATATTTTATTTCAGGATGATTTTCCATTATTTAAAATCTCTAACTATTTTTACTAATTCTTCTACCATTTCAGTTTTTGTTTCTGGCAGAATACCATGTCCAAGATTAAATACGTAAGGATGGTCTTTAAAAATTTGAAGATATTTTGTTGCTTCTGAACGTAAATTTTCCTTGTCAGTTAATAGTACTTTTGGATCTAATCCTCCTTGTACCGGTATTTGTATTTCGTTAACTATTTTTTTAGGCTCAACATTATAATCAATATTTACCATGTCGGGCTTAACAACTTCACAAAAAATTTTATAGTCTTTTATTCCTCTAGGAAAGCAAATAACTGGTACGTTTAGTTTCTTAACATGACTTACGAGATTAATAGTTGGTTCGTAAATAAATTTAGAAATATTATCTTCTAATAATCCTGCCCAGCTATCAAAAATTTGTATTATGGTTGCGCCTGATTTTATTTGATTCTCAATATGAATTTTAAGAAATCTCTCAATTATAGATAATAATTTTTTTATATATAATTTATCATCAAAAATTTCTTTGGAGAGAGATTTTTTTGGTGACATTTTATTAATCATATAAACTAGGATTGTCCATGGTGCTCCTACAAAGCCAATTATATCTTTATTTTTACACATAGTATCTGAAGATATATTTGATATAGATTTATAAATAGAATTTAATTTTTCACTAAATTCATCTTTACTTACATTTCCGATTAAATCTATATCTAATTTTCCTAATTTAGGTCCCAAACCTTTTTCAAATTTAACTTCTTGACCAAGTCCATATGGTAACATTAAAATATCAGAAAAAATTATTGCTGCATCAAAATCAAATCTTTTAATTGGTTGTAATGTTATTTCGGATGATAAATTTTCATTTAAACATAATTTTATAAAATCTGGATTTTTTGATCTAATTTCTCTAAATTCTGGTAAATACCTTCCAGCTTGTCTCATTATCCAAATAGGATTTATCTTATGATTTTTATTTAATATGCAGTCTTGGATTGGAGTCATATAATAATTATATATAAGCTTTAATATTAGTTTTATATCCTGTTAATATAAGAAATTATTAATTTTTAACATTTTACCCACTAATTACTAACAGATAAAAATAATAAAAAATTAAGACAAATAGCCTCTTTTTTGTAAATTTTAGGTTAGAGAAATAATTGTGTATATTAATTATTAAGATGTTTATTTATGTTAATAATTTAAAAGATATTCAAATAAAGAATAGAATGAAAGAAGTTATAAATTTTTAACTGGTTTATTAAATTATTATAAACACTTTATACATGACTGATAAACACGATATTTACTTAATTTCAGACTCAACTGGCGAAACAATTGATAGGATATTTTTAGCTCTAAAAGCTCAATTTTTAAATTTTGAATACAACAATCATCATTTCTCATTTACTAGAACTCAAAATCAAATTTTAAAAATTATAGAATTGGCAAAAAAACAGAAAGAGCCAATAATTCTTTATACTATAGTTGATGATAATCTTGCTAAACATTTAGAAGAACAAGCAAATAAATTTAGTATACCGTGTTTTAGTGTACTTGGAGATTTAATATTAAATTTTTCTAAACTATTAAAACAGAGAGCATCACATATTCCAAGCGGGCAACATACGTTAGAAGAAAATTCTAAAAGAATAGAAGCTATTCAGTTTACTATGAACCATGATGATGGAAGCATGATCCAAGATTTAGAAAAGTCAGATATTATTTTACTTGGTGTTAGTAGAACAGGAAAAACACCAACATCTATATATCTTGCAAACAGAGGATACAAAACATCAAACATTCCTTTAATAAATGAAAATTCAATACCTGAACTACTTAGAAAAAAACCAAAACTTAAATGTGTGGTAGGTCTAACAGTTGAACCTAAAAGATTGATTGATGTTAGAAAAAATAGAATGATAGCTTTAAAAGAAGAGCATGGAACTGATTATACAAATATTGAAAAAATAGAATTAGAGACAGAGAAAGCAAAACAAGCTTTTAAAAAATATCAATGGCCAGTGATAGATGTTACTAGAAAATCTATTGAGGAAACAGCGGCATCAATTATAAAAATTTATGAGATAAAAAATCAAAATGTATAAAGTAATTCTTGCATCTAACAGTAAAGTAAGAAAAAAAATTTTAGATGAAAACGAAATTAAATGTAAAGTTTTTCCTTCCAATGTTGATGAAGAGTCTGTAAAAAAAAGTTTATTAAAACAAAATGCTAATCCAGAAATAATTTCAAAAAATTTAGCTGAATTAAAAGCAAACAAAATAAGTTTAAGATTTAATAATGAAATTGTGATTGGGGCCGATAGTGTAATAGATATAAACAATGAATTAATATCGAAACCAAAAAATAGGGAAGAAGCCTTAGAAATATTAAAAAAACTTAATGGAAAAACTCATTATCTAATAAGTTCTGTTTGTATTTCAAAAAGTGGCTCTATGATTTGGAATTATACTGATAAAGCATCTTTGACCATGAAAGAGCTTACAGAAAAAGAGCTTAAAGAATATTTATCAAAAATTACTGATGAAGCATTATATGCTTACAATGTTTATCAAATAGAAGGTGAGGGAAGGTCTTTATTTTCAAAAATTGATGGTGATGAAAATACTATAATGGGTCTACCTATTAAAAAGATAAAAGAATATATAAAAAATTTATAATGTTAATACTAATTTGGTTCATTGTTTGTATTTTGTTTGCATTTGTTAATTTTTTTTTAGGAACCTCAGGCCATGCTTTGGAATTATTTGCTTTATTATCTGCAATATCCTTATTTTTATTGAATAAAGTTGCTAACAAAGTAAATAAAAAAAAATGAAAAAATTTTTAGTTATAGGGAATCCAATTCAACACTCTTTATCACCAAAACTACATAATTTTTGGTTTGAGAAAAATAAAATTAATGCTGCTTATGATAAAAAAGAAATTAATGAGAAAGATATTAAATCTATAATTTCTGAGATAAAAAATGAAAAAATTATTGGAATAAATGTGACTGTTCCTTTTAAAAAAAAAGTTATCCCATTCTTGGACGAATTAAGCACCGAAGCAAATGAATCACAATCTGTTAATACAATATATTATCAAAATGAGAAATTGATTGGCCACAATACTGATATATCTGGTTTTGAACTTGCAATAAAGTATTCAAAATATGATATAAAAAATAAAATAGTTTTTATATTAGGTGCGGGTGGCGTTGTTTCTTCAATAATTATAGCATTAAAAAAAATGGGAGCTGCGAAAATTATTATAAGCAACAGAACAAAGTCTAAAGCAGAAGATCTAAAAAATATTTTTAATAAATTAGAAATTATTGATTGGGGAGAAACCCCAAATTTCGATATGATTATAAATGCAACAAGTATTGGCTTAAAAAATGAAGATGGAATTAAATTAGATTACTCTAAAATAGAACCTAATAAATTTTTTTATGATGTTATTTACAATCCAAAAGAAACAATTTTTCTGAAAAGGGCCAAACTATTTGGTAATAAAGCTGAAAATGGAAAAATGATGTTTATTTATCAAGCCCATCAAGCATTTACTATTTGGAATAAATTAATGCCAGAAATCAATGAAGAAGTTATAAATTTATTAGATTAATGATTAAGATTGGAATTGTTGGTGATATTGGATCTGGAAAAAGTTTTGCAGCAAAGCAATTTGGGTCACCAATTTTTGATGCTGATAAAGAAGTTTTAAAAATTTATAGAAAAGATAAAGATTGTTTTATTAAATTAAAAAAAAAAATACCTAAATTCATAACCTCTTTTCCAATTAAAAAAAATCAATTAAAAAAATCTATTTTTGAAGATAAGGCAAATCTAAAAAAAATTGAAAAGATAGTTCACCCTAAAGTGCAAAAAAATATGAGAAAATTTATTGAATTAAATAAAAAAAAAAAAATATTAATTTTTGACATACCCTTATTAATGGAAAATAAAAATTTTAAGAAAAGTTTTATATATGTTTTTGTAGATTCAAAGAAAAAAGATATTTTAAAAAGATTAAAGAAAAGAAAAAATTATGATAAAAGAATAATTGAAAATCTTAGAAAATCACAACTACCTTTAGAATTTAAAAGAAATAAATCTGATTATGTAATTAAAAACGATTTTAAAAAGTTAAATTTAAAAAAACGTGTTAAAATAATAAAAAAAAAAATTTTAAATAATTATGAAAGAAGTAGTACTTGATACAGAAACAACAGGTCTATCAGTAAAAGATGGTCATAGAATAGTTGAAATAGGGTGTATTGAATTAGACAATTTAGTTATTACACAAAAAAAATTTCATTGTTATTTAAACCCTGAACGTAAAGTTTCAGAAAAAGCGTTAGAAGTACATGGTTACACAGATAAATTTTTATCGGATAAAAAAAAATTTGTAGAAGTAGCAGATGAATTTCTCTCTTTTATAAATAAAAAAAAATTAATTATTCATAACGCTGAATTTGATATCTCCCATTTAAATAATGAACTTCAAATAGCGGGCAAGAAAAAAATAGATAAAGAACAGGTTGTAGATACTTTAGAGATTGCTAGAGATAAATTCCCAGGCTCTCAAATTAGTTTAGATGCATTGTGTAAAAGATATAGAATAGATAATTCTAAACGAAAAAAACATACTGCGCTTATAGATTGTGAATTATTAACTAAAGTTTATATCAATTTAATTGATCAAAAAGAACCTTCTCTAGACTTTGCTACTAGTCACCAGGAAAGTAAATATGTTACTTTAAATCAGATTAAAAATTATTCAAAAAAAATAATTAAACCAACCAGTGAAGAGTTAAGCTTACATAAAGAATTTTTAAAAAATTCACTTAAAAAAAATTATTTTTAATTGTGTCTTTGATTATATAACTGTTCAAAATCTATTTTTTTTTCAAATTTAATTCCAGGAAAACCAGAAATATTTAAAAAATTTACAAATGTCTTTTCTAAATTATTATAAATTTCCTTTTGGACATCACATAAAATTATTTTTTCAATTTCTTTACGATCTTTAATTTCTTCGCTTATTCTTACTACTGAAGCATAAGTAATTTCAAAATGAGACTTATTTTTCGATTTAGTTTTGTCCACATACGAAAGTTTTGTATTTACTTCAATCAATCTATTTTTTAAAGGTTTAGATGTTATGTCAATATTTAAATTATAGTTTTTCAAATACTCTTTTACATATAAATAAGTTTCTACATCTGGCGTCTCAGAGGATGAGTCTTTTACAAACTCAGTAAGAATTTTAAATTTTTCATTCATTTTTATTTTTTATCATCTATATCTTCGTATTCACCTTCAATAAAGTTTTTATTTTTTTTAAAATTTTTTTTTGAAATTCTCCTAAAAAGCATTTTTCTTGTCCAAGGAAAAATAATAAGGAATCCAAATACATCAGTTAAAAAACCTGGCAAGATTAATAGAAGTGAGGCAAAAGCTAAAGCTGCACCAGAAACTATTTCATAAATTGGAATTTCATTTTTGACAATTTGATTTATTGCAGACCTTAATGTGTTTAATCCTTCATATTTTGCATAGTAAATCCCAATAATTGCTGTAATAAAAATAAGAGAAATTGTATTAAACGCGCCGATTTGAGATCCAATCTTAATAAAAAGATAAATCTCAATGATTGGTACTAATAAAATAAGCAATAAAACTGTGTTCATTTGTCTTTAATCTAATTTGTCAGTTGAAATTAAGCAACATAGTAAATATTATTTACTTATGAATTATAGTTTTGAATATATTGATATAATACTTTTGGCAATGATTGCTGGGTTTATTTTCCTTAGATTAAGGGGGATTTTAGGAAAAAAAACTGGACATGAAGAAAATATTGGAACTACTTTTGCTCATGATTTTCCAACAAAAAAAGAAAATCATCAAAAGATAGATGAAACCAATTTTGATGAAAAGGCTAAGGATGATTTTTTAAAAGGGGCTAAAATTGCATATGAAACTATAATCACAAGTTTTGCATCTGGTGATTTAAAAAAAATAAAAACTTTATTAGATAAGAAAGTTTTAAATGATTTTAGTGAAGCTATTGAAGAAAGAAAAAACAAAGGTCTAACATCAGAAACTACTTTTATAGGTATAAACTCAGCTGATATAAAAAACTACAATCAAATAAATAATAAGTTTGAAGTAAAAGTTGATTTTGTAAGTGAAATAATTTCTTGTGTTAAAGATAGAGATCAAAAATTAATATCAGGTTCACCTGAAAAGATTAAAAAAGTTTATGACACTTGGAAATTTTCTAGAAATGTTAAATCTATCAACCCCAATTGGTTATTAGTTGATACTCAAGCATAATTGATAAAAAAAATTACAAATAAAGATAAAAAAGATTGGAAAAAATTTTTAGATAGTAATAGTAAATTAGAAAATAAAGATATAATTTTTAATAAAATTAATAAAAATGAAAAAGTTAGATCAATAGATTTACATGGTAATACCCTTGAAAGTGCAAATAAAGTTATAAGTAATTTTATTGAAAGATGTTATTTTGATAATGTAGTTAGTATCAATGTCATTACTGGAAAAGGATCTAGGTCTAAAAATAAAGAAGATCCATATCTATCTAAAGATTTAAGTATATTAAAATATTCTGTACCAGATTACATAAAAAACAATTCTGAACTTATGGAAAAAATTAAAAAATTAGATTTAGATTCTGTAAACAATCCTAATCAAGGAACATTTAATATCTTATTAAAAAAATTTATAAAATGAATTTAGAAAGATCTGTATCTTTAACGATATCACCTAAATTATTTTTAACATAACTAGCATCAATAGTTATCTTTTCACCGCCCCTATCAGTTGCAGTGAAACTGATTTCATCTAGAACTCTTTCTATAATTGTATGTAATCTTCTAGCTCCAATATTTTCAACTTTTGAATTTACTTCGTAAGCCAAATTAGCAATCATATCAATCCCATCCTCTGAAAATTCTAGATCTACATTTTCAGTTTTTAATAAAGCTTTGTATTGTTTTATTAAACTATTATCAGGTTCTTTAAGTATCCTTTTAAAATCATCACTATTTAAAGCGTCTAGTTCTACTCTAATAGGCAATCTACCTTGTAACTCTGGTAGTAAATCTGATGGTTTGGCTAATTGGAAAGCACCTGATGCGATAAATAAAATATGGTCTGTTTTAATTGTTCCATATTTAGTGCTAACAGTTGTACCTTCTATAAGAGGCAGTAAATCTCTTTGAACTCCTTCTCTTGATACATCTCCACCTACACGGTCTGTTCTAGCTGATATTTTATCTATTTCATCTAAAAATACTATTCCATTATTTTCAGTAGAATCTTTAGCTGCTTTTACAATTTTATCTTGTTCTATCAGTTTATCAGACTCTTCGTTAATTAAAATTTCGTGAGATTCTTTTACAGACATTTTTTTCTTCTTAGCCTTTCCTCCCATTGACTTCCCTAACATTTCTGAAATATTTATCATTCCAACATTAGCACCAGGCATTCCAGGAATTTCAAATTGAGGCATTTGTGAAGCTTCATTAATATCTATTTCAATTTCATTATTATCTAGATCTCCACTTCTTAATCTTTTTCTGAAACTTTCTCTAGTAGCAACGCTCGCTTTATTTCCAACCAGAGCATCCAAAACTCTATCCTCTGCTAATTTCTGGGCTTTTGCATGTACTTCTTTTCTTTTTTTTACCTTTTCCATTGCAATAGCTATCTCTAATAGATCTCTGATTATTTGCTCTACATCTCTCCCAACATAACCCACCTCGGTAAACCTAGTTGCTTCCACTTTAACAAATGGTGCCTCAGCTAATTTTGATAGTCTTCTTGAAATTTCTGTTTTTCCAACACCGGTTGGACCCATCATTAAAATATTTTTTGGTAAAACTTCGTCTTTCATTTCACCTACTAAAGCTTGTCTTCTCCATCTGTTTCTAAGAGCAATTGCTACTGCTCTTTTTGCATTTTTTTGTCCAACTACAAATCTATCTAATTCAGAAACAATTTCTCTCGGAGACAGAGAGTTTAAAATCTCTTTTTTGTCTGACTTATCTTTAGGTTTAAAAGTTGTTACGTTCGATTTTTCCATTATATTTTTTCAATTTTAATATTGTCATTAGTGAATACACAAATTTCGGATGCAACTTTAATTGCTTTTTTTGCAATTTCTTCTGCATTAAGTTCAGTATCCATTAAAACTTTTGCAGAAGCTAATGCATAATTACCACCTGAACCAATTCCTATTACATTCCCTTCTGGCTCAAGAACATCTCCAGTTCCAGAAATTATAAAGCTTTTTTCTTTATCCCCAACGGCCATTAGAGCTTCTAATCTTCTTAAGTATTTATCAGTTCTCCAATCTTTAGCTAATTCCACCGCTGCTCTTGCAAGATTTCCTGCGTGTTTTTCTAGTTTTGACTCTAATCTTTCAAATAAAGTTAAAGCATCTGCTGTAGATCCAGCAAATCCTGCGATCACATTTCTTTTCTCAATTTTTCTAACTTTATTAGCAGTTCTTTTAATTACGGTGTTTCCCATGCTTACTTGGCCATCACTAGCAACTACTACTTCATCGTTTTTTCTAACTAATACTATTGTTGTCATACCCTATAAATGGATACTAAATTCAATAGTTCAAGACCAGCCCTAGTATTATTGCCATTATTGAATAATAGATATATACCTTTTTTAAATTATGAAGAGGAAAGCAAAAATTAATAGAAAAACTAAAGAGACCAGCATTAGTGTTGATTTAAACATTGATGGTAAGGGTAAGTACAAAGTTGACACAGGCATAGGATTTTTAGATCATATGCTTGAACAATTATCAAAGCACTCTTCTATGGATATGAATATAAAAGCTAAAGGAGATACACATATTGATTTGCACCACACTACAGAAGATACAGGCATAGCTATTGGTGAGTGTCTAAAAAAAGCTTCAAAGAAATTTGTTGGGATAAAAAGATATGCACATGCAATGATACCAATGGATGAAACATTAACTAGAGTTGCAATCGATGTTTCAAACAGACCTTATTTAATTTGGAAAGTTAAGCTTAAAGTGGAAAAACTTGGTGAAATGGATACGGAACTATTCAAAGAATGGTTTCAAGCATTTTCACAAGCAGCAGGAATTACTTTACACGTGGAAAATATTTATGGTGATAACAGCCACCACATAATTGAATCTTGTTTTAAAGGATTAGCAAGATCTTTAAGAGCTGCATTAGAAATGGATCCAAGGAATAAAAATACAATTCCTTCTACAAAAGGTTCTTTATAAGTTTAATGAACGTCACTATTGTTGACTATAATTCGGGCAATATTAGCTCTGTAATAAACTCCTTTAAGGAAGTTGCTAAGGATAAAATAAATATTAAGATAACTTCAGATTTAAATGAAATTAAATCTAGTGATAAAGTAGTTTTACCAGGGCAGGGTTCGTTTAAAAGTTGTATAGGTTCTCTAAACAAAATTAATGGCTTAATTGATACTCTAAACGAATTTGCATTAGAGAGTAAAAAACCTCTTCTTGGAATTTGTGTTGGTCTTCAAATGTTTGCTGACATAGGTTATGAGGAGACAGAAACAAAAGGTCTTGGATGGATTTCAGGCAATGTATCAAAAATCGATAATCAAAATGACAAATATAAGCTTCCTCACATTGGTTGGAACCAAATCAATATTGTTAAAGAAAGTAAGATTTTTAAAGGTATAAAAAATAATTCTCACGTGTATTTTGTTCATAGTTATGAATTTATTCCAGAAGATGAATCAGTTATTTCAGCTACAACAGACTATTCATCAAAAATCGTATGTGCTGTTGAAAAAGAAAATATTTTTGGAACTCAATTCCACCCAGAAAAGAGTGATAAATTGGGATTAAAAATAATTGAAAACTTTATAAAAATTTAAAATGTTTGAAAAACTTATTACAGATTTTTTCATGTTCTGCGTTTATATTCTTCAAGTGATTGGAGGAGCACCAGGAGAATACGGATTTGGTTATTATTTATCAAACATTATTATATTTGTTATTCTGCAACCTGTTTTAATCTTATTATTTTTTATTCTTTGGAGAAAAGAAAAAAGAAAGAACAAAGAAAGATGAAAATATTTCCTGCAATAGATATTAAAGATAAAAAATGTGTGAGGTTAGTAAAAGGAGATTTTGATAATAAAACTGAGTATAAAATGTCTCCTGTTGAACAAGCTGGAAAATATAAAGACCATGGATTTAAAAATTTACACATCGTTGATTTAGATGGAGCTTTAACTGGTGAAACAGTAAATTTAGATATTATTCAGGACATAGTTGGTAAATTTAATTTAAAGGTTGAGGTAGGTGGTGGCATTAGAAATTCTAATAGTATTCAAAAATATATCGATGCTGGTGTTGAAAAAGTAATTCTGGGGAGTGCTGCAATTAAAGACAAAAATTTCTTAAAAGAATCATGTAAAAAATTTCAAAATCAAATTGCTCTAGGCTTAGATGCTAAAAATGGGTATTTGTCAGTATCTGGATGGAAAGAAAGCTCTAATCAATTAACTTTAGATTATTTAAAAGAAGTTAACGACTATGGTGTTAGCAGATTAATTTATACTGATATTAATAGAGATGGTATGAAACAAAACCCAAATTTTGAGGAAACTCAAAAAGTAGCTGATACGTCTAACTGTCCAGTGATAATTTCTGGTGGTGTATCTTCAATTGATGATATTAAAAAATCAAAGAGTTTAAAAAATATTGAAGGTATAATAGTTGGAAAAGCAATTTACGATGGTGATATAAAATTAGAAGAACTTGCAAAAGAAATAGATGCTTAAAAATAGAATAATACCTTGTTTAGATGTAAAAAATGGTCGTGTAGTTAAAGGTATTAATTTTGTTGATTTAAAGGATGCAGGTGATCCCGTTGAACAAGCTAAAATTTATTCTGATGGTGGAGCTGATGAGATTTGTTTTTTAGATATTACAGCTTCAAACGAAAATAGAGATACCATTTATGATGTGGTAAAAAAAACTTCCAGAAAATGTTTTGTACCATTAACAGTTGGAGGAGGTGTTAGAAGCGTTGATGATATTAGCAAATTATTAAATTGTGGAGCTGATAAGGTTTCCATCAATACCGCGGCAGTCCAAAATTCTGAAGTTGTTATAGAAAGTTCTAAAAAGTTTGGATCCCAGTGCATTGTTGTTGCAATAGATGCTAAAAAAAATGAAAATAAATGGGAAGTTTTTACTCATGGTGGAAGAAATAATACTGGAATCGATGCTGTAGAATTCGCAAAAAAGATGGAAGAAAGTGGATCAGGTGAGTTGCTGGTTACCTCTATGGATAGAGATGGAACACAAGTTGGTTATGATATTGATTTAATTTCAAAAATATCTTCAAAAGTAAATATTCCAGTGATTGCTTCAGGTGGAGTAGGTAACTTAGATCATTTAATTGATGGAATAAAACTTGGAAATGCCAGTGCAGTTCTAGCCGCATCCATATTTCACTATGGAAAACATTCAGTAAAAGAAGCTAAAGAATATTTGAACTCGAAAGGAATTCCAGTTAGGATTTAGTATGTTAAATACATTAGAAAGTTTATTTAAACTTGCAAGAGAAAGAAAAAGTAATCCAGTGGATGGATCTTATACCAATAGACTATTAAGTGACAAATCTTTAAGCAAAGAAAAAGTTTTAGAAGAAATTAATGAATTAGTTGATTCAGTGGAAAAAAATACAAATAAAATTCATGAGGCAGCTGATGTTTTTTATCATTTGATAATTTATCTAGAAGCAAATGATATTAAAATTGAAGATGTAATGGCTGAATTAAATAAAAGGAAAAAATGAGCTACGATGATAACAATATATTTGCTAAAATTTTAAGAGGAGAAATCCCTTGTAAAAAAATATATGAGGATGATTTTATTTTATCATTTTATGATATAAATCCTCAAAAAAAAATTCATGCACTAGTTATACCAAAAGGCAAATATATAGATCTTGATGATTTTAGTGACAACGCTTCCTCTGATGAGATCGTTGGGCTTATAAAAGGAATTAATATAGTTGCTAAAAAACTTGGAATTTCTTCTAAAAATGGAAAAGGATATAGAGCCTTAGCCAATATAAATGAATATGGAGGACAAGAGGTGCCTCATTTGCATTTTCATTTATTTGGTGGTGAAAAAGTTGGAAAAATGGTTAGTGAATAGTCAAGTAAAAAGAAATTATTTAGAAATTAATTCTATAAACGAATTAATTGAAAAAGAAAAACCTTTAAATAATTTAAATTTATACAGAGTTGATCCACCAGATTTTCAATTAAATAAGTTTTTTTATAAGGAAGTAGGTAAAAAACATAGGTGGGTAGATAGATTAATCTGGAATGACAAAGCATGGAATGACTATTTAAACAAAAATGAAGTTAATACATATGTTTTGAAGCATGCACAGGATCTTATAGGATATTTTGAACAAATTTATTCTAAAGATGAATCAAATTGTGAAATTGCTTATTTTGGAATTTTAGAAGAATATATAGGAAAAAAATTAGGTGGTTACTTATTGTCTGAAGCAATTAAAAAGTCATTTGAGATTGGTTCAAAAAGAGTTTGGGTGCACACTTGTTCATTAGACCACAATCACGCATTAAAAAATTATATATCAAGAGGGATGAAAATATTTAAGTCAGAATTGATTTATCTCGATATATAAATTTATGGAAGTCTAAAAATTTTTTTATCAATTTTATTATTTTTTTTTATATTATATATATAAGTAACCGCAAGGTTTTGGTACAAATCTTCTGTTTGCCAACCAACTAAATCATTAGAATTTTTATCAAAAAAAATATTTATTTTATGATCTTTGTTTTTAAGGCTAAAATTATAATATTTATTGTTAACTAGTTTTTCTTCAGAATTTATAATTACACTTAGCAAAAAATCTTTATCTAAAAGTAAATATAAAGGAGTTTTTTTTAAAGGATATATAAATGATTGATTAGTTGTTTGATTTTTAATTACTAGAGATTTACCATTTGATACAATTATTTTTTTTTTAAAATTATTATAATTACAATAAATTTTTTTGGGGTACTGAATAGTACAAGTTCCTTCTTCCATTTTACCATCGACAGTTTGCTTAAAATCAAAACTCATATTTTTTATTTTTTTGAAATTAATAATTATTTCATCTTTGGTAGACGCTTTAACAATATTGGTAATATTTAAAATTATTAAAATAATAATAATTTTTTTAATCATTTAAGAACTTCTCTTTTTCCCACATGATTTGCCTTACTTACTTCACCATTAGCTTCCATCATATCAATTATTCTGGCAGCTCTGTTATATCCAATTTGTAATTTTCTTTGTAAAAAAGATGTAGATGCTTTTCCTTCAGATTTTATAATTTCTAGTGCATTATTATACAATTCATCTTGATTTTCATTACCTGATAAATTTGAATTAGCTTCCTTTTCATCAGCAAAATTTAATATTTCATCTACATAGTCAGGTTCAGCTTGCGATCTTAAAAAATTATTTATTTTTTCAATTTCGTTTTCAGAAACATATGGAGCATGAATTCTCACTATTCTATTTGCAGAGGACATATAAAGCATATCACCTTTTCCAAGAAGTTGCTCTGCGCCCTGTTCTCCTAGAATTGTTCTACTATCTATTTTTGATGTAACTTGAAAAGATATTCTTGTAGGAAAATTAGCTTTAATTGTCCCTGTTATTACGTCTACACTTGGTCTTTGAGTTGCCATTATAATGTGAATTCCTGCCGCTCTTGCCATTTGAGATAATTTTTGAATATATCCTTCAATTTCTTTTCCAGCTACCAACATAAGATCAGACATTTCATCAACAATCACAACTATATAAGGCATTGGCAGTTTGTGTTTTGAATTATACCCATCTATATTTCTCACACCTTCTTTTGTCATTAATCTGTACCTACTTTCCATTTCTTTGACCACCCAACCCAAAACAGAAGCAGCTCTTTTTGCTTCAGTAATTACTGGGCACAAAAGATGAGGTATTCCTTCATAAGTAGATAACTCTAACATCTTGGGATCAATAAGAATAAATTTACATTTTTCAGGAGTATGTTTGTACAATAAAGATAAAATAATTGTATTAATACAAACTGACTTTCCAGATCCTGTTGTACCAGCAATGAGTAAGTGAGGCATAGAAGTTAAATCTCCAACTATTGACAAACCTGAAATACTTTTTCCTAGTGCAATTGGAAGTTTAATTTCTTTTTTTAAAAAATTAGCACTTGAAATTATTTCACTTAAAAATACATTTTCCCTGGAGTAATTAGGTAGCTCTATTCCAATTGTATTACTTCCAGGAATTGTTGCTATTCTTGCAGATTCGGAGCTTGTATTTCTTGCAATATCTTCAGATAAATTAATAATTTTAGAAACTTTTATTCCAGCCGCAGGCTCAAATTCATTTAAAGTAACTACTGGACCACGACTTACTTTTTTAATTTTTCCCTCAACTCCAAAATCCAAAAGAATCTTTTCTAAAGTATTTTCATCAACTTTACTTTCGGATGAATTCCTTTCTCTTTCTAGTTTTGTTGGGACTTTTAAAAAGTCAACCGAAGGTAATTTAAATTTATATTTAATTACACCATCTTTTGGTTTTTTATCAAATGGCAGGTCTTCTTGAATTAATTTTTCATTAACTCTTAACTCAGATTCATTATGTAAATTATCAAAGTTCTCAACTTCATCTTTTTTTGTATTTTTTATTTTGGTAAATAAATTTTTAAATAAATTTTTTAAATAATAAAGACTAAAATTAATACTAATTAAAAATAAAAATAAAATTAAAATTATAAGAAAATAATAAGATACGCTTTTATTTAAATTAATTATATTCATAAAAAAAGTATCTTTAAAAAAAATTCCAACAAATCCACCATTTCCATTAATTGGAAGTAAGAAAGAGTCTGTATAAAAAATAGTAAAAAAAATTGAACCTAAAATAATGTAAATTATTGAATAAAAAATATTTTCTACTATAACTAAAAAATTTTTATTTCTAATAATATTAACGCCGGTAAAAAATATAGTAAAAGATACTAGGAATGAAATTAGCCCAATTGATTGAAAAAATAAATCTGACGTATAACTTCCTTTAAAGCCAAGCATATTTTTAAATTCTGATTTTTCTGAAAAAATAAAATTTGGATCATCAGGTGAATAGCTAACGAGAGAGATAAATAATAAAATTGATATAAAGATTAATAAAATACCTGTAATTTCAGCAAGTCTTTTAATAGTAAAATCAAGGGTTTTTTTACTCAAACTTTTTATATCCATTTTAAATAAATCTATTTTGTAGCTTTGTATCATTTAAAATTTATTGTTAAAATTAAATTTTAATTATGAATATATGTTTAATTGGTAATGGTTTGGCAACGTATATATTGGCTATTATTTTAGCTAATAGAAATATTAAAGTATCGATATTTGAAGAAATACAAATAACAAGAAAATCAGAAACTAGAACTTTAAGTTTATCAAAAAATAATATTCATTATTTAAAAAAAGAAAAAGTAAACATTTATAAAAAATCTTGGCCGATAAACAAAATTAAAATTTATACAGAAAAAGAAAATAATAAAGAAATATTGAATTTTGGATCAAATAAAAAAGAAATTTTCTTTATTATAAAATATGAAGAATTATTTAGTACTTTAAGTAAAATTATAAAAAAAAATAAATTTATAAAAAAAAATAAAATTATTAATGATTCTTTTTTTAAATCAATTATTGATGAAAAAAATAGCTATGACTTAATTATAAATCTTAATCAAAAAAATAAAATATCTAAAGAAATATTTTTTAAAAGAGATGAAAAAAATTATGATAGTACAGCGTTTACTGCATTAATAAATCATAACAAAATTGAGAACAATATGGCTCATCAAATATTTACTAAACTTGGACCTTTGGCTTTTTTACCTTGTTCAGAAAATCAAACTTCAATTGTATATTCAATATTAAATAAAAATATAGATACTAAAAATATTAAAGAACTTATTTTAAACTTTAATAAAAAATATAAAATAAAATCAATTTCAAAGTTTGAAAAATTTAAATTAAAAATCTCATTATTAAAAAATTATTATCATAAAAAAATTCTGTGTTTTGGTGATAACTTACATACAATTCATCCATTAGCTGGACAAGGTCTTAATATGACAATTAGAGATATAAAAATATTATCTGAATTAATAGATTTTAGAATTAGTCTTGGTCTTCCAATTGATAGTTCAATTTCAAAAGAATTCCAAAATAAAACCAAACATTATAATTATATATTTTCTGGAACAATAGATTTTATTCATGACTTTTTTAAATTTGATAATAATTTTAATAATAAGTATTCGACAAAACTATTTAATTTTCTGGAAAAAAATTATTTATTTAAGAAATATACAAAAAAGTTTGCAGATAAAGGAATTTTCTAATTATTGAATTGTATTGTTACTGAAATTATCAATAACATAAGTTGATAATATTTCTTCTAATTTTTTTTTTCTTTCACTTAGATTTAATGTTTCCAAAAGAACTTGCTTTTCTTCTAATGTAAATGGTGAGGCCATTGATAAAGTATTAATAGTTTGATTTAAATTTTGTTTTTCTATATCTTTCCAATTTATTATGTATCCTCTTTTATTTAATAGTGATTTTATATCTTTAAATATAAGCTCAAGATCGGAGAACTTTAATTCCTCTTTTTCTTCTTCTAAATCATTTTTAAATTCATTAAAGTCCACAGAACACTCCCTGTAAAGTTTCTCATTATCTATCTCACTAACTATTCTAAAACGACTAATCCCAACTAATACAATTAAATATCTCCCATCATCTGTTTCGTTAAAGCTACTAATTTTTCCAGCACAACCAATATTGTAGAGAATTTTGCTATTTTGATTATATTTTTTTGGTTGTATCATGCCTATCATTCTGTTGCTTTTCATTGCATCATCAACCATATCAATATATCTAGGTTCAAAAATATTTAGAGGAACAGTTGTTCTTGGGAAAATTATAAAATTAGATAAAGGAAAAACTGGAATTTTATTTGGAAAATGATCAATTCTTTTTTTCATAAATTTTAATTTAATTATTATCTTATATACTATTAAAATGGATAAAAACTTAGAATTAATTCAGTCTGAAATAAATAATCTAAATATTCTATCTAAAATGAATAATGTTGATGAGATAATAAAAAGATCAACAATATTAATTAAAAAATATCCAAAAGTTTATGTTTTTTATAATTTTCTTGGACAATCATTAGAAAAAAAAAACCAAATTTATGAAGCGGAAATTGTTTATAATAAGTCTTTAGAGCTTGATCCAAAAAATATCTTTGTATTAATTAACCTAGGTAGAATATCTAGGATAACAAATAATTTAAAAAGATCTGAAAAATTATTAAAACAAGCACTTGATATAGAGCCATACAATTTATTTGCATTATTAAATTACGGAGAGTTGAAAATTGATCAAAATAATTTTAATGATGCAATCTCTATTTTTGAAAAAATTTATAATAAAAATGATAATTTTCAAAACATTGTTATGAAATTAGCAAACACTTATTCTATTATTGGAGAATTTAAAAAAGCAGAAGACTATTTAATGTTAGCTACAAAAAAAACTCCAGAGTTATTTTCAGCAGATTACAGACTAAGCAACATTATTAATTATGACAAAAAAAAAGACCATCAAAAAAGAATTTTAGAAAAAATAAAAGATAAAAAATTTGATAATTTAAACAAACATCCTTTATATTTTGCACTATCGAAGTCTTATGAAGATCAAAAAAAATATGAACAAGCTTTTGAATATATGGTGATTGCAAATAAAGAAAGAAATAAATTAGTTACAAACAAACCACTAAGGTATGAAGAATTTTTTTTAAATAAGAATAAAGAGATTTTTTCAAATTTCAATTTCAGAGAAAATACTAATATGAAATTTTATGAAAAAAAGTTAATATTTATAGTTGGCCTACCAAGATCAGGAACAACGTTACTTCACCAAATTTTGTCTACTCACTCACAAACTATTGGAATTGGAGAGTCTATAATTTTAAATGTTTTTTTCTATAAAAATTTAATTAATGATAATTTTTTAAAAAAAATAAATATTCAAAGTTTAAGCGAAATTTCTCTTCATTTAGGTGAAAAGTATGATTACTTTGAATCAAACAAAATCAAAATAGATAAAGCACCATCAAATTTTTTTTGGATAGGTTTTATTTTATCTATTTTTCCTAATTCAAAAATTATTAACATTAAAAGAAATCTTCAAGATAATTGTTTATCCATTTATAAAAATCTATTTGGTGGTAACAGAACTGAATGGACCTATGATGTATCTAATATAAAGAAATATTTAAAAATTTATAAAGAAATGATGAGTTTTTGGAAAACTAAATTCAATGATAAAATTTATGAAATTAATTATGAGGATCTTGTGGTTAATCAGGAAACAGAAATTAAAAATTTACTAAATTTTTGTAATCTAAAATTTGAACAAAATTGTTTACAACATTATAAAAACAAAAACCCAATTAAAACTGTTAGTATTAATCAAAGTAGACGTCCAATTTACAAAGACTCTGTAGAATTAAATCTTAAATATAAAAAATTTAGTAATCTTTTTAAAGATATTTAATGTCGAGCACAATTACAAAAATTATTGAAACAATTAAAAAAAAAAATTTTAAAGAAGCTGAAAAATTATGCAATGAATATAAACTTGATCAAGATTTACATATTTTATATAATCTAAAAGGAATAATTTTTATTAGTTTAAATGATCCTAGAAAGGCGATTGAAAATTTTCAACTTTCTATAAATAAAAAAAAAGATTATCTAGATGCATACTCAAATTTAGCAAACGTATATTTTAGTGTCAAAAATATTTTAAATTCTATAACTACAGTAAGAGAAGCTTTAAATTACTATCCAAAAAATCAAAAATTACACTTTAATTTAGGATTTTTTCTAAGTGAGAATTATCAATATCAAAAAGCTATAGAAGAATACCATCAAGCTATTAAATTTGGTTACAATAAAGAAGAAGCATTAAATAATATTGGAAATATTTATATTGATAAAAAAAATTATACTAAGGCAAAAGAATATTTTCTAAAATGTTTAGAAATAAGCTCATCTAATTACTTAACAATTAATAATTTAATAAGATCTTTAATATTAAAAAAAGATTTTGTAGAAGCAGAAAAATATCAGAAAATAGCTGATAGTTTAGAAATAAAAAATAATATTTATTTTATTAATAAAGCTGAATTACTTTTTTTTTCTAAGAAATATGAGGAGTCTAAAAATATTTTAAAAGATCTTTGCGAAAAAAATAAAAATGATATTGGTTCACATATTAGCTTATCTTTAATTTATTCTAGCCTAGGAGAGCATGATAATTCTTATAATTTACTTCAACAAGCTTTTAAGCTTAATCCAAATCATAATATCCTACAATTAACACACTCAATAAATTTACTTAAAAAAGGAAATTTTAAAGATGGATGGGAACTTTATAATAAAAGTTTACAAATAAATGATAATTACTATTCCAAAATTCCTTTTTGGAAAGGTGAAAATCTAAATAAAAAAAAAATTATTGTTTATGAGGATCAAGGAGTTGGAGATTCAATTCAATTTTCAAAACTTTTATTTTATTTAATTAGAAAATGTAGTGATGTTAGAGTTGAAGTAAGAGATAGTGCCCACAGTCTTTTTAAAAAAAATATATTAAATCTTAAAGTATTTAAAAAAGGATCTAATTTAAATTCTGACTGTGATTATAAAATTAGCTTCGTATCTCTTAATACTTTTTTTTACCAAAATAGAAATAATAAAGAAGAAATTTTTTTTAAAATTGATGAAGAGACAATTTCAAAATGGAAAAATGAAACTAAATCTGACAATTTAAAGGTTGGTCTAACCTGGAGTGGGAACATATATGGAGTAAATCAACCATATAGATCGATAGAGTTAAAAAAATTAGATAAAATTCTCTCCTTAAATTGTGAATTTATATGTCTTCAAAATGATATATGGAAGAGTGATGAAAATTACTTCAATAATTCAAAAATTAAAAATCTAGGAGATAACAATTTTTTAGATATTGCTGCAATAATTAAAAATTTAGATTTAGTAATTACAGTAGATACTTCAATTCTTCATTTATCTGCAAGTTTAGATAAATTAACTTGGGGCCTATTTTCTTTTGAACAAGAATGGAGATGGTGGGCTTATAACAAGCCACCTTTTTATAAAAATCTAATAGAATATAAACAAATACACTTTAATAACTGGGATAATGTTTTAAATGATGTTTATTTAGATTTAAAAAAATTAATTTAAAAAAAATTATAAAATTTTTATTTCTTGCCTAAAAAAAAGCACTAATTATAATACTTACTTAATAAAAAGCGGGCATAGCTCAGTGGTAGAGCGTCTCGTTGCCAACGAGAAGGCCGTGGGTTCAAGTCCCATTGCCCGCTCCAAATGTATAAGGATAAAATGAGTGATTTAGCTGACAAGAAATGTATACCCTGTGAGGGAGGTATTCCTAATTTCAATTTAACAGAAATTCATAAGTATCTTAAAAAAGTTGATGGTTGGGATGTAAAGTCAGATGACAAAAAAACTTATTATTTAATCAAAGAATTTAAATTTAAAAATTTTTTAGAAAGTCAAACTTTTATAAATAAAATAGGAGACATTGCTGAAAAGGAAGGTCATCATCCAGATATTTGGTTTGGATGGGGATATGCTAAAATTAAGATCTTTACCCATGCTATAAATGGTTTACATGAAAGTGACTTTGTACTTGCTGCAAAGATTGATAAAATTTCTAGTGTTTAAAGTGTCTTGTTTTTGAAAAAACTAGAACAGTATTAGTTCTGTTCGCAAATTTAATTATTTCTTTATCTTTTACTGAGCCCGAAGGCTGAATAACAGCTGATACACCTGATTGAACTAATTTTTCAATTCCATCTACAAAAGGAAAAAAGGCATCAGAAGCAGCTATAATTTCATCATCTTTTTCTTCATTATAAAATTTTTTCATTTTGTTTATTGCTATTTCGCAGCTATCCAATCGACTTGGTTGACCAGATCCAATTCCAATTGTTGTATCTTTGTTTGCAATAACGATCGCATTAGATTTTACAAATCTACAAATATTAAAAGCAAATATTAAATTTTTTAAAGTTTTAGAACTAGGTTTGATTTTTGAAACTACCTTAAAATTTGATTTTGAAAAAGATAAAGTATCTGGAGTTTGTATTAATAAAGAGTTAAATTGTGAAGATATACTATTTAAATTACTACCATTCAAATTACTTACATCAATAATCCTTAAATTTTTTTTATTTTTTAATATTTTTAGTGCATCATTTTCAATTCCATTACAAATTACTACTTCTAAATATATTTTTTTTAGCTCTAAAGCTAAATTTTTTTTGATTTTAAAATTACAAGAGACTATTCCACCAAACGCACTTATTGGGTCACATGCAAGTGCTAGTTTATAACTTTCTAATTTGCCTTTATTTATTGATACCCCACAAGGGTTTGCATGTTTAATTATAACTGTACCAATATTTTTTGGTAAAGATCTAGATATTAATAGAGCTGCAAAGATATCATTATAATTGTTATAACTTAGTTTTTTACCACTAAGTTGTTTAAGTTTTAATTTTTGTTTTTGAGAATAAATTGCTGCTTCTTGATGAGGATTTTCGCCATATCTTAACTTTTCAATTAAATTGCCAAAGAATATTTTTTTTTTAGGAAATAAATTTTTAGATTGAGAATTAAAATAGTTAGATATTAATCCATCGTAATAAGAAGTTTCAGAAAACGCTATTTCAGACATTTTCTCTCTAAATTTTAAGGTAGTTTTACTTTTATTTGAATTTAACTCTTTAATTAGTTCTTTATATTGTTCGGGTTTAGTAATTACGGTTATATCGTTGTAATTTTTTGCAGCTGCACGAACCATTGTTGGTCCACCAATATCTATATTTTCAATTATTTTTTTATGTTTATTTGTAAGCTCTAAAGTTTTTTCAAAAGGATAAAAATTTACAACTACAAGATCAATTTCTTCAAAATTATTTTTTTTTAAATCTTTAATATGAGATTTATTCCCTCTTTTGCTCAGAATTCCAGCATGAATTTTGGGATGAAGAGTTTTAACTCTTCCATTCAATATTTCTTTAAATCCAGTATATTTTGATAGTTCTAAACATTTATAGCCTAGTTTTTTAATTTTCTTAAATGTACCACCAGAACTTATAATTTGAATTTTATGTTTTGATAAAGTTTTTAAAAGTAAATTTAAATTTTTTTTATCAGAAACTGAAATTAAAGCTTTATTTATTTTTTTCATTAAATTTTTACTAATTCCCACATAATTTCTTGATCTTCATTTTGAGTTAATCCTGAAATAAATATATTTTGATTTTCAACAAAAGAGTTTTTTTTACCGAAATATAAGCCAGTTTCAACATCTATCTTATGATCTTTAGATGAAAATTTCCATCCAGAATTTTCTATTTCAATAAGAATTGATTTTTCATCTTGAGTTTTAGTTATTTTAGTACCAGGTATAAAATGAAATCTAATTTCAAAATTTGAACTTTTAAATTTTTTTTTTTTGATTAATTTATCTGTTCCAATAAACTTATTTTTTTCTATAAAAAATTCTATTTTTCTTTCATGAATCACACCATACTTTTTTAGGTAACCATCATGAGAACCAGAGATGTTCCAATATTTCTTTTCAGATAAAATAGATTTTTTTAGTATTTTTAGTTCCTCATCCACTTTAAAAACACCATCAGTGTCTTTTTTCATTTTACATGAAGATCTATTATCTAAAATAACTGTTGAATGTGTTGCAGTTGATTTCGAGATTGAATTAAGCTGGTGTTTATAATTCTGGAAGTAACCGCAATTAGAAATTAATTTACAGTCATTAAAAAAAATTTCAAAAGATAAAGCTCCAGATTGATAATCGCCACTAAATTTTTTTTGAGGAGAAGATCCTAAATCAACCGAAAGAATAACATTTTTATTCTTTAAAATAGCATATCCTCCACATTCATTACTTTCATTTTTAAACTTATAGTTGTGAAAACTTAAATATTTATCAAAATCAAAATTCGGGTTTATATGGTTTCCGTTAAATAATAAATTTTGATTAGTTTTTTGCCATGTAAAATTATAATTTTGTCCTAAGAAGAAAATAATTTCATTTAAATATTCTGGAATTTCATTTTGTGACTCTTTAAGCCATTCTCTTATTAAAACAAAATATTTTAAATAAAATAAAAGTTGTCGTAAGTTTCTTGATTTTGGAAAACTTTGTGCATCAAAAGAAAAATCAATAATTTTTTTTAAAAGACTCAATCCATAATTTAAATATTTTTCATCTTTATATGAAAGACCGCACAATATAATTGAAGCGCATCCGATCATCTTATCATTTACCCATTTTGATCTATTTATTTCGTTAATTAAATGATTAACCTGTTTTTTTATATTTCTATTGAACTTTTCTTTATAAGATTCATCACTACTATCATAACTTAGTTTTGAATTTGATATCCAAGCAATAACTCTTTTTGATAAAGTATCTATTTCCCAGTTTTTGGAATTATATTTTTGATTTTTTTCTATCCAATTTAAAATAATTGATTGAGTAATTTTTTTTGATGATTTTAAATCAATTGTAAATAACCAGAAAAAACTATGAAGTTTTTTATAATCAGTTTCTTTTATATCTTGTTTGGTCCAGACAGAATTTAAGTAAAAATTTTCAATATTATTTTTTTTTTTGTCATACTTTATTAAACAATCAAGCAAATTTGGACTTGGTTTATATTCGATGAGTTTGTCATCAATTCTAGATATTTTTTTATTATAAATTCTAGAACTTAAATAAATCTTTCTTATTTGATTTGAAGAATAATTAAAAAATTCACTAATAAAATTCAAAGAATTTTTTAAAATCATTAATTTATACTAATTTCAAAGAATCAATATTTTTTTTAACATTACCATTATTTTCTTTAAAAATAGTTGTTCCTGAAACTAAAATATTAGCTCCTGCTTCTATTACAATTTTGCTATTTTTAAAGTTAATACCACCGTCAACTTCAATATCAAAATTAAGTTTTTTTTCTTCTTTTATTTTTTTTAAATTTTTAATTTTTTCTATAACCTCTGGCATAAATTTTTGACCACCAAATCCAGGATAAACACTCATAATTAAAACAA
Organism: uncultured Pelagibacteraceae bacterium; assembly: GCA_902634305.1. Classification (GTDB taxonomy): domain Bacteria; phylum Pseudomonadota; class Alphaproteobacteria; order Pelagibacterales; family Pelagibacteraceae; genus Pelagibacter. Next base: position 11,788 of record CACPJJ010000007.1, on the reverse strand, counting down.
GATCTATTTGATCTAAAATATTTTCTATAACACTTAATTTTGTGTCAGGATTTAAAGAAACTCCAATTTTTTTATTAAGTTTTCTTATAAGATTGATTGATTCATTTAAATTATCCGTCGCTTCTGGATGAATTGTAATTATATCTGCCCCTGCTTTTGAAAAATCTTCAATATATTTATGTACTGGAGATATCATTAAATGAACATCAAAAGGTAGCTTGGTACAATTACGCAATCTTTTAATTACAGGAGGACCAATTGTAAGGTTGGGAACAAAATGACCATCCATCACATCAACGTGAATCATATCTGCACCACCTTCTTCTAATCTTTTTATTTCGTTTCCCAACTGACTGAAATCAGCTGACAGAATTGATGGTGAAATTTGTATTTTTTTCATTGATAGCTAGATTTACTAGTATCAATTTTTAAAATTTAATTGAATTAAAAAATTGGTAAATTTGTCTCGAAATTTCACTTTCCAGAGGAAAAGACAACATGCCCATTACAGAATAACCCAAAATCCATGGCATTAAGTAAAATCTTATCATAAAGAAAAACCAAGCCACATATAAAGGTACTAGCGGATGGATTATAAATGAAGGGGTTATGGGCTTAAACATATAAATTAATGGATTAGTAAATTTAACAAACACTTTCATAAAAAAGAATTCAGAGTCTTCTTTTTGGAAAATATTCATTGCAACTCTTCCAATCAAAGTCCACATGATTATTCCAAGAATATAATCAATTATATAGACTAGAGGATGAAAATTAGCAGACATTGTGAAATTTATATTTTAAAAAGTGAGAAATTAAAAGGGGCGAAATCAATCGCCCCTTTAAAAGATTATTTAGTGTTGTTTACCAAGGATCGATTTACCAGATGGTACTCGAACCTCATCAACCATTTTTTGCGTAGCAGCATCAGGCTCTGAAGTAATTAAACTTACCACAACCATAGATACTAAGCTGACAGCTGAACCAAAGATACCAAACGTTAACTGTGTAATACCTAAGAATCCACTTCCACCATTTCGTACCCAAATCAGGTAACCCATACCAGAAGCAAGACCTAAAGCCATACCAGCTATAGCACCTTCTCTATTAGCTCTCTTCCACCATACACCAAGTACAAGTGGGAAGAACAATCCAGACATCGCAAAGTCAAAAGCCCAGATTACTGAACCTAAGATACCTTGGATCTCCATTGCCGCAATAGTTGCTCCAGCAAAACCAATTACTACAAGTAATACCCTTGCAACAACTAGTCTTTTTGCAGTTTCTGCTTTTGGATCAATGATCTTGTAGTACAAGTCATGAGACAAAGCATTTGCAATTGCTAGAATTAAACCATCGGCTGTCGACATGGCAGCTGCCATACCTCCAGCAGCAACTAGACCTGAGATTACGTATGGTAATCCAGCTATTTCTGGAGTTGCTAACACAACGGCTTTACCACCCATGAAAAACTCGTTTAATTCAAGAGTTCCATTTCCGTTAAAGTCGCTTACAAACATTAAGTTTGCTTGGTTCCAGTTTTGATACCAATCTATCGCTTGAACTTCACTTATCGATTTACCAATAATTCCAGTCGCTAAGTTAGGATCTATCAATGACAATTTAGATAGTGTCGCTAACATTGGAGCAGAAGAATAAAGTAGGAAGATAAAGAATAAAGACCAACCTACTGATTTTCTAGCTGCTTTTACACTTGGAGTAGTGAAATATCTCATCATTACGTGAGGCAATGAAGCTGTTCCCATCATCATCGCTAATGCTAATGAAATAAATGCCCAAGGCGTAGCGTTAACCGCTGAGTGAGCTTTAGTTATACCTGCTAAACCTTTCGGCACAGTTGCTAAATCAGCCGCAGAGTTTTTTACTGTCCCTAAACCAAATTGGGCTTCAAGATCAGCAATTCTCGCAACTTCATCAGCTAACATAAAGTGTGGGAAGAAACCCGCACCCATTTTGTTACTGATCCAAAATACTGGAAGCAAGTAAGCTATTATCAGTACAATATATTGTGCAACCTGTGTCCAAGTTACCCCTCTCATACCACCTAACATTGAACATAGTAAAATACTCACTAATCCAACATAAACCGCGTATTGGAATGGGATATCTAAAGCAACAGATGCAATAGTACCTGTAGCGTTAATTTGTGCAGTTACATATGTAAATGAAGCAACAGTTAAGACCACTACTGCTAGAAATCTACTTAAATTACCACCGTATCTTGTACCAATAAAATCTGGAACTGTGTAACAGCCAAATTTTCTTAGGTATGGTGCTAATAAAGATGCAACTAATACGTATCCACCAGTCCAACCTACAAGTAGTGCCATATAACCGTAACCTTTAAAGTAAATACCACCTGCCATTGCAACGAACGATGCACCAGACATCCAGTCTGCGGCAGTCGCCATTCCATTGAACACGGTCGGTACTTGTCTTCCAGCTACGTAATAAGCATCAGCTTGTGCTGTACGTGATAGATAACCAATTATAGCGTAGATGGCCACAGTAAAAGCAACGAATGCAATTCCTATTGCTTTTGCTGACATACCCATCTGTTCGCCAATTGCCATAATGATTATGAAAGCTAAAAATCCACCTGTGTAGATTCCATAAACTTTAGGCAAATTATCTATAAAATTACCTTTAATCATTAATCATCTCCTTTTTCACTGAAGCCGAACTCTTCATCGATTTTTTCTTGTCTGTTCGCAAACCAGAAAATTAGGATTACAAAAATTCCAAGAGACCCTTGACAAGTAAACCAATATGTCAGTGGATAACCGAAGGGTCCACCAATGGACTCCATTTCAGCGCCAAAAAGGAAGATGCCAATTGAGAATACAAACCAAATTGCTAATGTTACAATTAGCAATCCTCTGGTCTTTTCCCAGTGTTGTGCTTGTTTTGACATTATTATCTCCTCTTTTAGTTATAACTGGCGGAAACCATAACCATTATGAAAGAGATTTAAAGTGTTAAAATTGTTAATAATAGTGGTGTTTTTAGGGTATAAAATAAATAAATAGCTATTTTTATGGCAAAATACAAATTAACTTGGAAAGACCTAACTTGGAAAGATTTTAAGATTTATCTTTTTTCTCTATTTAAAGCCTTCATACCAAAGACAAAAATAAGTAATTTGGATGAGTTAGAGGATTTTATTCAGTCTAAATCAGCATGGGTTACCCAAGTTACTCTTTATGGCTATTTAAAAACTAGAATGGGAACAAGATACGTTCTTCATTTTGAAAATGATGAATTTATGGCATCTGTAAATTTAGCCAAGTGGAATATATATGCAGTTGCTCTTCAAGATCTAACATTCTTTACATTTTCTTATTTAAAAAATAATTTGAATTATCAAGATATAGATAAAGCTAAAGAAATATTTCTAAAAATTTTAGATGATGAAACTACAAATAAAATGCCATTAGATATTATTGAGGAAGCAAAAAAGAATTTTAATGATAGATTACAAAATATTAATTGGAATACTTATTGTAATGATCTTCCATTTAATCCTAGTGCATTATCATTATATAAATGGGCACCTATAGCTGATGAATTAAAAAACCTTGATCGTAAGATTGTTTTAAATTCTGTAATTTTAAAGTGGGACATTGTTAAAAAAGAATTTAACGAGAGAATTAAATTCTAAATATTTTTTCTATTATCAACTAAACTTTTAACTACACTCGGATCAGCCAAGGTTGTTGTATCCCCAAGTTGTTCGTGCTCGTTAGCCGCAATCTTTCTTAAAATTCTTCTCATAATTTTCCCAGACCTTGTTTTGGGTAGTCCAGGTGCAAACTGAATGAAATCCGGTGTAGCAATTGCACCAATTTGTTTTCTTACCCATAACTTTAATTCTCTTTCCAGGTCACCGCTGGGTTCTTCTCCTACATTCAAAGTTACATAGCAATATAATCCGTTTCCTTTTATATCATGAGGACATCCAACTACCGCAGCCTCTGCAACTTTTGAATGTGCAACAAAGGCACTCTCTACTTCAGCAGTTCCTAAATTATGCCCTGATACAATTATAACATCATCCACTCTTCCAGTTATCCAATAGTAACCATCTTTATCTCTTCTACACCCGTCTCCAGTAAAATATTTTCCATCGAACTGAGAAAAGTATGTTTCTATAAATCTATTATGGTCTCCATACACAGATCTCATTTGACCTGGCCAAGATTGAGCTATACATAACCTTCCTTGTGCCTCTCCTTTTAGAACTTTACCATCTTTATCAACTATTTCTGGCTTGATTCCGTAAAAAGGTTTTGTTGCTGATCCAGGTTTTAAATCTATTGCTCCAGATTGTGGACTAATTAATATTCCACCTGTTTCGGTTTGCCACCAAGTATCTACAATAGGACATCTAGAATCCCCTACAGTTTTAAAATACCATTGCCAAGCTTCTGGATTTATTGGTTCTCCAACAGTTCCAAGTAATTTTAGAGTTTTTCTCGATGTTTTTTTTACCGGACCATCTCCCTCTCTCATCATGGCTCTTATTGCAGTTGGAGCAGTATAAAAAATATTTACCTTATACTTATCTACTATTTGCCACCATCTGGACCAATCGGGATAATTAGGAATACCTTCTGACATGATTGTTGTTGCTCCATTTGAAAGAGGCCCATAAATTATATAACTGTGGCCTGTAACCCACCCAATATCAGCAGTGCACCAGTATATATCTTTTGGTTTATAGTTAAAAATATACTGATGGGTCATTGATGCATAAACCATATAACCACCAGTCGTATGTAAAACTCCTTTTGGCTTTCCTGTGGATCCAGATGTATATAAAATAAATAATGGATCTTCAGCATTCATTTCCTCAGGCTCACAATTCTTTGAAGCTTTTTTAGTTATATCGTGATACCAAACATCTCTACTTTCATCCCAATTAATTCTGTTTCCAGTTCGTTTTACTACAACACACTTTTTTACATTTGGACAATTCAAAAGAGCTTCATCAACTGTTGCTTTTAAATGTATAATTTTTCCTCCTCTAACACCTTCGTCAGCAGTAATAACATAGTCAGATTTGCAATCATTAATCCTTCCAGTAATACTATCTGCTGAAAAACCTCCAAAAATAATTGAATGAACTGCTCCTATTCTTGCACATGCTAGCATTGTATATGCCAACTCAGGTATCATAGTTAAATAAATTGTAACTCTATCCCCTTTTTTTACTCCTATTTCTTTTAATCCATTTGCCACCTTTGAAACCTCTTGGTGTAATTGTTTGTAGCTAATTTTTTTCTGAACTTTTGGATCATCACCAACCCAAATTATTGCAGTTTTATCTTTATTTTTCTTTAAGTGACGATCAATACAGTTAGCTGAAGCATTTAAAGTTCCATCATAAAACCATTTAATATTAACATCAGTTTTGCTGTATTTATAATCTTTAATTTTTGTATATGGCTTGATCCAGGTAATTCTTTTGCCTTCTTTTTTCCAAAAGTTATCGTTGTTTTTTATAGACTCTGAATATTTTTTTTCATATCCAGATTTATTTACTATAGCTTTTTTTATCCAATCACTTTTTGGTTTATAAATTAATTCTGTATTTTCAATTTTTTTAGATTTAACTTTTTTTAATCTTTTTTTTCTTGTTTTTACTTTTCTTTTTTTAGATTTTTTCTTTTTAATTTTTTTTCTTTTTTTCTTTTTTGGCATAAAGATTTATTTTTTATCAATACTACTCATCTTCAAAATAATTTTCCAGCTTTTAGAGTCAACTGGCATTACCGATAGTCTGCTTTGCTTTATCAATCCTAAATGGCTTAATTTCTTATTGTTTTTAATGTTTTCAAGAGTTACTGGCTTAGATAATTTACCTTTAAACTTTACTGTGACCGCAACGAAGCGACCACTTTTATCTGTTTTATCTAAATAAGCTTCTTTAATAACCTCAACTGTACCAACAATTTCTTTTCCGATATTTGAATGATAGAAAAAACAAAGATCACCTTTTTTCATACTTTTTAAGTTCTTGGCAGCCTGATAATTTCTAACCCCATCCCATGGAGCTCCTTTAATTCCAGTTTTTTTTTGCTGATCGATTGACCAAACGTCAGGCTCAGATTTAAGTAACCAGTACTTCATTTAATTTTTGTCTCTTTTCATGATAACTTTATAAGATTTTTCATCCACTTCAGTTACACCACCTTGAAAAGTAAGTCCGTATTTTTCCTTTATATTTATAAAATCAAGCTCGTTAATAATATCTTTAATAAAAATAAAATTTTCAAATTTTTTAATATCTTTGAATTTTACAAAAAATTTAACTTTTGATGTATTTACATTTAAATTTTCAAATTTTTCTATAATTTTTTCAATTGTTGCAGTTCCAATAAAGTGTTGTGCAGAATTACCATTTCCTGCCAAGTAAAAAACAACTTTTACATTTTTTAAAACTTTTCGAAACTGATTTGTCCTATGATATATTGGCCATAAATTATTTTTGATTCTATCTTCATATATTTCCATTGCTTCTTTTTCAGCATCAGTAGTAATAAAACATAGGTAATTTTTTTTAGAATTATTCATAGTAAGATCAAAAAACATATAATATAATGCTTCAACTGGTCAATTAAAATTATTAAATGCATAAAGTCGGTGGTTTATTTTCAGGAATTGGAGGAATTGAACTTGGTTTTGAATTAGCTAATTTTAAGATACTTTGGTCTAATGAGAACGATCCTTATTGTGTAAGAAGTTTTAAACATAATTATAATCATAAACTTTATTCAGAAGATATTAGAAAAATTGATTTTAAAAAATTAAAACCTGTTGATATTTTAGTGGGAGGTTTTCCTTGTCAGGCTTTTTCAGTCGCAGGTTATCAAAAAGGCTTTAAAGACCCAAGAGGAAATCTTTTTTTTGAAATTTGTAGAGCAATTACAGAATTACCCAAAATGCCCAAAGTAATTATGCTTGAAAATGTAAAAAACATTAGAGGACATGATGGAGGCAAAACTGCAAAGGTAATAACAAAGTCATTGAGAGATTTAGGGTATTCAGTTTTTTGGAATGTGTTTAATACTTCTGTCCACACGGATATTCCTCAAAATAGAGAAAGAACCTTTATTATAGGATTTAAAGATGAAGCTGATTGGGACTTTGAGCCAAATAAAAAAACATCTAGTTCAATATTTAATTCTTATTTACCTTTAACAAAAAGCAAAACTAAAAAGAAGTTTAGAGATATGTTGGAGGTTGGTGAGGTTGACGAGAGATATTATTATAAACAAAACGCTTACATGTATAAGGATTTAAAAAAAGCCATTACTTCTTCAAATACTGCTTATCAATGGCGAAGAGTTTATGTAAGAGAAAACAAAAGTAATGAATGTCCAACTTTAACAGCCAATATGGGTACAGGAGGACACAATGTTCCATTAATTAAAAATGGTTTAGGTATAAGAAAGCTTACGCCAAGAGAGTGTTTAAATTTTCAAGGATTTCCAAAAAGTTTTAAATTCCCAGATGATATGCCAGTTTCACAAAGATATAAACAAGCAGGTAATGCAGTGACAGTCTCTTTAATTGCAAAGATCGCAAAAATAATACTTAAATCGATAATTTAAGCATTTTCACCAATTTCTTTTAAAACATTTTCTATACTGTCAATTTCTTCATTTACTTGAAGTTTTTTTAAATAATTTTCTGAAATAAACAAATTTTCATTTTTAATTGTAGGATCTCTTCCCATAGATTGTAACTGAAAACTATAAATATTATTTTTTTTTAAATTGTATTCTCCAAAAAAATTATTACTTAATTTAATATCTTCTTTACACAAAATAAAATATCTATCTGAAAGTTCATTTTCTTTAAGAATAAATTCGATATCTGCACCAATAATTTTAAATTTACCATAGTTTTCAATTGGATTATTTTTAAGTGGTACTTTTACTTTGTTATTTCCATTTTTTTTAGGCTCTGGTTGTAAACATAAAGTGATTTCATTATTTTCTTTATTCCAGTGAGGGTACTCAACAATTTTTAATCGTTCTTTTAAATTTTCATCTTTAAAAAAATTTTCATATTTGTTTTTTTCAAAAATAGTTGTACTTAAAAAATAATCACCTTTACCTACTATAGTACCTTTGTCTTTAAGATCTTTTAACCTTAGTGCATACCTAATTTGTATTTTTGGTAAAGTTTCATAAAAATCGTTAAAATAGTCTAGATTGGTTGAAGATTTTAAAAAAATTCCTAATAACGAGTCTTTTTTACCCTTATCTTCACTTATGCTTGAATCATTTATTATATCTGCACCAATTATATATATATTATTATTGTTTATATTTAACCTTGATGACCCAGTTTCAAATGCCTCAATTTGTTTAGTTCTTGGACCTATCCAATGTGCATTAGCATTATGATATTTAATTTCTATAAATACTTTAGGATCTCTTTCATTCTCGTTTTCTTTAATTTTAAATATGTCAGGATCATCTCTAATAACATTATTTGGTTTTATTTCATCATCCGTGATAAGTTCTTTACTTTGACAAAAATTTTCTTCAATTATTTTAGCAACTCCAGTCTCAATAATTTTCATCATGAAAGAGTCTAAAATATCACCTAATCCCCTTGGCTGACCGCTAGTTCTTCCGGTTTTTCCTTTTTTAGGATTTAGCCAATATTCAATAGAAAATTTAAACCATTTTTCTAAATCTTCTTTTTTCGTTTGATAAGTATATGACATAACTTTATAGTTCATCATTATGCCAGGTAAACAGATCTGCTTCAAAAGGAATATTACGAAATTTATATAGAGCCTTGAGTTTTTCAAGCCTATTCTCCTTTTTAGTATCTTTTAAATAAGTTAATATCTGATCATAGGTTAATCCACTTAATTTATCCTTTTTTACGTCTACATATTCTTCATATTCCATTCCACAAATTGAGTGTCCTTTTTTGGGATCAATATGCTCTGAATAACTAATTGAGTCATGAGTTTCGCTTAATATATCGTAATAGTGAGCAATTTGATTTTCAGAGTCGAAAAGGCGATCCCTTCTATAATCGAATAGTTCTAATTGCATATGTTTGGAGTTATTAAAATTCTGAATACGAACTTTAACAATTATTAATATAACAATTAATAATGGCGAAAATTTGAGTAAGTTTCGTACTATGCAACGTGATATACATTTGCTGATTATAATCAGCTTTAATCAACATTTTTGATTGTAAAGATAAGGTAAAGGTTAGTGGGAGTCGGTAGAGTCTTAACGATGTATCACAAGTGTTGGTTTTAATAACCAGTACTTCATTAAATTTTTACACCAGCTCCTTTTAAAAAAATAGCATTTTCATCTAGTTGCCATCTTGGCTTTGCAGGAAAATCTAAATCATTAAATTGATTTTGTTTGAATTTTTCTAATCCAGCAAATGCAATCATTGCAGCATTATCTCCACATAAGTTAATTGGTGGAAATATTGCTTCAAAATTTTCTTCCTTACAGAGTCTTATTAAAATTTCTCTTATTTTTTTATTTGCCGCAACACCACCAGCTACAACAAAAGTTTTATTTTTATTTTTATTAATATTATTAAATTCTTGAAAAGCGACTTTGCTTTTTTTGTATAATATCTCTTCCATTGTTTTTTGAAAAGAAGCTGCAAGATCATATTTATCTTTTTCATTTTTTATATTTTTTGAAATTCTAAGAATAGCTGTTTTAAGTCCTGCAAAAGATAAATTGCACCCACCTTTATTAATTATAGGCTTTGGTAAATCAAATTTTGTTGGATCACCTTTTTTTGCCAGTACTTCTATTTGTGGACCACCTGGAAATTCGATACCGAGTAATTTTGCAGTTTTATCAAATGCTTCTCCAGCAGCATCATCAATAGTCGTTCCAAGTCTTTTATATTTTCCCAGTCCTTCAACACATAAAAATTGGCTGTGTCCTCCAGATATTAAAAGTAAAAGATAAGGGTAATTTATTTTTGAATTTAATTTAGGACTTAAAGCATGCCCTTCCAAATGATTGACAGCAATGAATGGTTTTTTTAAGGATGCCGCAATTGCTTTACCAAAATTTAGCCCAACAGATAAACAAACTATTAATCCAGGACCCGCAGTTGTAGCAACTGCATCTATATCATTTAAATTAATTCTACTTTCATGTAATGCTTTTTTTGTGATCAAATCTATTTTTTCTATATGAGCTCTGGCAGCAAGCTCGGGGACTACACCTCCAAACTCTTTATGAATATCTACTTGGCTAGAAACTATATTGGATAAAATTTCTGGCTCACCTTCCTTATTTTCTGTAATCAAAGCCACTGCAGTTTCGTCACAACTAGACTCTATTCCAAGAATTACAGGTTTTTTCGACATAAATTAGTTTTTATTAATTTAAAATTCTAAATATAAAGATGGATTATAAATTAATTTAATGAAAAGCAAAAAAATTATTATTGGATCAAGAGGAAGTAAATTAGCATTAATCTATGCTGAAAAAGCAAAAGAAAAAATTTTAAAAGTATCCAAAGAATTCAATATCGAGAGCGTAGAAATAAAAAAAATTACTACAGCAGGAGATTTAAATCAAAAGGATAGACTTTCTGAAATAGGAGGCAAAGGACTTTTTTCGAACAAAATTGAAAAAGAATTATTAGAAAACAAAATTGATATTGCTGTACATGCTTTAAAAGATATGCCCTCAGATGAAACTGATGGATTATTAACAAATTGTTTTTTGGAAAGAAACGATCCTAGAGAGGTATTAATTTCGAAAAATAAAATAAAATTTAAAGATTTAAATCAAAATTCAATAATAGGAACTTCTTCTTTTAGAAGAGAATTTCAGTTAAAAAATAAAAGAAGTGATTTAAATTACAAATTAATTAGAGGAAATGTTGATACTAGGATTAACAAGTTAAATCAAAATTTATATGATGCGATAATTTTATCTTTTGCTGGTATTAATTCTCTAAATTTAGATGAACACATTTCTGAGATTTTTTCTATAGATGAAATTATTCCAAGTGTTGGACAAGGAGTTATAGCATTGCAATGTAAAAGAGATGATGAATATATAAAAAATGTTTTAAAAAAAATAAATAATGAAAAAACTTTTAATAGTGCTCAAGCAGAAAGAAATGTTCTTAAAGTTTTAGAAGGAGATTGTGAAACAGCAGTGGGAGCAATATCATTAATAAATAATGAAAATATTACACTTAAGGCAGAACTTTTTTCTTTGGATGGAAAAGAAAGATTTTATTGCAAGTCTTCTAAAGATATAAAACATGCAGCAGAATTAGGAATAGAAATTGGTGAAAATTTAAAAAAACAATCTAAAGGGAGTTATAAAAAATAGAATGCATATTTTGTTTACAAGACCTTTAGAGGACTGTGAGGAATTAATATTAAAATTTAGTAAACTTGGACATAAGGTTTCGCATATGCCAGTTATTCAAATTGAAAAAATTGAATATGAAAAAATAAATTTTTTAGATTATAAAGCGATAATTTTTACAAGTGCCAATGCATTAAAATTCTTAGATACAAAAATGATTGATAAAAAAATTATCTGTTTTTGTGTTGGAAGTGCAACAGAGAAGAAAGCACTTAGCCTTGGATTTCAAAATGTAATAACAGCTGGAGGTAATGTAAAAAATTTAGAAGAATTAATACTACAAAATTTTAATACTTCATCAGGAAAAATGCTTTATGTGAGTGGAGAAATTATTTCAAATGACCTTGATAAAAATTTAG